>JACPDP010000029.1:0-75353 GCA_016183945.1 Magnetospirillum sp.
GTCCCGCATGGTCTTGGAGTCGTCGACCGCCAGAACGCTCTTACCCATACCAAATCCCCTGCTAGTTGATTTTATCGAGGTCGGCCGTCAGGCCCAGCTGTGCAAAGGCGGTGACGAAGGCCTGGCTTGGCGCCTCAACCTCCAGACGGCGTGCCGCCATAGCGAAGCCGCCGGCGGCGGCCAGCACCACCTGGACGGTGGCGGTCGAAATGCGCTCCACCTGAGCCGCCTTCAGAACCACGTCGGCGGCACTGTCGCGCGACAACGCGTCGAGCAGGGTGTCGCGCAAATCCGCTGCCATGGGCAGATCGAGCACGGCCGGCAGATCGACTTCCAGTCGGCCGTTGCCTTCCTTCAGCTCCATGTTCCCCCGCGAGATTACCTGTGGACCGCTTGGGGATAATACGTCAAATTCGTGCCCTGGGTAAGAGGCGAAGCAAAAAGAAATCTAATGCCGACAATCACCACCAAGGCAGGTCCGTGGAACATGACGGTGTTCGCCTTCGAAGAAGGAGACCCGGAAAATCCATTGCTGCGAACAAGCGCGGAAGACGCCCAACGCATCCCCTTCGGGGCCGTCGAGGTGGACCGTGATGGTCGCGTGCTCGCCTATAACGACACCGAGCCGGACAGTGCTGATGAGGGCTGGGGGCCTCTGGTCGGTCGCCATTTTTTCGACGAGGTGGCGCGTTGGGCCGCCGACTCGCTGATCGAGCGGGAATTCCGTGACGGCATCGCCGCCGGCCAGCTCAACGTGGTGTTCGACTGCGCCGTCGCCCGCCTGTCCTACAAGGTGCGCCTCCACCTCAAGGTCAGTCCCATCCTCGGCACCTACTGGGTGTTCATCAAAAAGTTGCATCGCGCCGTGGGCTGAAGACATCGGCGCCCGGAAAATTCCCTGTCCCATCGGGCGAGGGGCTAGGCGCGGCCGACAATGCGCTCCCGAGGCAGCAGCACGCGGGCCACGGTTCCGCCGGCCGGCGGGCACGCCAGGGTAATCCGCCCGCCATGCGCCTCGACGAAATGCTTGACGATGGGCAGGCCCAGTCCGGCGCCGCCGTTCTTGCGGGCAATCAGGGGATCGACCTGCTGGAAGGGCTGCCAGATGCTCGCCATCACTTCCGGCGTGATGCCGCAGCCGTCGTCGGTGACGGTGATCTCGAAGCCTTCGTCGGTCGCATCGGCGGCAATGGCGATGCTGCCTCCGGGCGGGGTGTATTTCAGGGCGTTGGACAGCAGGTTGAGCACCACCTGGCGCAGCCGGCGGTGGTCGGCCATCAGTGCCGGCAAGGGCGTCGGCAGGGTGCAGTCCAGCCGGATGTCCTGGCCGGCCGCCTTGTGCTCCAGCAGGGAGACGATGGTCTTGATGATCGGCGCCGGATCACATTCCGCCTCGTCCAGTTCGATGCGTCCCAACTCGATGCGCGCAAGGTCGAGGATGTCGTCGATGACCGACCGCAGGTGCAATCCGGCGGAATGGATCAGCTTCAGGTACTCGGCATAGCGCGCCGCGTTCACCGGCCCGAACGCCTCGATCAGGATTGCCTCGGAGAAGCCGATCACGGCATTGAGGGGGGTGCGCAGCTCGTGGCTGACGGTGGCGAGGAATTCGTTCTTGGCGCGGTTGGCCGCCTCGGCCTCCAGTTTGGCCGAAATCAGCGCCGCTTCGGCCCGCTTGCGGACGGTGATGTCGCGCCCCTCGGGGATGATGAACACCACCTCGCCGTCGTCGTCGCGCATGGGGCGCAGCGAGAAATCGACATAGGCGATGCCGCCGTTGAGGTCCACATGGGTGGTCTCGTAGCGGATGAACTCGCCATCGGCGGCGCAGGAAATCGCCTGCAGCAGTTTGGCCCGGTCGGCGGCCGAATGCTCCCACCAGGGGGTGTCGGCGAAGTGAAGGCCGGCGAGGTCGCCCAGCTCGGTGCGCCCGATGAACGACAGCGCGGTGAGGTTGGCCTCCAACAGCCGGCCGTCCGGGCTGAGCAGGCCGATGAACTCGAAGGTGTTCTCGAAGATGGCGCGGAACTTCTGCTCGGTGACGACGGTGCGTCGTTGCGCCTCCAGCAACTCGGTGACATCGACGAAGGTGGCGGCCACCATCGGTGTGGCTCCAGGCTGGCCGATGGGGCGGCAATCGACGCGCAGCCAGCGTAACCGGCCGTCCTCGGCCTCGAAGCGGAGCACCTGATCGGTTACCGGTTGCCCGGTGCGCAGGCTGATGGCGAGAGGATAGTCCTCGGCGGCCAGCCGCGAGCCGTCGGGGCGGCGCAGCCCGCAGGCCGGGCCGAGGCCGGCATCGCGATAGGGGCCGAGGATGCGTTGCGCCTCCCGGTTGCTTTCGACGAGGCGGCCATCGGCGGCATGAATGCAGACGCCCTGGCCGATGGTGTCGAGAATGATGGGATAAGAGCAGGTCTGCGCAAGGGGGCAGAGCCGCGCCGCCTCGCCGAGCCGCTCCAGGGTGAGCACCGTGCCGGCCTTGCCGTCGGGACCGATCGGGCGCCGGGCCACCCGTAGCCGCTGCCGGTGGCCATCGGGCAGCGACACCTCGCAGGTAGCGTCTTCGCGGCTTTCCAGCCAGTCCGGCGGCGTCCCCAGAACCTGGTCGCGAGGGCGGCCGACGGCGGCGCAGAAGGCGGGATTGGCATCGACCAGCAGCCCGTTGCCGTCCAGCACGGCCAGGGGCGCATCCGCCAACTCAAACGCAATTTCGCGCAACTCCAAGGCCAACCCCTCCGTTACACCGACAATCACAATGTCAGACGGACCGAGGTGATACACCCATACATAGGGCTAGGTCGACATGATCAACCTATCAAGAGGAAAGGCCGCGAAACAATCTGCGCGGCGGCTCGACCTTGCCCCGGGGGCTAGCCCAAAGGTCATAATCTTCGGCCGCGATCACCTCGGCGTGGACGATGTCGCCGGGGGCCAGCCCGTCGCCGTCGTCGAGGAAGACCTCGCCATCGACCTCGGGGCTGTCGGCCTTGGAGCGCCCGACCGCGCCGTCCTCGTCGACCTCGTCGATCAGCACCTCGACCACGGTGCCGACCTTGGCCGCCATGCGGGCGTCGGAGACCTGGCGGGCGGCCTCCATGAAGCGGGTGAAACGCTCCTCCTTGACGTCCTCATCGAGGTGGTCGGGCAGGGCGTTGGCGGCGGCGCCGGCCACGTTCTCGTATTTGAAGCAGCCGACGCGGTCGAGCTGGGCCTCCTCCAGCCAGCGCAGCAGGGATTCGAAATCCTCGTCGGTCTCGCCGGGGAAGCCGACGATGAAGGTGGAGCGGATGGCCAGCTCCGGGCAGTCCTGGCGCCAGCGCCGGATGCGCTCCAGCGTCTTCTCCTGATCGGCAGGGCGGCGCATGGCCTTCAGCACCCGCGGGCTGGCGTGCTGGAATGGGATGTCGAGGTAGGGGAGGATCTTGCCCTCGGCCATCAGTGGGATGATCTCGTCCACATGGGGATAGGGGTAGACGTAGTGCAGCCGGATCCAGATGCCCAATTCGCCCAGCGCCGAAGCCAGTTCGGTCAGCCGCGCCCGGACCGGCCGGCCGCGCCAATTGCTCTCGGCATGGCCGAGATCGAGGCCGTAGGCGCCGGTGTCCTGCGAGATCACCAGCAGTTCCTTGATGCCCGCCTCGGCCAGGCGCTCGGCCTCACCGAGAATCTCGGCGGCGGGGCGCGAACTTAAGGTGCCGCGCAAGGACGGAATGATGCAGAACCTGCACGAGTGGTTGCAACCCTCGGAAATCTTTAGATAGGCATAATGATGCGGCGTCAGGTGAAGGCCCTCGGGCGGCACCAGGCCGACGAAGGGGTCGTGCAGCGGCGGCACCGCCTGATGCACCGCCGCCACCACCGCCTCGTACTGGTGCGCCCCGGTCACCGACAGCACCTGCGGGTGGATGGCGCGGATGGCCCCCTCGTCGCCGCCCATGCAGCCGGTGACGATGACGCGGCCGTTCTCCGCCACCGCCTCGCCGATGGCTTCGAGCGATTCCGCCCGGGCGCTGTCGAGGAAGCCGCAGGTATTGACGATCACCACGTCGGCGCCCTGGTAACTGTCCGAGATGTCGTAACCCTCGGCGCGAAGGCGGGTGAGGATGCGCTCCGAATCGACCAGCGCCTTGGCGCAGCCGAGACTGACGATGCCGACCTTGGGGCCAACCTTGGGGCCAACCTTGGGGATGCTGCTGTTCATGAGCGGGTCTTAACGAATGTGACGGGCGGAATGCAAGGGAATCCCCGGGGGGGCCGGGTGACGTCGGGTCACGGGTTGTAGGATATCGTCCCGGTCGCGCCGATGTCGTAGCCCGTGAGTTCCTCGGCCTTGCGGGCGAAGGCCTTGGTGCGGGTGAAGGCGAGCAGGGACTGGAACGGTGGCTCGAAATAGTCGCGCCGCCGCACCGCCAAGTCGAAGCGCTCGCCGTGCAGCGGGACGAAATCCAGTCGCAGCAGCCGCGCCACCGCGGCGATTCCGATGCCGCAGTCGGCGACACCATCGGCCACCAGCCCGGCCAGATCGCTCTCGGAACTGGCCGTCGGCGCCACGAAGCGCACCGCCGTTTCGGCGATGCCGGCGGCCGTCAGCAGGTGACGCAGCAGCACCTGCGCCCCGGCGCCCTGTTGACGGCGGGCGAATGTCAGCCCGCGCCTCACCGCCTCGGCCAGTGAGGCAATGCCTTGCGAATTGCCGCCGGCCAGCACCAGCCCTTGGCTGCGCTTCGCCCACTCGACCAGCACCACGTCGGTGCCGGCGCCGGTCTGGCGCAGCGCCTCGACGTTGTAGCCGCCCGCCGCGTCCACCAGATGCAGGCCGGCGGCGACGGCGCCGCCCTCGACCAGCCGCGCCAGCCCGTCGCCGCTGCCGCCGGTCAGCAGGGCCAGGCCGCAGCCCGACTCGCGCACCGCCCAGTCCAGCAGCGGATCATGGCTGCCGGCGATGACCGGCGGCGGGGTTCCCACTCCCGGATCGGCGAACTCCACATGGGCCAGCAGCCACTGGTCGATCAGCCGGCGCGGAAACAGCCACTTGCCGGTCACCCGCGAGCAGGGAATGCGCCCCTCGCTGGCCAGCTCGTAGATCTTGCGTTCCTTGAGCCGCAGATAGTCGGCGACTTCGGCGGTGGTCAGGTAGTCCGACATGCGTAGACCTGCATTGTATTGCATGAATTCCATCCTTAACACGAACGCGCAAGGAATGCAAAACTGCGCATCGATATGTGCAGGGCAATCGGGTGAAGGGATATCGTCCTTAATGTTTCTCGTCACCCCCGCGAAAGCGGGGGTCCATGGTTGGAGCAGAGGAAATGCGAGGCCGGAAATCGTGTCGGCGGCAACATGGATTCCCGCCTTCGCGGGAATGCCTTCACCCGATTGCCCTGTCGATATGTGGAATTGCTGATGGATTTCGCCACCGCCTTCGCCACCGCCATTGCCCTGGTCGCCGGCCTCGATGCCGAGCTGGTCGGGGTGGTGCGCCTGTCGCTGCTGGTCAGTCTGTCGGCGGTGGCGCTGGCCTCGCTGATCGGGCTGCCGCTGGGTGCCGTGCTGGCGCTGGTGGCGTTTCCCGGGCGCGGCGTGGTGGTGGTCGCCTTGAACGCCTTCATGGGCTTGCCGCCGGTGGTGGTGGGGCTGGCGGTCTATCTGTTGCTGTCGCGCGCCGGGCCGCTGGGCGAGTTGGGGCTGCTGTTCACCCCCGGCGCCATGGTGGTGGCGCAGACCGTGCTGGTGCTGCCCATCGTGGCGGCGCTGGCCCGCCAGGTGGTGGCCGACCTGTGGGGCGAGTATGGCGAGCAGCTGCGCTCGCTGGGGGCGCGGCGGCGCCGGGTGGTGTTCACCCTGCTGTGGGACGGCCGCTTCAGCCTGCTGACCGCGGTTCTGGCCGGCTTCGGCCGCGCCGCTGCCGAGGTGGGGGCGGTGATGATCGTCGGCGGCAACATCAAGGGGGTGACCCGCACCATGACCACCGCCATCGCGCTGGAGACCAGCCGCGGCGACCTCGCCTTGGCGCTGGGGTTGGGGGGGGTGCTGCTGGCGCTGGTGGCGGTGGTCAACGGCGCCGCCTATCTGGTGGGGCGGCGGCCGTGATCGAGGCCGCAACCCTTCCCGTGGAGTTGGCCGGGGTCGGCTTCAGCGCCGGCGGCCGCACCCTGCTGGACGGGGTGAGCGCCCGGCTGCAGGCCGGGTCGCGCAGCCTGGTGCTGGGTCCCAACGGCGCCGGCAAGAGTCTGCTGCTGCGGCTGTGCCACGGGTTGCTGGCCCCCACCGCAGGCGAGATTCGCTGGTCCGGCGGCCTGGCCGAACGGCAATTGCGCCGGCGTCAGGCCATGGTGTTCCAGCGGCCGGTGATGCTGCACCGCTCCGCCGTGGCCAACATCCGCTATGTGCTGTCGCTGCTGGGGGTGCCGCGCGGCCGCCGCGCCGCCACCGCCCATGAGGCGCTGGAGCGGTTCGGGCTGGGCGGGCTGGCGCAGCGCTCGGCGCGGGTGCTGTCGGGCGGCGAGCAGCAGCGGCTGGCGCTGGCGCGGGCCTGGGTGGTCGAGCCCGAGGTGCTGTTCCTCGACGAGCCGACGGCGGCGCTCGACCCGGCGGCGGCGCTGGCGGTGGAACTGGCGGTGCAGGAGTTCCATGCCGCCGGCACCAAGATCGTCATGACCACCCACGACCTCGGCCAGGCGCGTCGGCTGGCCGACGAGGTGCTGTTCCTGCTCAAGGGCCGGCTGGTGGAGCAGACCCCGGCACCCGCCTTCTTCCACGGCGAGTGTTCGGCGGAGGCACGGGCGTTTCTGGCGGGGGAGCTGCTGTGGTGAGGACGTGGAATGATATGCAATTGGTGGGTGCAATGAAGAAATCCATGGTAACGCTTATCTTCTCTCTTCTGTTCGCCGCCCCTCTCCAGGCCGAGACGCGGTTCATCACCCTGGCCTCGACCACCTCCACCGAGCAGTCGGGCCTGTTCGGGCACCTCCTGCCGCTGTTCGAGCGCGACACCGGCATCGCGGTGCGGGTGGTGGCTGTGGGCACCGGGCAGGCGCTGAAGCTGGGCGAGCGCGGCGACGCCGATGCGCTGCTGGTGCATGATCGCGCCGGCGAGGACCGCTTCGTCGCCGAGGGCTTCGGCCGCGATCGGCGCGACGTCATGCACAACGACTTCGTGGTGGTCGGCCCCACGGCCGATCCGGCCGGCATCAAGGGGACCAGGGACGCGGCCCGGGGCTTCGGCCGCATCGCCGCGGCCACAGCGCCGTTCGCCTCGCGCGGCGACGATTCCGGCACCCACCGCAGCGAACTCAGGCTGTGGACGGCGGCCGGCGTGGCCACCGTCAAGGGCGACTGGTACCGGGAACTGGGGTCCGGCATGGGGCCGACGCTGAACACCGCCGCCGGCATGGAGGCCTATACCCTGGCCGACCGCGGCACCTGGGCCGGCTTCAAGAACCGCCGCGGCCTCGTCATCGTGCTGGAGGGCGACGCGGTGCTGTTCAACCCCTACGGCAGCATCCTGGTCAACCATCCCGCCGCCAAGAAGGCGGAGGCCCAAATCTGGCACGACTGGTTGACCGGACCCAAGGGGCAGGCGGCCATCGCGTCGTTCCGCGTCGGCGGCGAGCAGGTGTTCTTCCCCGACGGCAAATAGTCCGGCCCTCCCCCGACCTGATGTTTTGACCGGGGGAGGGGGGAGCCGCCTATGCCGCCGCCCGGCTGTCGAGGTAGCGGCGGGTGAGGTCGGGGATGCGGTCGGCCAGCCAGGCCGCCATGTCCGTCTTCTCGCGCGCCATGTCCTCGAACAGGGTGCTGAGGGTCGGCTCGTTTTCGTGATCGGCGGCGGCGGCCAAGGCGCGGAAGTTGGCGATCTCCCAGTTCTCGTAGGCCAGCGTCGAGGTCGCCTGCTTGACGACCTCGTCGTCGCTGATGCCGGCCAGCAGCGCCTGGGCCTGGCCGGCGATGCGGACCAGGGTGTCCTTGACGGTGGAGCTGTCGGAGCCCAGCGCCTTCAACTGGCTGTCGATGCGCTCGGTCTGCCGCTTGGTCAGCTCGATCTGCTCCTGATATTTCTGCTTGAGGTCGGGATAGGCGCCGAGGTGGTCGACCTGGTGCTCCAGGTTGTCCACCGAGGCGCGTTCCATGGCGTGCGCGTCGCGCAGCCAGTCGATGAGGATTTCCCGGGTGTCGGCCATGTGCTCCTCCTGTGAAGTCATACCCGCAGCAACAGGCATCCCCTCACCGGAGTTCGCACAGCACCCGGAAACCGATGTTGTAGCTCCACACCGCGGCGCCGTTGCGGGCGCGCGCCGCCGGCCGCGACATGGGGGCGAAGTAGTACCATGAGCCGCCCTTGATCACCCGGTCGGTGCAGGCGGCGCCCTCCGGCGGGGCGGTGTGGTTGGGCGTCCAGCAGTCGGCGGTCCACTCCCAGACATTGCCGGCCATGTCGTAGAGGCCCCACGGATTGGCGGGGAAGCTGGCGGCGGGGCGGCTGCCATAGACCTCGTGGCTACCCGCGCCGAAGCAGTTGCGGCAGTTGGCGTTGCCGCTTCCCGCCTCGGTGCCCCAGGGGTAGGCGGTGGTGGTGCCGGCGCGGGCGGCGTATTCCCACTCGGCCTCGGTGGGCAGGCGGCAACTCAGCCCGGCCCTGCGTCCCACCCACTCGGCGTAGCGGCGGGCATCGTCCCAGGTGATGTTGATGATCGGCCGCCTGGCCCTGCCCCAGCCGTGGTCGTCGGCAACAGGGCGGCAGGCCTGCGCCTCGACGCAGCGGTCCCAGTCGTCGAAGGTGACCTCGGTGCGGCCCAGCGCGAAGGGGCGGGGGATGCCGATCTCCATCTCCGGCGTCTCGTTTTTCGAGAAACCGGTGTCATCGCCCATGGTGAATCGCCCGGCCGGGACCACCACCATGGCCGGACACCCGGGGCAGGGACTCAGGGGGCGCGGCACCTCGGCGGCGACGGTTGAAATGCCCAGCAGAAACCACCCGACAAAGCCCCACCGGGCGCAAAAAATAGTTAAAATTTTCAGCATACTAGGGTGTTTCCCCTAGGGCGTGACCGGGAAATTTAGGCGGTTGCGCCTCGTGGATTTTTATACTCCGAAAGTTGGGATTCTGATAGCATCGGCGTGGGTCGGAGTGCCTGGTCGGAGGCTTTCGCTGTTCCCCGAACCCTCTTCCGAATCTGTACGGCTATTACAGCTGGGGGCTCGCGTGGCGTCACAAGATGCGATCGGCAAAGTCGAAACCCTTGCCGGGACGGTCGGCGTAACCCACGCGGACGGTTCGCGGGGGACCCTGGAAGCGGGTGCGCCGGTCTTCGAGGGCGATCAGCTGCGCACGGAAATCGGCGGCTCGGTCGGTCTGACCTTCGCGGACGGCACCACCTTCGCGCTGGGTGAGAAGGGCCGCCTGACGCTGGACGAGATGGTCTACGACCCCGGCTCCAAGCAGGGCCAGGCGGTGCTGTCGGTGGACAAGGGCGCCTTCACCCTGGTCAGCGGCGAGATCTCCAAGACCAGCCCCGACGCGCTGACCATCAAGACGCCGACCATGACGGTGGGCATCCGCGGCACCTCGCTGACCTCCGACGGCCGGACCATGGCGCTGATGAGCGAGCGGGGCGGGGTCACCGGCGAGTTGTCCATCCGTACCGCCTCGGGCCAGTCCATCACCGTCAACCAGGCCGGCGCCGGCGTGTCGCTGAGCCCCTCGGGCAGCCTGACCCCGGTCAACCTCACTCCCGCCCAGATCGCCCAGGTGGGCGGCAACTCCATGGCGGCCCTGCCCAACTTCTCCGGGGCGCTGAGCAACGCCTATTCGGGGGCCGCGTCGAGCGCCGCCGCCGCCGCCGCCGCCGCCCAGGCCCTGCAGACGCCGCCCAAGCCGCCCGAGCCGCAGAAGTCGCCGACCGCCGAGCAGATTGTGAAGGCCAAGGAGGTCGTCGCCTCCATCGCCGAGAAGCTGGTGGAAATCCAGCAGGTGGTGACGCAGAAGGTCGGCGAGCTGAAGCAAAAGATCGAGCAGGACATTAAGAAAGAGGAAGATCACGCTCGGCATTTTGTCGAAGAGGTGCGCAAGCTCGCCGACGACGCCGGCCGCGACGCCCAGCGTCAGGCGCAGGAGGACGTCGGCGTCCGCCTCGCCATCGAGAATCTGCATCGCCTGGCCGCCGAGGAAGCGGCGGGCCGGGCGCATGCCGCCTACGACGCCGCCAAGGCGCTCTACGACCAGATCGCCGGCAAGGTCACCGAGGTGATGACGGCCAAGGTGGCCGGCGACGACGCCACCGTCACCCTGCGCCTGGCCGACATCACCACCCTCAAGTCCGGCATCGCCGGTTATCTCGCCGTCGCCCAGACCGCCGCCGCCGACGCCCATCTCGCCGGGCAGGGCTACGGCTCGGCCGCCGCCGCCATGCTGTCGGCCGACAGCTATGTCAGCCAGACCAGCGCGCTGAACACCGGCGCCACCACCTCGTTGAGCCAGGCGCAGTACATCGCCGACAACGGCATCGACCAGGCGGTGTCGGACTGGCTGTCGGGCGCGGCGCAGGATTCCTATGACGAAGCCGCCGCGCTGGTGACGTCGCGGGAGACCACCGCCACCGCCAAGGCCGGGCTGGTCACCGACAAGGCCGCCGAGCTGAAGGACGCCGAGGGCGAGCGCGACACCGCCTATATCGACTGGAAGACCAAGGAAGCCGTCGCCCAGACCTACGAATCCGCCGCCGACGAGGCCAAGGTCACCCGCGACGCCGCCGACCTGCTGCATACCGCGGCCACCACCCTGAAGGGGCTGGCGACGACGCTGTCGGCCGAGGTGGCGACCATCGCCGATACGCCGTCGCAGCTCGCCATCGAGACCGCGCTGACCCATGCCGAGGCCCTGGAGGCGGCGACGCGGGCCAGCGGCGACAGCACCATCCAGGCCACCGCCGACCTCGTCCATGAGGTGGTCAACATCCTGCAGGACGCCCGCGCCTTCTATGTGCTGGACGAAGTTCCCGACTCGGCGACGCTGCAGTCCATGTCGGTGCTGACCAGCCAGGCGCTGGCCCAGTTCGGCACCCTCGACGACTACTTCGACACCATCGAGACGCTGTGGTCGAATACCTATACCAGCCTGTACGACGACCCCACCTCCACCGACGACGCGGTGGGCAAGCGGGCGCTGTCCGCCGCCGCCTATGACACCTATGTGGACGACCAGGGCGTCGTCGACGATCTGAACGCCGATCTTTACGGCAGCGGCGGGCTGTACGACCAGGCCCACAGCGCCTATGACGCGCTGGGCGCGGCGCAGGGCGACCTCGCGTCGGCGGCGGCCTATCTGCTGGTGTCGGAATCGGCCGCCGAGGCGAAATTCCACGCCGATCTGGTCAACGCCCTGGATGACGTGTCCGCCTATGCCGCCGAGGCCGCCGACCGGGCCGCCGAGGCCAAGACCGAGGCCGACGACGCGCGCGTCAGCGCCACCCTGGCGGAAACCGCGGCCGCTCAGCACGACGTCGCCACCGCCGAAAGCGCCCGAGATGACGCCATCGCCGCCGCCAACCGTGCCCATGCCAAGTATCTGCTGGCCCAGACCGCCTATGAGAACGCCGCCACCGCCGCCGCCACGGCGCAGAGTGCCGCCGACAACGCCGACCGCTGGTCGGTGACGCGGGGCGACACCACCTCGCTGAACACCGCCGCCCAGGCCAAGCTGTCCGAGGCGTCCAAGGCGATGGCCTCCGCCGCCGCGCAGGACTCCACCGCCGCCAAATGGGTCGATGCCGCCACCCAATGGGCGGTGGACGCGGCCGGCGAAGGTGCCGCCTCCGGTGCCGCCAAGCTGGCGGCCGAAGCCGCCGACGCCGCGGCCGATGCCGCCGCCGTGGCCGCCTCGAAGCAGAAGGCCTCGGCGGCGTCCGACGCCGCCTCGGCCCAGTCGAGCAAGGCGTCGCTGGCCGCCACCGAGGCCGCCACCGCGGCGGTGCAGGACACCGATCTCAGCGATGCGGTGGACCAGGCCGAGGCCACCGCCATCGCCAATCTGGCGGCCCTGGCGTCGCAGAAGGCCGCCGACGCGGCGACGGCCTACGCCACCATCGGTGCCGCCACCACCGCCGCCGACGCCGCCGTCGCGGCGACCCTGGCCGCCAGCCTCGCCGCCGACGCGGTGGCCGCCGCCGACAGTGCCCGCAGCCGTGCCGACACCCTGATCGAGAAAATGGGCGGACAGTTGGCCACCGCCGCCGAGGCTCAATACGCCACCGCGAACGCCGCCGCGAACGCCGCCGCCGGTCACCGCCTTGCCGCCGAGGCCGCCCGGCTGGCCGAGGACGCCGTCACCGCCCGCACCGAAGCGGACGCCGCCGCCACCGAGTCCGACAATGCCGAGGCCGCCCGTCTGGCCGCCAAGGCTTACGCCGGCCGCGCCGAGACGGTGGGTCTCAAGTCCCATGCCGGGCAGGTCGCGGCGGGAGACATCGTCGCCAGCACCGCCAACGCCACCACGGCGGGTGGGGCCGGCGCCGACCTGGTGATCGGTACCGGCGGCGCCGAGGCCCTGTCGGGCGGGGTGGCGGCCGATACCTTCCGCTTCACCGCCGCCAACAAGTCGCCCTCGACGGCGATGGACACCATTGCCGATTTCGTCTCGGGCACCGACAGACTCGAGTTCGAGGGCATGGCCGGCGTCACCTACGACGCCAGCCCCTACACCTACACCACCTCGGTCAACGCCACGGTCGATGCCATCAAGAATGCCGGCACGGTCGCCAACGAGATCGTGTTCTTCAGCGACGGCACCGACGGCTATCTCTACGTCAAGGGCGTGGGGACCGGCGCCACAGGCTATGACGACACCCTGATCAAACTGAGCGGCGCAACCACCGCGCCGGTGCTGGGCTCGGTGGTGATCGGCGGCGGGGCACAGAGCGGTACCGGCGCCGCCGACGTGCTGAGCGGCGGCATCGGCATCGACACCCTGATCGGTGGCGCGGGCGCCGACACCCTGACCGGCGGCTCCGGTGCCGACGTGTTCCGCTACACCGCCAAGACGGAGTCCAACACCGGCGGCATGGACGTCGTCACCGATTTCCAGACCGGCGTCGACAAGCTTCAATTCACCGGCATGGCCGGGGTTGCCTACAGCAACACCGCCTACACCTATGCCGGCACCCTGGCCGAGACCATCACCGCCATCCGCGCCGACGCCGCCACCGCCAACACGGTCGTCTGGTTCACCGACGGCGCCAGCGGCTACGTCTATGTGCATGGGGCCGGCAGCGGCACCGACTTCGACGGCAGCTTGGTCAAACTGGCCGACATGTCGCCGGCCGCCCTGGCGGCGCAATTCGCCAATCTGGCCGCCGACGAGGCCTCGCGCGTCAAGCGCGATGCCGACGCCGCCGAGGGCTCCGCCGCCGCCGCCGAGTCGGCCAAGGCGCTGTCCGACGCCCAGACTCTGGCGGCGGAACAGGCCGCCGCCGCCGACGCCGCTGCGGCCCAGGCCGCCGCCGACGCCCGCGAAGCGGCCCAGGCGCGCGCCGACGACTACGCCACCCAGAAGACCCTGGCGGAGAGCAACGCCTACGACGCCGCTCACGCCTTCCGGCTCGAGGCCGAGGCGGCGCTGACCGCCGCCACCGCCGCCGCCACCGCGGCGCAGAAGGCCGCCACCAACGCCCAGTCCGCCGAGGCGCAGACCCAGGCCGACCTCGCCGCCGCCGAGGCCGCCAAGGCCGGCGCCGCCCTGGCCGCCGCGGCCGACGCCTCCGCCGGTCACGGCACCGCCGCCGCCCTCGAAGTGGTGGCCGCTTCGGCCGCCTCCACCGCCGCCGCCAAGAAGGCCGGCCAGGCCGCCGCCTCGGCGACGGTGGCGCAGGATTCGTCGGGCGCCGCCACCGCGTGGCGCAACGGTTCCGCCATTGACGACCGTATCGCCGCCGAGGCCGCCGAGGCCGCCGCCGCCACCAATCTCGCCAACGCCAAAACCGCCTATAACACCGCCGCCGCCGACCAGAGCACCGCCGAGGCGGCCCTGTTGCAGACCCAGATCGACAAGGCCACCGCGGCGGCATCCTTGGCCTCGCGTACCACCGCCTACAACGACTCCGTCACCGCCTACGCCAGTTCGGCCGGTGAGGATGCGGCGGTGCGGGCCGCCTGGGCCTCGGCCCGCGACAACGCCGAAAGCGCCATGAACAGCGCCCAGAGCGCCTATGATCGCGCCGCCGCCGCCGAGACCGCGGCGCAGAGCGCCTACGATCTCGCCACCGCCACCGCCAGCAAGTCGGCCACCTCGCTGAGCGCCGCCCAGCAGGCCCTCACCGAAGCCGCTGCGGCGACCGGCTACCAGCAGCAATACGAACTGTCGTCGGAAGCCGCCGCCCAGGCCCAGGCAGACTCCGCCCTGACCACCGCGCTGGAGGATGTCAACGCCGCGTTGACGACAGCCGAGGACGAGGTGGCGTTGGCGCAGGCGGGGGCCACCGATGCCGCCTTCTATGCCGCTCAGGCGAATTTCAACTACACCACTGTCACCAGCGCGGTGACATCGGCGTTGCAAGCCAAAACCGATGCCGCCGCCGCGCTGACCGCGGCCGAGGCGGCGCTGGACGATGCCGAAGCGGCCGAGGCGGTTGCCTACGCCAATACGCTGGCGGTCGACGATGGGTCCACCGCGCTCAACGAACCGGCGACGTTCGCCTTGGGCCAGACGCAAGCCAAGGACGCCGCCACCAACGCCTATGCCGCGGCTCAGGCGGTGACGGCGCAGATCCAGGCGCTGCGCGATCAGGTGGCGGAGCAGGCCAAACTGGCGGAAGCCCAGTATGTGTTGGCGCAGCAGTCCAAGGGCGAGGCCGACACCTATCAGGCCAAGCTGTCGGGCAACCTGACCGACGCCGCCCTGGCCTCGGAGACGGCGGTCGGCGGCAAGTTGGGCACCGTCGGCGTTGACACGCTGGTCGGCAATGGCGTCGACGAGATGCTGGTGGGCGGCGGCGGGGCGGATTCGCTGACCGGTGACGGCGGCGCCGACACCTTCCGCTTCACCTCGGCCACCGACTCGCCGTCCTCGGCGCCCGACACCATCACCGACTTCACCTCGGGGACCGATTTCATCCAGTTCAAGGGCGCGGCGGGGCTGACCTACAGCACGACGGCGTTCACCTACACCGGCGCTTCGGTCACCGCCACGGTCACCGCCATCCGGGCGGCCTCGGCCAACAACGTGGTTCGCTTCTTCACCGACGGAACCGACGGCTACCTCTATGTCAAGGGCGCCGGCACCGGCACCAGCTTCGACGACACCCTGATCAAGCTGAGCGGCAAGACCACCGCCCCGGCCGCCGCCTCCATCGTGGTCGGCGAGGGCGGCCTCAAGAGCGGCGCCATCAAGGCCGATTCCGATGCCGCCTTCGCCTCGGACGTCGCCGCCGCCGCCGCCACCGCCGCCGACACGGCCACAGATACGCTGGAGACCGGCATCGGGTCCCGGCAGACCGTCGACGCCGCTGCCCACCTGCACGGCGTTGCCGACTTCATGTCGCAACGCGTGGTGGATGCGCGTGCCGCCACCACCCATGCCGGCGAGAGGGCGGCCGCGGCTGCCACCGCCAAGGGGAATGCCGATGATCAGCTGACCCTCGCGCAGACCGACGACGCCGCCGTGCAGGCGGTGAAGAATAACGCCGGTGCAACCGCCGGCCAGATCAGCCAGGCCCTCGACGACGCCCAGGCCGCCACCGCCGCCGCCACCGCCGCCGCCGACTACGCCAAGACGGCGGCCAGTGCCGCCGCCACCGCCGCCGCCGACTTCACCACGGTCAAGCAGGTCAAGGCCGAATACGACCAGGTGGTGGCGCGCTGGGCCGACAAGCTGACCGCCGACGCCGCGGTGGGGGACGGTAGCAGCGGTGCCGTCGAGGCTGCCGCCGACGCCGCCGCCAAGGTCGCCGCGGCCCAGGCCGCGTACAATACCGATAACGGCCTGGTGGCCACCAACACCGCCAAGGTGGCGGCCGCTCACGCCGCCTACGACGCGGTTTCGGCCACCAGCCCGGACGGCGAGGCGGTGGCCACCGCCAAGGCGGCGTGGGATGCGGCGGAAACCGCGCTGGCCAAGGCACAGACGGCGCTGGCCTCGGCCAGCAGCACCCTGACCTCGGCGCTCACCCAGAACACCGCCGCGCAGAACGCCCTCAAGGCGGCGCAGGCGGCGCAAGGCGCGCTCAACGACTGGACCGGCAAGGCCACCTTCAACGGCGGCGGCAGCGCCGACACCTATGCCGGCAGCTCCATCGACGACCGCGTCATCGGCGGCGGCGGGGCCGACACGCTGACCGGCGGCAGCGGTGGCGACCTGTTCCGCTACACGGCGGCCTCCGATTCCACCGCGGCGGCGATGGACCGCATCACCGATTTCACCTCGGGCACGGACAAGATCCAGTTCGAGAATGCCGCCGGGCTGTCCTACAGCACCACCGCCTATACCTTTTCGTCCACCGGCGCCGACGTGGCGGCCAAGCTGGCCAACACCATCACCGCCGTTCGGGCCGACGGCACCGTCGCCAACAAGATCGTGTTCTTCACCGACGGCACCGACGGCTACGTCTACGTCAACGGCGCCGGTACCGGTACCGGAACCAACTACGACGAGACGCTGATCAAGCTGACCAACGTGCGCGCGCTGCCGGCGGCCTCGTCCATCGTCATCGGCGGCGGCGCCATCACCGGCGATGCGGATGGCAATGCCCTGACCGGCAGCGCCGTCGGCGACACGCTGGTGGGAGCGGCGGGGGCGGATACCCTGACCGGCGGCGACGGCAAGGACGTGTTCCGCTACACCGCCAACGGCCAGTCGACCGCCGCGTCCATGGACGTCATCGCCGACTTCGTCTCGGGCACCGACAAGATCGATCTACAGGGCATCGCCGGCATCACCTACAGCACGACGCCGTTCGCCTGGAACACCTCGGTGGCGGCTACCATCGGCGACATCGACGCCGCCGCCCTCGCCACGCCGGCCACCTACGACAACCGCATCTATTTCTTCACCGGCGGTGGGCACGGCTATCTCTACGTCAAGGGTACCGGCTCGGCCGGCAGCACCAGCCACGACGGCACGGTGATCAAGCTGCAAGGGGTCACCAGCGCGCCGACCGGCAGCAGCTTCTTCGCCAACTGGTCGACGCTGACCAACCAGGAGACCGCGGCCCAGGCCGCCCTGGCGCAGCAGTATTTGACCGCGGCCGACAAGGCCGACGCCGAAGTCGTGCGCCTGGCCGGTGGCGCCGGCGCCCTGGTGCAGACCTCGCTCACCTCTGCCGAGAGCGCCTATGCCGACATCGCCAACCGCCAGGCCGAGGCCGAGGCGGCGCAGGTGCGTGCCACCATCGCCACCCGCACCGACGCTTTCTCGGACACCGTCGCCGCCGATGCCACCAGCGCCTCGGACAATGCCAAGCTGACCGCCGCCCAGTTGGTGCTGGCCAAGGCGGCTGCCGACAATGCGGCCGGAGCCTTGGCCGACGGCCTGGCTCAGAGTGTCATCGACGGCTATGTGACCGCCGCCGATGTCGCCTACGCCGCCGCGGTGGCCAAGAAGGATCTGGCGGTGGCGGCGGCCGGCGACGCGGCGGCCAAGGCGGCGGCGGCCCGGGCGGTCGCCTCGGCGTCGAGTTCGGTCAACGTGCTCGCCGGCACCGGTGCCGCCGATACCTTGAGCGGCGCCAACGGCACCGTGGACATCCTGGTGGGTGGGGCCGGGGGCGACAGTCTGACCGGCGGCACCGGCGCCGACTATTATCGCTACACCGGCGCCGGCCAGTCGACCCAGTCGGCCACCGACACCATCGTGGGCTTCGAGAACGCCACCGATAAAATTCAGCTGGTGGGCATGGCCGGGGTCGGCACCACGCCGACCGCCAATGGCTCGTTCGGCTCGGTGGCCCTTGCGGTGAGTGACATCACCACCAACGGCGCCAACAACCAGGTGCATTTCTTCACCGTCGGCGCCGACGGCTATGTCTATGTCAAGGGCGCCGGCACCGGCACCAGCTTCGACGGCACCCTGGTCAAGCTGGCCGGCATCGGCTCGGCCCCCGACGCGGCCACCTTCGTCACCACCGGCCAGACCGGGGTGGCCGACCTGACCGGCGGCGCCGGCATCGACATCGTGGTCGGCACCGGCGGGGCCGACACCCTGTCGGGCGGCGCCTCGGGCGACTTCTTCCGCCTGCTGTCGAGCGGAGACTCGGCGGTGACGGTGGGTGGCGGTGTCGTCACCGGCATCGTCGGCATCGACACCATCACCGGCTTCCAGTCGGGTGTCGATCGAATCCACCTCAGCGGCATGGCCGGCGTCGCCTATGGCACCAGCGCCTATGCCCTTTCGGCCGGCGCCGACGCCACCGCCAAGGTGATCGCTACCGTCAACGCCATTCGCGGCGACACGACCGTCAGCGACAAGGCGGTATTCTTCACCGATGCCACCGATGGTTATTTCTATGTGAAGGGTGCCGGCACCGGCACCAGTTTCGACGGTACGCTGGTCAAGCTGGCCGGTATCACCAGCATCCCGCCGGGCGGCGCGCTGTCGGGCTGGACCGCCGACCATCTGGCGGCGCAGGCCGACGCCGACGCCGCCACCGCCCTGGCCTGGGCCGATGCCGCCGTCCGCGACGCCATCGAGGCCGGGTCCTATAAGGATGCCGCCCACGGTGCCGCCACCGGTGCCGCCGCGGTGATCGCCGCCCTGCACACTTCCGCCCTGGCCTCGGCGGCTTCGGCCGAGACCGCCCGGTTGCAGGCGCTCGACTACCAGACCCAGGCCACCGCCGCCGCCGATCTGGCCATCGCCAAGTTCAGCGCGGTCGGCAGCGTGCTGACCACATGGCTCAGCGACAATCCCTCGTCGTCGCTGTATGCCACGGCCACGACGCTGCAGGCGAAGGTGACCGCGGCCTCGGCACTGGCGACGTCCGCCAAGACCGCGGCGGCCAACGCCTATGTCGCGGCGGCCAACGCGAAGACCGCCGCCGACACCCATTCCGCCGGCGTGCCGGCCGACATCCCCGCCGCCCGCGCCCAGGCCACCTCGGCCGCGGACGATGCCGCCACCGCCGCCAAGCAGGCCACCATCGCCAAGCTGCAGGCGCAGGCCGCCGTGCAGACCAACAACGATGCCCAGCAGGTCGACAACGCCTACACCCAGTTCCTGTCCCAGGCGGCGCAAGAACTGGCCCAACTGACCGCCCAGGCGCTGGCCAACGCGGTGCCCAACGCGGTCGACGACACCAAGACCGTGCCCGAGGACGCCGGCGCCACCACCGTCAACGTGCTGTCCAACGACAAGCGCACCGATGGCGGCGCACTGGATTCGGCCACCATCGTCTCGGTGACCAACCCCGGCCACGGCACCGCCACCATCAGCGGCGGCAACATCGTCTATACGCCGACCGCCAACTACAACGGTGCCGACAGCTTCACCTACACCATCAAGAACACCGTCACCATCAATGGCCAGACCGTCGAATCCTACGACACCGCCACGGTTACCCTGACCGTCACCGCGGTCAACGATGCGCCCACGGCGGCGGCGGACTACGCTTCGGCGGCGCACCCGTCGACGGCGGTGACCGTCGGGACAGGGACACGCTGTCGGTGACGGCGGTCTCGGCCGGCAGCTGGGGTACCGCCACCATCGTCGGCGGCAAGGTGGTCTACACCCCCAACGCCACCGCGCTGAAGGCGCTGGACAGCGACCAGACCCAGACCGACACCGTCACCTATACCGTCAGCGACGGCCACGGCGGCTCCACCACGGCGTCGATCAACATCACCATCACCGGCGCCAACGACGCGGCGACGCTGACCTCGGGCACCATCTCGACGCACGGGGCGGAAGATACCGCCTTCACCCTGACCACGGCGCAGTTCGACGCCTTCTTCAGCGACCCCGACAACCTGACCAACCAGGCCGGCCGCGACAAGCTGGAAGGCATCAAGGTCACCACTCTGCCGTCGAAGGCGACGCTCGCCCTGAAGAGCATGGCGGCGCCGGTGGCGGGCGACATCATCATCGGCGCGGCGCCGGCCAACCCGACCCTGGGGACGAGCGCGGTCAATACCCTGGCCGGCACCGCCGGCGACGATCTGCTGATCGGCCTGGGCGGCGCCGATACGCTGACCGGCAACGCCGGAGCCGACACCTTCCGCCTGACCGCCGCCTCGGACTCGCCGTCCGGCGGCTACGATACCATCACCGATTTCGCCTCGGGCACCGATCGCCTCCAACTGCAGGGAGCGGCGGGCCTGGGCTACGATTCAACCTTGGCCAATCCCTTTGCCACCTCGGTGGCCAACACCATCAACGTGATCAAGGCGTCGACGGCCTACGCCAACAAGGTTGTCTTCTTCAGCGACGGTACCGACGGCTACCTCTATGTCAGGGGCAGCGGCGCCGCCGGCAGCGTCAGCTACGACGACACCCTGGTCAAACTGACCGGCAAGACGACGGCCCCATCGGCCTCCTCGGTGGTGTTCGGCGGCGGCGACATGTCGGGAACCGGCTCGGCCGACACACTGTCCGGCAGCGCCATCGACGATACCCTGACCGGCGGCGGCGGGGCCGATACGCTGACCGGCGGCCTGGGCGCCGACGTCTTCCGCTACACGGCCAAGACCGACTCCACTGACGGCGGCATGGACGTCGTTACCGACTTCAAGGCGGGCGTCGACAAGCTCCAGTTCGTCGGCATGGCCGGGGTGACCTATTCCAACACCGCCTATGCGTACCAGGGCACCGTCGCGGATACGGTCAGCCACATCGTCGGCAACGCCGCCAACAATACCATCCAGTTCTTCAGCGATGGCCTGAACGGCTATGTCTACGTCAAGGGTGCCGGTACCGGTACCGACTTCGGCACCAGCCTGATCAAGCTGGCCAACTACAATGCGGTGACGCTCAACCAGGAAATCAGCCGCGCCGACATCGCCGCCGGCAACCTGATCCTGGTGCCCACGGCCGACTATGCCGGCAATGCCGGCTTCGGCTGGGCCGGCTTCGACGGCACCGCCTATTCCGCCGGTTCGGCCACCACCACCGTGGTGTTCGATCCGGTCAACGATCTGCCGACCGTCGCCGCCAAGACTTCGACCGGGACCGAGGACACCACCCGCACCTTCTCCGCCGCCGACTTCTCCACCTTCAGCGATCCCGACGGCAATGCGCTGGCGTCGGTCAAGATCACCTCGCTGGCGAGCAACGGCACGCTTTATCTCAGCGGCACCGCCGTCACGGCCGATCAGGTCATTCCGGTGGCGCAGGTCGGCAGCCTCACCTTCGTGCCCAACGCCAATTTCAACGGCAACGCCACCTTCCAGTGGAAGGGCTCGGACGGCACCGACTTCGCCGCCAACCCGGCCACCATGACCATCGCCGTGGCGGGGGTGAATGACGCTCCCACCACGGCGAGCAGCTCGGTGGCGGCCTCCGAGGACACCATCTACGTGTTCTCGCAGGCCAACTTCACCGGCGCCGTCACCGACGTGGATGGCGACGCGCTGTCCAAGATCCAGGTGGTGACGCTGCCCGGCAACGGCACGTTGCGCCTGTCCGGAACGGCGGTCACGGCGGGGCAGGAGATCCTCAAGGCCGATCTGCCCAACCTGACCTTCACGCCGAGCGCCAATTTCAACGGCAGCACCACCTTCACCTGGAAGGCCTCGGACGGCACCGTCTATTCGGCGGCGGCCGGCACCATGACCATCACGGTGGCCAGCGTCAACGACGCGCCGACCACGGCGCAGTCCCAGACGGTGACCACCCTGGAGGACACCGCCAAGACCATCACCGTCACCGCGTCCGACCCCGAGGGCGACGCGCTGAGCTACGCCGTGCAGACCCAGCCGGTGACGGGCGGAACGGTGTCGGTGGTGTCGGGCAACCAGCTCCTCTTCACCCCCACGGCTGGCTTCAACGGCAGCACCAGCTTCGTGGTCCGGGTCAGCGACGGGACCGCGACGGCCGATCAGACGGTGACGGTCAACGTCACCGCGGTCAACGACGCCCCCACCCTGACCGCGACGGGCAGCCTGTCCACTGCCGAGGACAACGCCTACACCACCGGCCAGGTCACCGCCACCGACACGGACAGCGGCGACACCCTGACCTATACCGTGAAGTCGACCGATATTCCGGGGCACGGCACGGTGCAGATGAACAGCGCCACCGGCGCCTTCACCTATACGCCGCATGCCAACTATTTCGGCGCCGACACCTTCAAGGTCACCGTCACCGACGCCTCCGGCGCCACCGCGGTGCAGACCATCAGCGTCAGCGTCAGCGCGGTCAACGACGCGCCGGTCGTGGCGTCCACCTCGACCGCCGCGCCGCCGGATAGCGCCTATACCTTCACCCTCGCCGATTTCTCCGCCGGCTATTCGGACGCGGAGAGCGACGCGCTGACGGCCATCCAGATCACGACGCTGCCCAGCCAGGGCACCATCACGCTGAACGGCACGCCGATCACCACCAGCGGCACCATCGCCGTCGCCGACATTCCCCATCTGGTGTTCACCCCCACCACCAGCCTGTCGGGTCCCGATCCGTTGCAGTGGAAAGCCTTCGACGGCACCATCTGGTCGGCGACCGCCGGGACCATGACCCTGGGGCCGGTGGCCATCACCGTCACCGGCGGCGCCTATGACGGGTCGGCCGAGACCCATACCCTGTCCATTACCGGCAGCAGCGGCGCCGACATCATCATCGGCGGCCAGTCCGACGACATCATCTATGCCGGTGCCGGCAACGACACCGTGTCGGGCGGCAGGGGCGCCGACCTCCTCATCGCCGGCTCGGGCAACGGCAACGACACCTATTACGGCGGCACCGCGGCACTGGACGACAACGCCAACGACACCATCAAGTATTCCAGCGCCACCAACCCCGTCACCATCAACCTGACTGCCGGCACCGCCTCGGGCGCCGACGTGGATAGCGACCTCATCTCGGGGATCGAGCACGTCATCGCCGGCCAGGGTGCCGACATCATCACCGGCAGCACCGCGGTCAACAGCATCACCGGCGGGGCAGGGGCCGATACCTTCGTCTTCGCCTCGGTGGCGCAATCGAGCACGACGGCCACCGACGTCATCACCGACTTCGTCTCGGGCACCGACCACATCAGCTTCACCGGCATGGCCGGGGTGGCGGTGTTGCGCGGCATGGGCGCCGGGCTGAGCGGCGGCTTCACCTTCGACACCGCCGGCGCCACCCTGGCCGACAAGGTCACCAACACCATCGCCGCCATCGTCGCCGAGAGCCGCATCCAGGACTCGGTGGTGTTCTTCACCGACACCACCTCGGGCACCGGCTGGCTGTATGTCAAGGGGGCCGGCACCGGCACCTCCTATGACGGGGCGCTGATCAAGCTGGCGGGCGTCAGCCAGGCGCCCACCGCGGCCGATCTCGGGCTGATCTACGAACTGGTGTATGGCACCAGCGGCAACGACGGCATGGTCGGCACCACCGCCGGCGAGCTGTTCATCCCGGTAGCCGGCAGCGATACCCTGCATGTGGGAACCGGCGCCGGCATCGATGCCCTGGGCCTGAACCCGGCCACGCCGGTGCAGTCGGTGGTGAAGTCGGGTAACGATCTGGTGTTCACCACCTCGGGCGGCACCGTCGCGGTGATCAGCCAGTGGGGCGGCGAGGCCTTGGAGGCGGTGTCCGCCGACTTCGGCCAGGGCGGCGGCGCCAAGGTCTACACCATCGGCTACGCCACCGGCACCGGCGGTTCCGACCTGCTGCTGGGCGGCTTCACCATCGACACGCTGACCGGCGGCGACGGCGACGACGCCATCTTCGCCCAGAGCGGCGATGACACGTTGATCGGCGGTGCCGGTGCGGATCGCCTCGACGGCGGCGCCGGCACCGATGTCTATCAGTATTCCTCGGCGGCGGAATCGCCCTATACCGGCACGCCCGACGTGGTGAATTTCGAGAGCGGCGCCGACAGGATCGATTTTGTCGGCAGCGGCGGTCTCCGGCTGCTGGCCAACGCCTACACCTTCACCACCTCGGCGGCGGCGACGGTGGCGGCCATCCGTGGCAACGTCGCGGTCACCGACGCCATCGTCTTCTTCACCGACGGCACCGACGGCTATGTCACCGTCAAGGGCGGCACCGGCGGCTTCGACGGCACCCTGATCAAGCTGGCCGGCGTCGTCTCGCCCCTGTCGCTGAGTGACTTCGTCGGCCAGACCGTGGTGCTCGGCGGCAGCGGCAGCGACACTCTCGCCGGGTCCACCGGCAACGATTCGCTGGGCGGCCGGGATGGGATCGATACGCTGCACGGGGGTGTGGGCGCCGATACCCTGACCGGCGGCGGCGGCGCCGACGTGTTCCTGTTCTCGAACACCGATTCGACGGTGACGGTGAGCGGCGGCTCGGTCACCGCCATGAGCGGTATCGACAAGATCACCGATCTGGCGTCGGGTGACATGGTCAGCCTGGTTGGCGGCAACACCTACCGGCTGTACCAAGGCTGCTACGCCTTCGACACCGCGGGCGCCGACCAGACCGCCAAAGTCATCAATACGATCAATGCCATCCGAGGCGATGCCAACATTGCGGATGCAGTGGTTCATTTCACCGACGGCACCGCCGGCTGGGTGTATGTCAAGGGGAGCGGCGGCGGCACCAGCTTCGACGGCACCCTGATCGAGATCGGGGCCGCGCCCCCGTCGGTGTCGCAGTTGCAGCAGGCCATCGGTGAACTGGTGGTGGGAACGTCCGGGGACGACGTGCAGGCGGGAACCAGTGCCTCCGACTGGTTCCAATATACCGGTGGCGATGACGGCTACACCGCCGGCGGCGGCGTCGACACGCTCGACCTCGGCAGCCTGGTGGTCAAGACCGGCCATGCCAGTGGCGACGACTATGTCCTGGAACTGGGGCCGGCCGACGGCAACGACCAGAACATCACCGGCTCGGTCACCCTGGTGGGCCAGCTCACCGGCACCGGCTTCGAGGTGATGCGGGTCGGCCAGGAGGACCCGGTCACCCACGCCGTGACCGTGCGGACGCTGCAGGCCCAGGCCATCGGAGTCGACAACACCGCTACCGACGACCTGGTGATGGCGCCGCTGGCGGGCGGCAGCGTCCACGGTGGCGCCGGCGACGACTGGGTCATCGGCGGCACCGGTGGCGACACCCTCTACGGCGACTCCGGCAACGACATGCTGGTGGGCATGCAGGGCAACGATACCCTGGTGGGCGGCGCCGGCATCGACGAGTTGGACGGCGACACCAGCGGCGCGCCGGCCGCGGCGGACCGCTTCGTGTTCAACATCGGCGATTCGATGGCGGGAAGCGCCGACATCATCCACGATTTCCAGAAGGGCATCGACACGATCGAGTTCGCCGGCATGGCGGCGGGCATCAAGTATCGCGGCGGCGAGTTTCCCTTCGACACCACCGGTGCCGACTTGGCGGCCAAGATCAGCAACACCATCGGATCTATCGGAGGCGACCCGAACGACGCGGTGTTCTTCTTCCAGGACGGCAGCAACGGTTATCTCTACGTCCATGGCGGCGCCCATAACGGTACCATGGTGACGCTGAAGGGCGTCACCCAGTCGCCCTCGCTCGGCGACCTGATCGGCCCCGACGGCTATCTGGTGACCAGCGGCGCCGACACCTTCGTCGGCGGCGCCGGCAACGAATCCTTCGATGGACTGGCCGGCACCGACACGGCGCGCTATTCCGGCAACGAGGCCGACTACAAGGTCAGCCTGAGCGGCGGCACCCTCACGGTGCAGGACATCAACGTCGCCGACGGCGACGACGGCACCGACTCGCTGACCAATGTCGAGACGCTGGAATTCGCGGGCGGCAAGACCGTCAGCCTCGCCAGCCTCGGCGGCGAGATCAACGTCTCCGGCACGGGCAATTCCTTCTGCGACATCACCACGTTGTCCAATGGCAATCGCGTGATGTCGTGGGGCTCCTACGGCACCGACGGTGGCAACTGGGGTGTCTACGGCCGTATCTACGACGCCAACGACCAACCGGTCGGCGCCACCTTCCTGATCAACCAGGCCACCAACGGCGCCCAAATCTATCAGAGCGTGGTGCCGACCACCGACGGCGGCTTCGTCGCGTTCTACGCCAACACCGCCTTCAACAACGCCGACGACGAGATCTATGTCCGTCGTTTCGACGCGGCCGGCGCCGCGACCATGAACGAGGCGGTGGTGAACACCGTCACGGCCGACCGCCAGTACATGGCCGACGCCGTCGTGTTGTCGAACGGCAACGTGGTGGTGACCTGGCAGTCCAACAACCAGGATGCCGCCGGCAGCTACGGTGTCTATGGCCAGATCTACAGCCTGACGGGGACGACCGTCACCCCGAGCGGCAGCAATTTCCCGATCAACACCGGTACCGCCGGCAACCAGATGACTCCGTCGGTGGCGGCCCTGTCCGGCGGCGGCTTCGCGGTCGCCTATGCCGACAGTTCCAGCGGCAACCAGAACGACATCAAGGTCGAGATTTTCGACAACAGCGGCACCCGGACCTACGGGCCGTTCACCGTCGCCGGCACCGCCGCCGACGAAGAGACCTACCCGGTGGTGACCGGCACCTCCGGCGGCGGCTTCCTGGTGACCTGGGTCGACGCCAATGCCGGCAACGCCCTCAAGGGGCAGTACTACGACTCACTCGGCGGACTGGTCCGCTCGACGTTTACGGTGACCACCAACATCATCAACGTCGACAACCAGTTGCCCCAGGTCGACCTGCTGACGCTGCCCGATGGCAAAGTGGCGTTCGCCTGGACCTACCCGGACGCCAGCCAGTCGGGCATCTTTACTCGGGTGATGGACCCCACCACCGGCAACTGGGTGGGGGCGTCGGCGGTCATGGCCAACGCGACCACCGCCTGGTACCAGCATTATCCCGCCCTGGCGGTCAACGCCGACGGCGGCTACACGGTGCTTTGGGGCGATTACAACCTTGGCCCGATGATCCGTCGCTTCAATGCCGACGGCACCGCCATGAGCGGCCAGGTCATGAAGCTGAGCGCCGGCGACGACACGGTGACGCTGGGCAGCGTCGGGATGTTGGATGCGGGTGCCGGCAACGACACCGTCGCCATCAGCCAGGCCGACCTGACGGCCAGCGGTGCCATCGACGGCGGCGCCGGCACCGATACGGTGACGATGGCCGATGCCGCGATCACCGATCTGTCCAAGCTGGCCAATTTCGAGCGCCTGACGCTGTCCGGCACGGTGGCGCAGACGGTCACCTTCGGCACCGATGCCAATTCCGGCGGCATCACCCAGGTTGACGCCAGTGGGCATGCCAGCACGGGTGTGACGGTCGATGCGCATCTGCGCAATGCCGGCGTGATTCTGACCAGCGGCCACGGTACGGATTCCCTCATCGGCGGGGCGGGAATCGATGCCTTGAAGGTCAGCCATGTCGAGGCGGCCAACGTCATCACCGGCATCGGCAATGGGACCATCTCGGTGTTCGACGCCACCGCGGGCGGTGACGGCACCGATTACGTCAGCGGAGTCGAGCAATTGCGCTTCCTCGACGGCACCGTGACGGTCTCGGCCGACGGGCTGTCGCTGATGGGCGGCAGCGGCGCCGACCGCCTGACGGTGGCGGGCAGCATCGCCCTGGTCGACGGCGGGCTCGGTGACGACGTCGCCACCTACCTCGGCGCGGGCAACGTCACCCTGGATGCCGGGTCCGGCAACGACACGCTGACCGGCGGCGCGGGCGACGATACCTTCAAGTTCGCCGATGGCTTGGGTGCCGACGATTGGGTGACCGGCGGCGCCGGCACCGACACCCTGGAGCTGTTCAATCAATCGCTGAGCGACTTCGCGAACGTCTCCGGCGTCGAGAGGCTGCACATGGCCGGCAGCTCGGCCATGGCGGTGACCCTGCCGGCCTCGGACGTCAATACGGTTGACGCGGCGGCCGCCACCGGTGCGGTGACCGTTGATGCCTCGGCGGCGAGCGGCATCGTCTCGCTGACCGGCGGCTCGGGGGCCGACATCTTCACCGGCGGCGCGGGCAACGACCGCATCGAGGGCGGGGCGGGCGCCGACAAGGCGGTGTTCCACGGCAGCATGGCCGACTATAAGATCAGCCTGGGCGGCGGCACCATCACCGTGCAGGACATGAACGCCGCCGACGGCGACGACGGCACCGACACGCTGACCGGCATCGAGACGCTGGAGTTTTCCGGCGGCAAGACCTTGACGGTCGGGACGGGGCTCCCGGCCAACGGAACGCCCGCCGGCAACGCGACGGCGGCCAACACGTATTGGATCTCCAATCAGACCTTGGCCGAGGTGGCCCCCCTGACAGGCGGCGGTTACGTCGTGACCTGGACCAGCGACGGCCAGGACACAGACCAAGCGGGGGTTTACGCCCAGCGCTACAACGCCAGCGGTGGGACGCAGGGCGACGAGTTCCGGGTCAACACCCACATCAACGATGGACAATTCGGGGCCACGGTCACCGGATTGGCCGACGGCGGTTTCGTCGTGGTCTGGCACAGTGCCCTGCAGGACAGCAGCGACTTCGGCGTCTACGGGCAGCGGTACAACGCCAACGGCACGGTGCATGGCGAGGAGTTTCTGGTCAACACCACCACCACCGGCTGGCAGGCCTGGCCCTCGATCACCGCCCTGCCCGACGGCGGTTTCATGGCGGTGTGGGACGTCATCGTCGGCGGTTACCACCAGGTTTATGGGCAGCGGTTCAATGCGTTCGGGGCCAAGGCGGTGGAGGGCGAGTTCCAGATCGCCGGCAATCAGAACGCGACCGATCTCAACCCGGTGGTCTGCGCCCTGGCGAATGGCGATGTGGTGGTGCTCTGGCAGAGCGCGAACAATGGCGCGGGCGAGGTCTTCGGCCGGCGCTACGACTCCGCCGGCGTGGCTCAAGGCGACGCCTTCCAGGTCAACACCTACGACACCGACGGGCAGTGGCAGCCGAAGGTCGCCGCACTGGCCGGCGGCGGCTTCGTCGTCGTCTGGCACAGCAATGGGAAGGATGGCGACAATTACGGAGTCTCCGCTCAACTTTACGATGCCAGTGGCGTTGCGCAGGGCACTGAGTTCGTGGTCAACACCACCACCACCGGCTGGCAGGCCTGGCCGTCGGTCTCCGCCCTGCCCGACGGCGGATTCGTGGCGGTGTGGGATGCGGTTGCCGGCGGCATCCACCGCATATATGGACAGCGCTTCAGCGCCGTCGGGGCCAAGGTCGGGGACCAGTTCCCGATAGCCGGTGACGCCAATTATGACGGGGACCTCCACCCGGTCGTTACCACCCTTGCGGATGGCAGCCTCGTGGTTGCCTGGCAGGACACCGACGCCAGCGGCACCGGCATCTATACCATGAGACTGGCGGTCACGGGCGCCGTCATCGGGTCCAGCGGCGACGATTCATTGCACCTGGGCAGTGGCGTGTTGGCCCTCAACCTCCTGGCTGGTAACGACACCGTCTCCATCAGCCAGGCCGATCTGACCGGTGCCACCACCATCGACGGCGGCGCCGGCCTCGACACGGTGACGATGGCCGACGCCACCATCACCGATCTGTCGAAGCTCGCCAATTTCGAGACGCTGTCCCTGACCGGCGCGGCGGCGCAGGCGGTGACCTTCGGCAGCGACGCCCAGTCGGGCGGCATCACCGAAGTGGATGCCTCGGGCAACGGCAATGGCGTCACCATCGACGCGTCGGCCCGCACCGCCGGGGTCACGGTGACGGGTGGGGCCGGGAACGACGTCGTCCATGGCGGCCTCGGCACTGCGGACGCCGTGGTGTTCCACGGCACCGAGAGTGCGCACACCATTTCTGCCATGAACGGCACCCTGACGGTGAGCGGCGGCGTCGATGGCAGCGACACGCTGATCGGCGTCGAAGAGATCCGGTTCGGCGACGGGACAGTGTGGACGGGAACCGCCGGCGTCCTGGCGACCGAGGGCGCCGGAAGCCACCACCTGGTCATCGGGGACGGTATCGCCCGCGTTACCGGCGGTGTGGGCGACGATATCTTCGACGCCTCCGCCAACACTTTGGGGATCACCCTCGACGGCGGTTCCGGCAGTGATGGGCTGTATGGCGGCAGCGGCGACGACAGCTTCGTCATCTCCGGCAGCGGCAGCTCGATCGTCCGGGCGGGGGGCGGAACCGACACCCTCGACCTTCAGGCCTATACCGAGAGGCAGGCCATCGGCGTCGAGCGCTCCGGCGACGACCTGCTGATCGCCCTCACCAGCGGCAGCGGCGCTTTCGCCAGCATCACGGTCGAGGACCAGATGACCGGGCTGGGCATCGAGAGACTGATCATCGGCAGCGACCACGAGACCCTGACCCTCAACACCTCGGCTGCGGTGGCGGGGGTGCAGAACGGCAGCGGCGTCGACGAACTGATGGTCGGCACCTCGGCCGGCGAGATTCTCAACGGCGGTGGCGGCAGCGATATCTTCTTCGGCGGCGGCGGCAGCGACACCTATATCGGCGGCACCACCAACGCCACCGGCACCTTCTCGGCCGCCGGCAGCGTCATCTACCGCATGTCGGACACCAGCATCAGCCTGACCGCCACCAGCACCTCCATGACCGTCGGTCACGGCGGCGACGTCGATATCCTGCAGGACATCAAGGAGATCGAGGGGTCGGCCTTCGACGACACCCTGTCGGCCGCGGGGGCCAATCGACGCGTCGATCTGGTGGGCGGCGCCGGCAATGACGTGCTGATCGGCGACAACGGCGTCAGCGACGTGGTGGCAGGCTACTGGAATGCCACCGGTGGCGTGATGGTCAACCTATCGAGTGACTCGATCACCGTCGGCACCACCGTGGTGCAGGCCGGCCAAGCCCTCGACGGCATGGGCGGCACCGACAGCCTGAGCGGCATCATCCGTGTCGAGGGCTCCGACTTTGCCGACTACATGGTGGGCGGCGCCGGCAACGACACGCTGTATGGCGGCAAGGGGACCGACACCCTGATCGGCGGCGCCGGCGACGACGTCTTCACCCTGGAGAGCCTGAGCGACGGCGATACCATCGACGGCGGCAGCGGCTGGGACAACCTCTCGTTCTCGCCGATGAATGGCAAACGGGCCGGCGGGACCTTGGGGCTGGACGCGTTGGCCGGCCGGGTCGGTCATGTGGACGGGTTCAGCGTTTCGGGGAACACCCTGGCAGGGGCGAGTTCCGACCTGATCATCCTGCGTCCCGACGATGTGCGTGCCATTTCGGATGGCAGCCTCAGCATCACGGGCGACGGCACCATCAGTGGTTTCGGCGACACCATCGCCCTGGGCGGGGTGTGGAGCACGTCCGGCGGAAGCCTGACCAGCGGCGGCGAGACCATCAATGTCAATGGCGGGTTGACGTTCAAGCTGCTGGCGCAAACCGGAATGGCCTCGGGCATCCACGGCGGCATGGTTGCCGGCGGCGGCGTAAGCCACACGCTGGGCGGAACGTTGACCCACGGCACGCTCTACCTGGATGGTACCGCCACCAACAGCTTCACCGGTGACGAAGCCAATGCCGGTCGGGTGTGGTACGTCTCCGATGACGGCATTGCCGAATCACTGATCTTCAGCGACGGCCTCACCATCGCCTCGGTGGGCTCCGCCGGGACCGCGCCGGCCATCACCGGGCTGCCGACCTCCGCCATCCAGTACGTGGAAGGGGGGGCGGCGGTCGAACTGTTCGCCGGGGCGGTGGTCACCAGCGCCGCCGCCGACTTCGATGGCGGCCGCCTGGCGATTTCGCTGGTGAGCGGCGCCAGCAGCAGCGACGTCTTCGGCATCGTTCCCTCCGACGACATCAGCATCGCCGGCAGCACCCTGTCCTACAACGGCACCGCCATCGGCACGCTCAGCGGCGGCACCCTCGGGCAGGCGCTGGTCGTCAACTTGACTGCAGACGCCGATGCCACCAAGGTGGCCGCGCTGCTTGAGGCGGTGAGATTCTCCAGCACGGCCCATGCCGGAAGCGGGTCCCGGTTCCAGGTCGAACTCAGCGACGGCCATGGTGGCGCCCAGGTGGTGGCGACGAGGACGTTGGAGGTCGACCATCCGCCGCTGGCCACCACCATCGGCGACCAGTCGGCCAGCGAGGACAGCCCCTTCTGGCTCAACGCTGCGACCCATTTCACCGACGCCGACATCGACGACAGCCTGACCTACACCGCGACCCTGGCCGGCGGTGGGGCGCTGCCGGCGTGGTTGAGCATCGACCTCGAGACCGGCGTCATCAGCGGCACGCCCCTTAACGGCGACGTCGGCGACCTCTCGGTCAAGGTCACCGCCACCGACGCGGCCGGCGCTACCGCCGACGCCACCTTCGCCCTGCATGTGGGCAACACCAACGACGCGCCCGAAGCGTCCACCATCGGCCTCCAATCGGTCGACGAGGACACCCTCTTCTCGCTCAACGCCGCAAGCTACTTCACGGACGTCGACATCGGCGACAGCCTGACCTACACGGCGACGCGGGCGGACAACAGCCCATTGCCGGCGTGGATGAGCATTGATGCTGCGACCGGTGCCATCAGCGGCACCCCGGCCAACGGCGACGTCGGCGACCTCTCGGTCAAGGTCACCGCCACCGACGCGGCCGGCGCCACCGCCTGGCCATCCAACATCACGCCAAGGCTACTGCCCGCCGCGTAGACCGCGAAGGTCTTGCCACCCGGGGCCACATAGGACAGCGCCGTCGAGGCCAGCAACCTCACCGGCCTGGGGGCCGGTGATGCCGTCACCGTCGAATTCTGGGCCAGCTTCCAGAGTGGCGCGCACTCGACGGCGCTGTCCTATGTGGCCCCGGGTGGCAAGACCTTCGCGGTCTACGCGGCGGGCAGTAGCCTTGGCGTGATGTTGGATGGCCAGGCGGTGGCGCTGCAGGCGCTGCCGGGGCGGACGACCAGCATTGTCGTTGACGAGTGGACCCACGTCGCCGTCAGCTTCGACACGTCGGGCAGGCTTGAGCTGCTGAGGAATGGTGAGGTCGTCGCCTACGCCACCGGCCTCAACCTCAGCGGCTATGCCGCCAGCGGCGGTACCCTGGTGCTGGGTCAGGACCAGGCGCTGGCGGGCGGCGGCTTCGTCAACACCCACGCCATGCTCGGCGCGCTCGACTCGGTGCGCGTCTGGAACACCGCCCGCAGCGCTGTCGATGTCCAGGATGGCATGGACGGCACCTTCAGCACCGGCACCACCGGGCTGGTGGCCTCGTATTCGCTCGACGATGTCAGCGGCAACACGGTTGCCAACGGGGTCGGCGGCACCAATACCCTGGCCCGGTTCGGCGACCTGGGGCGGGCCGGGCTGGTGACGCGGATCGAGGATCAGGGGCCGTACACCACCGTGTTGCATGGCATCGACGTCGATGCGGGCGATACACTGACCTACAGCCTGACCGCCGGCGGCGGTACCGACGGCACCACCACGCTGACCGCCGACGGCTCGCTGAGCTTTACCCCCACCGCCAATTTCCACGGCACCCATACCGTTTCGGTTGAGGTCACCGACAGCCACGGCGCCACCTACAGCCGCAACCTCGATATCGTGGTCACTGCGGCCAACGACGCGCCCACCCCCGTCACCAGATCCACCTACGACTTCGAGGGCCTGACTGCTGGCCAGACCATCGATGGGCAGGACGGCTGGGTTGCGAACAACACCGACGTCACCACGGTCGGCACCGTTGCCTCGTCCGGCCTCTATGTCGGATCGACCGCCTATTCACCGGGGACGGTGGCGGGGGTGGCGCGCGTGATTTCGCGGCTGGCCGATGGCGACTTCGCCATGCCGGCAGTGGCCGCGGGCGACAAGATCGTTCTCGAATATGACTTTACCCCCAACTATTGGGGCGCCGGCCTGCAGCTCGGTTACGATGCCAATAGTGACGGCGACCTGATCGGCGACACCGGGGAGGTGGCCATCGGCGTCGGGTTCAGGCAGGAAGGCGGGGAGAGGGTCGCTGTCTACGACGCGCTCGGCAATGCCACCGAAACCGCCTTCGATCTCACCGTTGGATACAACGAGTGGGCCCGCTTCCGCTTGACGCTCGACACCGCCGCCAATGGCGGCCAGGGCGCCTTGAGTGTGCAATTGCGCGACCTGACGCACGCCGGGGCGTGGACGACGGTGGTGCAGAACGTCAACGCCCACCTCGATTTCAACGCCATTACCACGGCCAATCCGAACTTGTGGAACGGCCTGGTGTTCGCAGCCTCCAACGCGGAAGCCAAGCTCGACAATATCAGTTACGAAATCGATTACGCTTCGGTCAAACCGGTCGCCTTCACCGGCACCACCGCCGCCCCCATCGTGATCAGCGACGCTGACCTGCTGGCCAATTTCAGCGACGTCGACGGCGACGCGCTGCACGTCCAGAGCATCACCGCCAGCAATGGCACCGTCAGCGGCGATGGCAACGGCCACTGGCTGGTGACGCCGCCGACGGCCGGCGGGACGATCAACCTCGGCTATGTGGTGGCCGACGGCCATGGCGGCATCGTCAACGGTTCCGCCACGGTCGCCGCCACCTTCGTCAACCATGCCCCCGTGCTGGACATCGGCGCCACGCCGACCCTGCCGATCATCTCCGAGGACTTCGTCCCCAGCGGCGGCGGCCTCGACGGGGCGACCATGGTGTCGAGCCTGCTGGCCGCCCGGACCAGCGACGTCGACGGCACGGCCACTCCAAGGATGGCCGTGGTCGGTGCCGACACCACCCACGGCTCGTGGTTCTACAGCACCGATTGGGGCGCGACCTGGTCCGCCATGGGCGCGGTGTCCGAGACTTCGGCGCGCCTGTTGGGCGATTCGAACCATCTGCGCTTCGTGCCGATGGGGGACTGGAACGGCACCGCCACCATCTCCTACCGGGGGGTGGACGTCTCTTGCCTCGCCGGCAACGGCTCGCTGGTGGACGCCAGTGTCAACGGCGGCACCACCGCCTTCAGCGCGGCGGCCGAGACGGCGTCGATCAGCGTCACGGCGGTGGACGACACACCGGTGGCGCTGGGGCCGCGCGGCGATGTGGCGGCGTTCGCGGGCGACTATGCGACGAGGACGTTAACCCTCGGCACCGCCGTCACCGTCGAGTTCCGCGCCAACGCGCCGGCCGATGCCCGGATGCTCGACTACGCCGTCGGCACCACCGACGATGCGTTCTCCATCTGGCGCGACGCCGGCACCCTGACGGTCTCCATCGCCGGGGTTACCTGCGTCACCAACATCCCGGTGGAGGCCAGCCAATGGCACCACTGGGCGGTGACCTGGAACAAGGCCGACGGTGCGGTGCAGGTATTCAAGGACGGCACGCTGGCTTGGACCGGCAGCAACATCGCCACCAACCTCGACATCTCCGGCACCGGAACGCTGGCGCTGGCCCAGGATCGGACGGCCGGCGGCAGTCTGAATGGAACCAGCAGCACGGTGATGATGGACGACGTGCGGGTGTGGAATACCGTGCGCACCGCGTCGGACATCAAGAGCAAGATCAACGAAACGATCTCTGGCGGCGATCCCAACTACGCCCAACTGGCGGCGCAGTGGAGCTTCGATGGCGGCACTCTGAACGACAGTTCCGGCAACACCCTGACACTGACCGAAGTCGGCGCCATCGGGCAGTACGCGGCCTCCGGCGAGGGCGCTGCCATCGCTATCACCGGGCTGGGTGTGCACGAGGTCGACGGGCAGACGGTGCAGGTGATGCTGACCGGGGTCGGCGGCGCGCTGACGCTGGGCAGCATCACCGGGGTGACCTTTACCACGGGCGACGGCTCGAACGACACCACCATGAGCTTCTCCGGCAGCGTGGCCGACGTCAATGCAGCGCTTGCCACTCTGACCTACGCCCCGACGGCGGGATTCGTCGGCGCCCACACCGTCACCATGCAGGCGGGTGATTTCACCAACGGAACGGTCAACGGAACGAGCACCGCCAACGTTTCGGTCGAGGTCATTGCGCCGCTGGAGGTGATGGGGGCGGCGACCCGGGTCGACCAACTGCGGCTCGCGGGAAGCGATTACGCTTCGGCGTCGGTGCCCCTGTCCAGTGAAGCCGGCACGGTGGAATTGTGGCTGCAGAAGGGGCAGTGGAACCTTGCCTCCACCGATGAAATGATCATCGGCAACAACATCAGGCACGATGTGACCGGTGCGGTTTATCTCAGCGACAGTGCAAGCTACGGTTTGCATTTCCGTTACGGTGGTGTCGGCGTCGCAGACGCCGGGAATAATGCCATCACCTATAACGGCAGCGACAGCTGGACCGCCGGGTCGTGGCACCACTTGGCCATCAGCTGGGAACGCACCGCCGGCCTGACGACGCTCAAGCTGTATGCCGACGGCACCATGGTCGGCTCGACCACCCCGTCGCTGCAAATTCCCGCCGACAAGCTGGCCGAGTGGGTGATCGGCAAGGAACTCGATCCGACCGACCCATTGCAGGGGTCGGTGACCGATGTCCGCTTGTGGACGACGGCGCGCTCGCAGGCCGAGATCGCCGACGCCATGCACACCCGGCTGGACGGCACCGAGACCGGCCTGGCCGCCAACTGGACCTTCGAGGGCGGCGCCACCGGCGGTGTGATCGAGGATGCCAGCGGTCATGGCCACACTCTGGGCACGGCCCATTCGGTCAGCGACGATTTCAGCAGCAACACTCTCGATCCGAGCAAGTGGACGGTGGTCAGCGGCAACACCACCGGGCACGCGCTGTCCGTCGCGGGCGGCCGTGTCGTCAGCACCAACCGTGATCTGCTGTGCACCAAGGACCAGTTCGTGCCGACCGCCGACCATCCGGTGGTCGTCACCGGCACCTGGGTGCCGGGGGAGGCCGGCAACCTCCTGAGCGTCGTTACCCGTGGCGACGCCAGTTCCCTGAGCGGCTCTTCCAACGCCGGGCATGGCATCGTGGCGTGGAGCTCAGCCAACAACATTTATATCTGGGGGCTTGGCGACGCCTCGGGCACGGTGGGGACCGCGACCGGCGATTCCACGCTGACCACTGTCGCCAACCACACCTACGCGTTCGAGGTCGTCGACGACGGCACGCACGTCACCTTCAACGTCCGCGATCTCGACGACGCGGCGAACACCGCGTCGATCACCGCCGCCAGCAGCTACGCCTCGTCCACCAATCAGGTCATCGTCTACGGGCGCGAGGGCGACGGCACCAATACCTACACCTCCTACTTCGACAACCTGAGCGTCGAGCAGGCCCGAGCCACGGTGCTCGCGCCGCCGGCCGCCGCCACCCGCTTCGATGGCGACGACGCGCTGACCACCGCCGCGCCGGTGACCACCGCCACCGACAACGTCACCCTGGAAGCGTGGGTCAACTGGGACGGCACCAATACGGCCACGACAAAATTCATCCTCTACAATGGCGACGGCAGTTTTTCCGGCTACGGCCTCGGCGTGCACGACAATGGCGTTCTGTTCCTGTTGGCCGGCGGCGTCGTGGAGCAGGACATCGGCTACTCCCTGAGGTCCAACGAGTGGACCCATCTGGCGGCGGTGCGCGACAACGGGACCTGGAAGATCTATATTGGCGACGAGGTCGTCTACACGACGACCGGCGCCGTGCCGAATGGCTTCGGCGGCAACCCCGGCAATACGTTGATCGGTCAAGCCTTCACCGGCGAGATCGCCGACGCCCGCATCTGGACTGTAGCCCGCAGCGGTGCCGAAATCGCCGAGACCATGGACGGGAGTCTGACCGGCTCCGAAACCGGCCTGGCGGCGTGGTGGCCGCTGGCCGACGCCACCGGCCTCAATCTCAAGAGCGGCGGCGCCACCGCCACCGCCAGCGGTGCCCCGGTCGCCACCGAGGCTGGCCCGGCCCTGTTCGACGACACCCTGGTCACCAGCGAGGACCGCTCCATCCTCGGCAAGCTGGCCGACACCAGCGATGCGGCGACCACCTATACCGTTCAGGACACCCCCGACCACGGCACCCTGACGCTGAACGCCGACGGCAGCTTCCTCTACAAACCCACCATTGGCTACGCGGGCAGCGACAGCTTCACCGTGCATGTGGTGGACGGCGTCCATACCCCGGTGGACAAGACCATTTCGATCACGGTCGAGGACACCACGCGGGTCATCGGCGTCCAGGTGATCGAGCCGCACACCGCCGGGGTACATTTGGATGGCAACAGCGCGGTGGCGACGACGGCGGTGGTCACTGCCGCCACGGCCAATGTAACCCTGGAAGCCTGGGCCAAGGTCGATGAAATCCCGTCCTCGACCAGCCGGACCATCTTCGGCAACGGCACCCAGTCGAGCAGCGGCTACTGCATCCAGGTGGATTCGACCGGCCATATCGGCCTGTCCGTCTGGGGTGTCCAAGACATCTTCTCGACGACGGTCGTCAACCTGGGCGAATGGCATCACTACGCCGCCGTGCTCGGCACCGGCAACGCCTGGACTCTCTACATGGATGGCCAGTCCATCCTGAGCACCACCGCCATCGCGGCGGCGAACACTCCCAACGGGGCCACCACGGTCGGCAACACCGGTGGTGTCGGCTTCACCGGTGAAGTGGCCGAAGCCCGCATCTGGACCGTGGCCAAGACCCAGGCCGAAATCGTGGCCGGCATGAATACCATCGCCGCCGGCACCGAAGCCGGTCTGGCCGGCCATTGGTCGCTGGATGGCACCCTGGCCGGCGGCACCCTGGCCTCGCCCGTCACCCTGACCGCCTACGGCAACCCGACCTTCTTCGGCAACGAGCCGGTGGTGGCCGAGGCCTCGTCGCTGTCCACCACCGAGGACGGGGTGATCCAGGGCACCCTGGTGGCGGAGGACGGCGATGGCGCCGTCCTCACCTTCGGCACCATCACCAATGGCACCACCGCCCATGGCGGCCACGTTACCGTCGCGGCGGACGGCAGCTTCACCTATCACGCGCCGACCGGTTACGCCGGGGAAGACAGCTTCACCGTCGCCGCCAACGACGGCTCGGCCTACACCACCAGTGGCACCATCAGTGTCACCGTGGTTGACGACACCCGGGTGCTGGGCGCCGTCGCGGCCGGTGGGCGCTTCCATTCCGCAGGCGATTCGGTGATTGCGTTGAGCAACGCCACCAGCCTCGCCACCGCCGCCGGCAGCTTCACCTGGGAGACCTGGGTGCGCTCGACCGCCACCGCCAAGCGCCAGGATCTCATCGACGTCCACGGCATCAACACCTCGTTCAACCGGCTCTATATCGGGGCCGACAACAAGCTGCACTTCGAAAACGAGGCCAACGCCGGCCCGACCTCGGCCGCCACGGTGGCCGATGGCGGCTGGCACCATGTGGCCGCCGTCTACGACGCGACGGCGGGGAGCGTGCAGCTTCTGGTCGACGGCGTCGCCTCGGGCGCTCCGGTGTCGATGCCGGTCAATGTGGGCGTCAACGCCAATGACACCGCCGTCACCCTGGGCGGGCTCAACGACCAGAGCGTCTACAGCAACATGCTGGTGGGCGAGCTCGACAACACCCGCATCTGGAGCACGGCGCGCACCGCCGACCAGATCCAGGCGGCCATGCACGGCCAGCCCGCGGCATCCGAGCCCGGCCTGCTCGGCTCGTGGACCTTCAACGAGGGCGACGACGGCGCCGTCGATCATGCCGGCGGCAACAACACCGGCCGGATCTGGACGCGCAGCCCCTGGCATCTCGACGACACGGTGCTGCACATGGCCGGCGGCAGCGGCATCGCGATCGCCAGTCCGTCCGTCCTGTTCACCAACGGCACCGTCAACCCGCCGCTGACCCTGGAAGCCTGGGTGCGGACCAGCAAGGCGGGCGTCACCGATCTGATCCGGATTGGGCAGGCCAGCGATGCCGACGTGATCTTCTGGTGGATCAACGGCGGCACGATGCATTTCAGCGGTTACGACGGCGTGGGGACCGCCTACGGCCAGATCAACGGCACGACCGTCGTCAACGACGGCGAGTGGCACCACCTGGCGGTGACCATTTCCGGCTCGAACACGGTCTCGTTTTACATCGACGGCTTGGCCGACGCGGTCTCGGGCACCCTGAACGGCCACAGCTTCAATCCCACCCAGGTGACCATCGGCAACGGATTGCTCGGGGAGATGGCCGACGCCCGCATCTGGCAGGGCGTGCTGCCGCAGAACGAAATCTCGTCGAACATGAACGTCGCCGATCCGACAAGCATCAACGGCACGCTGGCGGGCCACTGGCCGCTGGACGAGGGCTCCGGCACCACGGTGGTCGATTCGGCCGGTAATGACAACAGCGGCACCGTCACCGGCGGCTCATGGGTGGACAAGTTCACGTCGTCCGGCATCATCGACCCGCCCGACACGGCGATGCATTTCGACGGCAGTTCGTTCGTCAGCCTGGGTGACGTCAACAACCTCGGCACCGGCGACTTCACCATCGAGACCTGGATCAACCCGGCCACGCTCGCCAGCGACCAGATCATCATGCTGAAGGGCAAGTCCGACGACCCCACGGGCCAGATAGCGCTGATGATATCTGGCGGCCGGCTCGTGTTCGCCGGCGGCGGATTGTGGGACGCGACCAATGGCTGGCATTTGCAGTCGGGCATGGAGGCTTTGAAGGCTGGTGAGTGGCAGCACGTGGCGGTGACCCGCCAGGGCAGCAGCTACAGCCTGTACCTCGGCGGCACCCTGATCGGCACCGCCACCGGCACCGCCAATTACGACTACACCAACGCATACGATTTGCGCATCGGGTCCCACCAGGTGGCGTCAGGTGGAGGGGGTGCCGATTTCTTCTCTGGTGAAATCGCCGATTTCCGCATCTGGAACAAGGCTCTGACCGAGGACCAGCTTTGGGACTCCATCGAGACGCCGGCCACCGGCAGCGAACCCGGGCTGGTGGGCGCCTGGGCGCTTGACGGCGACGTCAACGACACGAAGGTGTCCGGCGGCCACAACGGCACCGTGACCGGGACCGCGACCTACGTCGCCACCGGCCCGCTGCTGGCCGACACCACCATCGAGACCGGCCAGAACGTGCCCTATCACGGCAGCCTGCTGGCGGCGGACGGCGGCGGCGACGCCATCACCTGGGGCACCATCACCAACGGCGACACCGCCCACGGCACCGTCACCGTCGCCGCCGACGGCAGCTTCACCTACACCCCGGATGCCGGCTTCACCGGCAGCGACAGCTTCATCGTGGCGGCCAACGACGCCAGCAGCCACGACACCACCGCCACCATCACGGTGAATGTGGAACAGACCGTGTTCTCCGGGGTCCAGGACGCCGGGGCGCGGCTGCGTCTCGACGGCAGCGCCGACTACGCCAGCGCCACCGGGATCGATCTCGCCAACAAGTCGTTCACCTGGGAGTTCTGGGCCAACCGGGCCAGTGCGATCAACAATGACTTCGCCTTGGGGCAAGGGGAGACGTCAGCTAATAATATGAGGCTGTATGCGGGGTATTTGGGGAGCCCAAACAATCCTAATTATTTCAGCTTCAATCTCGGCAACAATCAAATACTGTACCTTGACGATACAAACCATGTTGGTGAATGGATTCACTGGGCCGGCTCATACGACGTGGGCGAGAATGAATTCGTTCTCTACAAGAATGGGGTCGAGGTCGCTCGTCAGGAGGCTGCCGGTCCTTACCTGGGCAGTGGTTCCCTCACCGTGGGCAACGCCTGGGGCGGCTACGGCTTCCACGGCGAGCTGGACGACATCCGCATTTGGGAGGGGGTGCGCACCGCCGACGAAATCCGGGTCAATTACGACCAGAAACTCGGCGGCGGCGAGTGCGGTCTGGTGGCCAACTGGATCTTTGATGGGGACGCCAGCTGGGGCGGCCATGTCGAGGACCACTCGACCGCCAACCACGACCTCATCCTGGCCGGCGGTTCGGCGGCGCCCACGCTGATCGACCCGCCCAACATGGCGGTCTCGTTCGCCGACACCAGCTCGTATCTACAGGTGTCCGCCCCGGTGCTGACCGCCACCGACAACCTCACCATGGAGGCGTGGGCCAAGGCGGATAGCCTCGGTCCCGACCGCTTCGTCATGCGCAGCGGCGCCAGCGGCAGCGGCTATGCAATTGCCATCAACAACGGCGTGCCCGAGATCGTGCTCGGCGGCGTCGGCACCATGTCGGCGACCACCATCACCGTCGGTGCGGACGAATGGCACCATTACGCGATCACCCGCTCGAACGGCTCCTGGTCCCTGTATGTCGACGGCGTCAAAGCGGTCCTGACCGACACCTCCCTGGTCCCCCTTACGCCCACCACCTTCACCCGCATCGGCGAGTCCGGGGCGGGTGCCTGGGACGGCGAGATCGCCGATGTCCGCCTGTGGACCACCGCCCGCAGCCAGGCGGATATCCAGACCTTCATGTCCGAACGCTTGAGCGGCATCGAGCCCAATCTGGCCGGCTATTGGCGCCTCGACGACGGCACCGCCACCGATTCCTCGATCATCAGCCCGCACGACATGGCCGCGATCGGAACGGTGACCTACGCCACCAACGGCCCGGACATCCACACCCTGTCCATCGAGACCAACGAGGACACCGTCTATCGCGGCATGCTCGACGGTCATGACGCGGTCGACGCGTTGACCTGGGGCACCATCACCGGCGGCACCACTGCGCATGGAACGGTGACGGTCAACGCCGATGGCAGCTTCGCGTACACGCCGACGGCCGGCTTCCACGGCAGCGACAGCTTCACCGTCACCAACTCGGCCAACGTTTCGCAGACGGTCAACGTCACGGTGTGGGACTCCACCGAGCCGCTCGGCATCAACACGGCCGGCAGTCAGCTGCAGTTCGACGGCGTCAACGATTACGCCACCGCGACGCTGGCCGGAAACCCGCTGTCGACGCGGGCGACGGTGGAGTTCTGGGTCAGTCTGCAGCGCCTCGGCCTGATCCAGGACCTCGCCACCCTGTCGGACGGCAATGGCCACACGGTGGTGGTGGAGGTCAATGCCGCCGGTCAGTTGTCGGTGTTGGCCAATGGCACCAGCATCATCAGCAGCACCACGGCCCTCAGCACCTCCAGTTGGAGTCACGTCGCGGTTGTCTCCAACGAGACCGGCTTCTCGCTGTTCGTCAACGGCAGCCGGGTGGCGGGTGCCTCCACCCCGGTGATCCTGTCGCAGAACACGACCCAGACCCTGAAGCTGGGCACCGATGCCGGCAACTTCACCGAGGCGGCCTTCGACGACGTCCGCGTCTGGAGCGACGCGCGTACCGCCGAAGAGATCCACGACAGCTACCTGCGCGCCTCTGCCACCGAATCCGACAACATGGTGGGGCGCTGGAACTTCAACAGCAGCAGCTGCCCGCTCAATGACCTGTCGGGCTATGGCAACACCATGGTGCTCGGCGACGGCGCCTACAACAGCCCATCCGCGCCGCTGGTCATCAACCCGCCGGGCAGGGTGGTCAAGTTCGATGGGATCGACGATCACATGACGGTGGGCGCGCTGACCCTGACCGGCGGCAGCTACACCCTCGAAGCCTGGGTCAAGCCGACCGCCTCTAAGGACGAGGTCATCGCCGATCTGGGCCGCGGCTCGACCTCCGAGATCATCCTCCGGGCCGATGCCGCCGGCCACCTGCAACTGGTGTCCACCAGCGACGGCGTCACCTTCGGCACTCTCACCAGCACCGGTTCGCTGGCCGGCGGCCAGTGGTCGCATGTGGCGGTGGTCAACAATGGCGGCGCCGTCCAGGTCTATGTCGACGGCGCTTATTTCCCCATGAACGGCGGAACGCTGCCGACGCCGACCGGCTCGGTGACGCTGACCGACAACATCATCGGCTGGGACGGCGAGAACACCAACACCGCCGGCGACGCCTTCGCCGGCATGCTGGGCGATGTGCGGCTGTGGACCACGGCGCGCAGTTCCAGCGAAATCGTGGCCAACATGAACACCCGCCTGCAGGGCGGCGAGTCCGGTCTGCTGGCCAACTGGCGTCTCGACGACCTGAGCAGCGGCACCGCCACCGTGGCCGACGACAACGCCGTGGCCGGCGGGGCCACCGACGCCACCCTGGTCGGCTTCAGCGGCCAGACCTATGTGGTGAGCAGCAAGGGCTCGTCCTACGGGCAGTCGCTGACCGTCGCCGAGGACACCTTCTACAGCGGCCGGGTCACTGCCTACGACTCCGTCACCGGCGGGACCATTGCCACCGGCTACTCCCTGGTGGGGAGCACCAAGACCGCCCACGGCTTGGTCAGCATCACCGCCGACGGAACGACGACCTATACGCCGGATGCGAACTTCAGCGGCACCGACAGCTTCGTGTTCCAGGTGGCCGATCCGCAAGGCGGGCTGGCCACCAGCCAGACCATCACCGTGCAGGTGACCGCCGACGCCAATGGCCCATCCACCGCCACCTGGGGCGGCGGTACCGGCTCGTGGAATATGTTCACTAACTGGACCGGACAGGAAACGCCTGGCGCCGAGACCGCCGTGACCATCGCCGGCGGCAGTGCCGACTACTACACTTCCGGCACTTTCCACCCCACCGCCGCCTCGCTGGCCATGGCCGGCGGCACGTTCAGCGTCTCGGGCGGCACCTTCGACCTCGCCGGCAATGCCTCGGTGGGGGCGGGGGCCTTGCTGCGGATGACGGGTGGGCAGTTGTCGGGCTCGGGCTCGTTGACCAGCAGCGGCACCATGAGCTTGACCGGCGGCAGCATCGGCATGGCGGTGGTCAATCAGGGGCTGGCCATGTTCGACGCGGCCATGCTGACCCTGACCGCCGGGTGGGACAACACCACCGGCACGTTCGAATTCGGCGGCAGCGGCTATGGCCACTCCGTGATGATTTCCGGCGGTACCTTCGTCAATGCCGGTACCGTCCATGTGCAGGCGTCCACCGGCCACACCGTATCCGGGGCGTTCAAGAACGCGGGCCTGCTCGACGTGGACGGCTCGCTGACACTGGAACACGGTGGCCGTATCATCGAGCTGGCCGGCGGCACCATCGACGTCTCGACCGGCAACACGTTGACCATCGACGCCGGCACCACCAACCTGACCGGCAGCGTCGCCGTCATCGGCGGCGGCTCGGTCACCCTGGCGGGCAACCACACCCTCAATGTCGGCAGCGGCTACACCCATACCGGCGGTAAGTTCCTCGGCATGGGCGGCACCGTCACCGTGGTCGGCTCCGGCACCTTCACCAATGCCGGCACCCTGACGGTGGAGGGTGACACCAACGACATCTGGTCGGTGGCGGTGGCCAACAGCGGCCGGCTCAACGTGCTGGGCAATGCCGCCTTCAACGTCGCCAACGGCCTCAGCAACACCGGCACCATCGAGCTGAACGGTACGGCGGCGGCCATGACGGGTGGCATCAACGTCACCGGCGGCACCCTGGTCAACCAGGCCGGCGGCCTCATCCATGTCGGCGCGGGAATGGGCACCGAGGTCATCTCCGGCGCCTTCAAGACCCTGGGCCGGCTCGACATCGACGACGACTTGACGCTGAGTCACAATGGCGCCGTGATCGACGTCGCCGATGGCACCATCGACGTCGCCGCGGGCTCACGGCTGACCATCGACGGCGGCACCACCAAGCTGGACGGCAAGGTGACGCTGACCGGCGGCGGCACCGTTGATTTCGCCGGCGTCCAGACCCTGGACATCGGCACTGGCTTCATCCTGACGGCGGCGGCGGCCGATCTGCTGTCCATGAGCGGTTCGGTGACCATTGCCGGCACCGGCACCTTCACCAACCAGGGCTCGTTCACCATCGACAACAACGATGATGCCTTCACCGCCGCACTGACCAACGCCGGCACCATCGATGTGTTCAGCGGCATGCGCAACGGCACCCCCGGCAGCGGCGGGCTCCATGTCGGTGGCGGCATGGTCAACACCGGCCTGCTCATGCTGGACAACGCCGCCGGCTATGCCAACACAATCGATGTCGGCGCCGGCAAAACGCTGGTCAACCAAGGCAGCATCACGATCAGAGGGAGCGGAAGCTCCAGTATTTCGGGCGATTTCGATAACCAGGGATCGCTCTACGCCACGTCGAATCTCGATCTGTACAAGACGGCCGGCAGCCTGATCAACTCGGGTACCATGACCTTGGCCGATGCCAAGACGTTGAGCGTTTCCGGCGGCGCGGACCTGCTCAATACCGGCCTGATCGACGGCGCCGGCACCATCAATCTATACGGCGCGACGCTGACCAACCAGGGCACCCTGGTGGCGGGCGGCACCGGCGGGCTGAGCATCAGCGGCGGTTATGCCATGAGCGATTTCGCCGAACTGGATGTCTCGGTGCAGGGAAGCACGGCGCCGGTGGCCACCAGCCTGCATATGACGTCGGGCACGGCATTGCTGGACGGCACCCTGAAGGTCTCGTTCCTCAATCACATGCCCACCGATGGGCAGGTCATTACCGTCGTCTACGGCAGCCACTCGGGCGAATTCATGGGCGACGACGGGGTGGCCGACACCGGCGACGAGATCGAGGTCGTCGGCCTCGGCGCCGACTGGACGGCCAGTCTCGACTATTCGTCGCCCACCGCCGTCACCGTCACCTTCCACATGGTCGACAAGAGCAGCTTCGATGCGACCTCGGGCACCTGGGGCACCGCCGCCAACTGGCTTGGCAGCGACATTCCCAGCACAGCCGAGACCGCCGAAATCGCCGTCGGCAAGTCGGTGCAGGTCGACACGGCGGCAGCGGCCTCCTCCATCACCGACGCCGGCAGCCTGGCGCTGGTGGCCGGCGGCACGCTGACGGTGGGGACCACCCTGCTGGTGGCCAGCGGCGGCGCGCTCGACCTGTCGGGCGGCGTTCTCAGCGGCGGCACGGTCATCGTCGAAGGCGCCGTGTCGCTGCACAGCGGTACCATTGCCTGCGGCGGCGCCATGGAGGTGTATTCCGCCGTCAACCTGACCGATGCGACGATGACGCTCGACCGTGCCCTCGACCTGTGGGGCGTCACCACGCTGAACGACACCCAGTTCTCGGGGGCGGGCACCATCGACCTGTTCGGCAATTCGACCCTGGCCGGCTTCGACTCCTTCGCCGGGATGGTGATCAACGACGGCACCATGGCGCTCAACGGCGCCACCGGTGCGGCGGTGGGACGGTTCGGCGGCGGCCTGGACAACGACGGCGTCATCGAAACCACCGGCAACATCAGCGGCGGCGGCAGCCATATCCTCGATGGCCACGTCATCAATGATGGCCTGATTCACGTCTCGGGCGCCGACCTGTCGTTCACCGGCGCCACCTTGACCAACCACGGCACGCTGTCCATCGACATGGGACACACCTTCGACGTCAACCGGGCCGGCGCCGACTTCACCAGCGACGGGCTGCTGACCGGGTCGGGCACTTTGGACCTGACCGGGGCCGCCCCGTTCACCAACCACGGCGCCATCAGCGGATCGTTGACCATCGAGGGGGACGTTGTCCTGGGGGCTGACTCCGACCTGCGGTTCGGCGCCGCCAACGACCGCCTCGACGTCAACGGCCACCTGACCCTGGGCGGCGACCTCGACGTTTCGTATTCCGGTTGGGGAGGTGGCGCCGCGTCGCTGGTATCGTGGGACTCGGCCAGCGGTTATTTCGACAGCATCAACGGCCTCGACCAGGGGGCGAACGGCGTCCTCGACATCACGTTCGGCAGCATCAGCCTCAGCGTCACCCACCAGACCGCCGTCGCCGGCATGACCAGCGGCAACGACGTCTACCAAGGCATCGTCAGCGCCGGTGTTCCGATGGCCGACTATGTCGGCGGCAGCGGCGGCGACGACACCATCTTCGGCAACGGCGGCGCCGACGTGCTGTTTGGCGGCGACGGCGACGACCACCTCCACATCAGCGACGGCACCTTCCACTTCCTCGATGGCGGCGCCGGCACCGATACCCTGCACCTGGACGGCAATACCGACTTTACCGCCATCCGCGACGATATCCTGCAGAATTTCGAGGTGATCGACCTGACCTTCGCCGGCAATCAGACGGTGACGCTGAACGCCTCGGATCTGGCGCATCTGTGCGGCGGCACCAATGCGGCGACCGGGGTGGCCAACAGCATGGTGATCATCGGCAATGCCGGCGATACGGTGAACATGGGCGACGCGTGGACGGCGACCGCCGGCCAGTCGCTGCCCAACAGCGGCAACAGCTACACCCAGTATGCCAATGCCGCCACCGGCGTGACCGTCTATGTGGATGACAACATCACCCAGAATATTGGGGGGCCGCCGTAATGGCTTGTCCCCCTCTCCCGCGGGGAGAGGGAACTTCTCGGGCTGGCCTTACCGCTTGTAGTCGGGCCAGCCGAAACTGCAATCCTTTGGCTGCTCGCCGCTGGGCGGCAGGAAATAGCTTTCCACCACCGCCCAGGCGGCGGTTGCCGCCGCGTTGTGCTCGGGGAACTGGCCCATGGGCGAGTGGATGGACAGGGCGGCGTAGGAGCCGATCTCCTCGACCTCATTGACGACGAAGGTCTCCTCGCCCTTGGGCAGGGCCATCTTGCGCCGGGTGCCGGGCTCGACGCCGGCAAAGGCCTCGGGCGAGGGCGGCAGCAGCATCAGGTTCATGAACCACGGCGTCACCAGGATGCCGGCCAGCCAGTCGCCCTGGGAGGGGAAGTTGACAGTGCGGAAGCCGACCGCCTCCACCGTCAAGGACGGGTTGTAGAGGCTGAGATCCTTCATGCGTTCCTCGCCGATGCGGGTGAACACCGCCACGAGGGTGTCGAGGCGGGCGGCGTCCTGGGGGGCGAGCGGGGCGGCCATGGTGCGATCTCCTGAGGTTGGCGCTGCATGCTAGCGCAAATTGCCCCAATGGGGTAATACCGAGCGCACCTGCCCGAGTGGGCGGGAGAAGGGTAGTAACCAACACAGGAGAGGAACGATGCCCTACAAGCGGGTCACACTGACGCATTTCCTGCTGCAAGAGCAGCGCCGCCTGGGCCGTTCCGGTACCTTCACCGCCCTGATGCAGGACATCATCACGGCGTGCAAGATGATTTCGCATGAGGTCAATCGCGGCGCCCTGGCCGGCAATCTCGGCGTGGCGGGCAGCGAAAACGTTCAGGGCGAGGAGCAGAAGAAGCTCGACGTGCTGGCCAACGACATCTTCCTGCACATGAATGCGATGGGCGGCACCTACGCCGCCATGGCCTCGGAAGAGCTGGAAGACGTGCATCTGGTGACCGGTGGCGCCGAGGGCAAGTATCTGCTGCTGTTCGACCCGTTGGACGGCTCGTCCAACATCGACGTCAACATCTCGGTAGGCAGCATCTTCTCGATTCTGCGCCTGCCCGAGGGCGCCAGCCCCAACTCCAAGGACGCGTTCCTCCAACCCGGCGTCGATCAGGTGGCGGCCGGTTATGCCTGCTACGGCTCCTCGACCATGATCGTGATGACCACCGGCAACGGGGTGAATGGGTTCACGCTGGACCGCGACATCGGCATGTTCATCCTGACCCATCCCGATATGCGGATTCCGGCCGAGGCCACCGAGTTCGCCATCAACGCCTCGCGCTCCCGCTTCTGGGAGCCGGCGGTGAAGCGCTATATCGACGAGTGCCAGGCCGGCAAGGACGGCCCGCGCGGCCGCAATTTCAACATGCGCTGGGTGGCCTCCATGGTGGCCGAGGTGCACCGCATCCTGTGCCGCGGCGGGGTCTTCCTGTATCCCACCGACTCCGAGCTGAAGAAGAAGGGCGGCAAGCTGCGCCTGATGTACGAGGCCAATCCCATGGCCTTCATCGTCGAGCAGGCCGGGGGGGCGGCCTCCACCGGCCGCCAGCGCATCATGGAGGTGCAACCCACCGATCTGCACCAGCGCATCGGCGTCGTGCTGGGCTCCAAGGACGAGGTGGAGCGTATCGTGGGGTATCACGCGGAGTAGGATGCGAATTAGGTTTTAAGACACGGATAAGAAGTTATTATCCATGTCTAGTTTCCATCATTCCCGCGAAAGCGGTAATCCATCGTTCCTCAGCATCAGTATTTGGTGAATTCGCGCCACTTTCTGCGGCAACATGGACTCCCGCTTTCGCGGGAGTGACGATTTGATGGCGGTTTCTTAGATTACCGCCTTCCGACAAGTAAACGCCTCCGCCCACGGAGCGTTGCAGCCGACGCCCCGCAGGCGCATCAGGCCGCGGAAGGTTTCCGCATCGAACCAGGTGCGGCCGCGCTGGCTGGCGAACAGTCGGGTGATCAATTCCACCTTGCGGCCGGCGTCGTCCTCGCTGACCGGCACGAACAGGTTGGGCGCGGGGAAGTCGCCTTCGTATTTGGGGATTTCGTATTCCCAGATCAGGTGGTCGCGGAAGGTGTTCCACGCCAGTTCGGCCAGCAGGCGGTGGTCCTGGTGGTCGTCGTCGCGGCTGTGCACCAGGATCAGGCTGGGGGCGAAGCCCGCCTTGATGTGCTCGAACTCCTCCTTCACGGCGCCCCATTGCTGCGGCAGGAAGCTCTCGCGGAAGCCGTGCAGGTGCACCTCGGCCCGCTCGGCGCCGGCGAGGAAGGCGTCGGCCGATGCCTTGGCCTCGGCCTGGCGCACCGCCGAGCCGGTGAACACCACCCAACGCACCTGAACGGCGCCCAATTCGGCGAGCAGCCGCAGCACGGTGGCGCCGCAGCCGATTTCGATGTCGTCGCAATGGGCGCCCAGGCACAGCAGGCGGAAGGGGCGGGCAGGGGGAAGCTGAAGCGGGGTCATATGGCTTTCCTGTTCGCACGGCGGTGCCAGCAGAACTCTCCCCCGCCTTTGGCGGGGGAGGGGGAAGAGTGACTACTCCGTTCCCGTGCGCAGCCGCTTCTGGACCATTTCCTCGCGGTAGGAGGCGAGGGTACGGGCGAGGCCCTCGCGCAACGATGTCCGCGCCGTGAAGCCGGTGAGACGGTGCAATTTGGTGAGGTCGGGACAGCGGCGCTGCGGGTTGTCCACCAGGAACTCGGCCTCGGCGCTTTGGCGCAACTCCACCACCAGCGGCGGCACGGCGGCGACCGCGGCCATGGTGCGGGCGGCCTCGGCGATGGGGACCTCCTCGGCGTTGCCGACGTTGAAGGCCTCGCCATCGGCCTCGGGCATCATCAGCAGCGTCAGGCAGGCCTCGGCGAAGTCCGAGACGTAGCAGAACGACCGCGTCGCCCGCCCGTCCGAGTACAGCACCAGCGGCCCGCCGGCCAGGGCGGTGCGCATCAGGTCGGGGATGATGCGGCCGTCGTCGAGCCGCTGGCCGGGGCCGTAGACGTTGAATGGCCGGATCACCTTCACCGGCACGCGGTGCAGGCGGAAATAAGTGGCGCACAGGGTCTCGCCCAGCCGCTTGCTCTCGTCGTAGCAGGCGCGCGGCCCGGTGAACGAGACGTTGCCGTGATAGTCCTCCGGCGTCGGCACCACCGAGGGGTCGCCGTAGACCTCACTGGAGGAGAACGACAGCATGCCCTTGGCGCCCTTGCCGGCGAGGTCGAGCATGTTCCAGGTGCCTTGCACGTTGGCGGCGATGGTGGCCAGCGGGTTGGCGCGGTAGATGGCCGGCGAGCCGATGCTGGCGCAGTGGATGATCCAGTCGAAATGCCCGCCGAAGTCGGCCTCGGTGGCGACATTGCCGGTGCGCAGGCTCAGCCACGGCTTGCCGCGGAGATGGGCCAGCCGCGCCGCCGGGCCGACCATGAAGGTGTCGAGCGCGGTGACCTGGGCGGGATGGCCGATGCGGGCGCGGTTGAAGGCGTCCAGCACGTCGACGAAGAAGCCGCCGAGGAAGCCGGCGGCGCCGGTGACCAGGACGCGGCTGTCGGCCAGCGGCTCGATCAGGCGTTCCAGGCGGATGACGACCTCTTCGGCGTCGGCGCGGATGACGTCGGTGATCATGGTTCCTCCGTGGTTGGGGCATGGGTGCCGATGCGGAGCAGCCTGACGCCGGCGGGCATCGCCAGCCCGTCCAGCACCCCGCGGCCATCGAGCAACACCGGATTGCGCATTCCGTCGGCCAGGTCGCGGCGACGGTAGTCGGGCCAGGCGGTGGCGAGGATGGCGGCATCGGTGCCGGCCACCGCCTCGGCCGCCGTTTCGGTTACCAGCACCGCGCCGCGGTGCATGTCGCGGACGCGGCGGCGCACCGCCGGCAGCGGGTCGTGGGCGCTCACCTCGACGCCGCGGGCAAGCAGGCGTCCCACCAGCTTGAGGCCGGGCGACTCGCGCAGGTCGTCGGTGCCGGGCTTGAAGGCGAGCCCGAGCACCGCCACCCGCTTCTGCCACACTCCGCCCAGCGCCTGCGCCAGCAGCTCGACCACCTGGGCCGGGCGCCGGGTATTGATCGCCTGCGCGGCGTCGACCAGGGGCAACTCGACGCCGCGCCGCCGCGCCCACCAGGACAGCGCCGCCAGGTCCTTGGGGAAGCAACTGCCGCCGAAGCCGATGCCGCCTTTGAGGAAGCGGGTGGCGCCGGCACGGCCGCCGTCGGGGCCGTCGAGCATGCGGTCGAGGTGGACCGCGGCCATCACCCGCGCCAGGTCGATGCCGGGGATGGCTTCACAGAGGGTGGCGAACTGGTTGGTGAAGGAAATCAGGGTCGCCTGCAGGGCGTTGGCGGCATACTTCACCATCTCCGCCTCGCGCAGGCCCATGGTCAGCAGGGGGGCGGGGAACGGCTGGTAGAGCCGCGCCATCACCGCCGCCGAGCGTTCGTCGAAGGCGCCGACGACGATGCGGTCCGGGGTCATGAAATCGGCCACGGCGCTGCCCTGGCTGAGGAATTCCGGGTTCATCGCCAAGCCGAAATCCCGTCCGGCGAGCTGATCCGTTTCCTGTTCCAGGATGCGGCGCACCAGGGTATCGGTGGTGCCGGGCACCACGGTGCTCTTCACCGCCACCACCGGGAACGCGCCGGCCAGCGAACGGCCGACATCGGAGGCAGCCGCTTCGAGGGCGGTAAGGTCGATGGCACCGTCGCGGTCGGGGGTGCCGACGCAGATCAGCACGACCTCGGCGGCGGCCACCGCGGCGGCGGTGTCGGTGGTGGCGGTCACCCGGCCCTTGGCCAGCAGCGCGGCCAGCCCCTCCTCGTGAAAGGGAACCTCGCCCCGGTCGAGGGCGGCGATGCGGTCGTGATCACGGTCGACGCAGCTGACGCGGTGGCCGACAGCGGCCAGGCACGCGGCGGTGACCAGGCCGACATAGCCGGTTCCGATCACCGCGACCGCCAAGGGGGCACTCGTGGGGCTGATGGGCTGGGGGGTGAACGGCATTCCGGTCCTCCTCGGCCCTCAACGTGGGAGGGCGGGGAAGCGGGGGAAATCCATCAGGCGGATGATCGGCTTACGCTTCGGAGTTCAATTTGGGCCTTCCGGCGTATCGCCGCCTGTCCGGTTTACCCGCCGGACCGCACAGGCCTAAATGCATAGTCGCGTGACGACCGGACTACGACCTCCCGGAAAAAGGAGTGGGCCGTGAACGAGTCGGTTCTCAGCGTAAAAGCCGTGGGCGGCGACTGCCGCTTCTGTGGCGGGCCGCTGGCCGAGGTCGTCGACCTCGGCATGTCGCCGCTGTGCGAAAGCTTTCTGGCGGTTGATCAACTGGACCATATGGAGCCGTTCTATCCACTGACGGTCTGGGTGTGTCGCCACTGCTTCCTGATGCAGTTGAGGCAGTATGTCAGTGCTGCCGAAATCTTCAGTGAATATGCATACTTCTCGTCGTTTTCCGATGCATATCTTGAACACGCGCGGGCCTATGCCGAGACTGTTACGGCGCGGTTCGGGCTATCCAGCGAAAGCCGGGTCGTCGAGCTCGCCAGCAACGACGGCTATCTGTTGCAGCATTTCATGCGCCTGGGCATCCCGGTGCTGGGGGTGGAGCCGGCGGCCAACGTCGCCCGCGCCGCCGAGGCCAAAGGGGTCCCCACCCTGGTGCGCTTCTTTTCCACCGAATTGGCGGCGGGCATGGACAAGGCCGATCTGGTGATCGGCAACAACGTGTTGGCCCAGGTACCCGACCTCAACGATTTCATCGCCGGTATGGCGGCGCTGCTCAAGCCGCAGGGGGTGGCCACCATCGAGGTGCCGCATCTGATGCGGCTGATCCAGGAGAACCAGTACGATACCATCTACCATGAACATTTCTCGTATTTCTCGCTGGCCACCGCCGAGCGCATCTTCGCCGCCCATGGCTTGAGGGTGTTCGATGTCGAGGAGATCTGGACCCATGGCGGCTCGCTGCGGCTGTTCCTCTGTCCAGCCGCCACGGCGCGCCCCGTCGAGCGTCGGGTGGCGGAGATCAAGGCTCGCGAGGCCGAGGCCGGGCTCGACCGTATGGCCGGCTTCTCGCGCTTCGCCGAGCAGGTGCGGGCATCGCGCTGGAACCTGCTCGACTTCCTCATCCGCGCCAAATGGTACGGCAAGTCCATCGCCGGCTACGGCGCGCCGGGAAAGGGCAACACCCTGCTGAACTACTGCGGCATCCGCAGCGATATCCTCGACTACACGGTGGACCGCAATCCCTACAAGCACGGCAAGTACCTTCCCGGGACCCACATCCCCATCCATCCGCCCGAGCATATCCGCGAGACCCGGCCGGACTATGTGCTGATCCTGCCCTGGAACCTTCGGCACGAGATCATGGCCAACCTCGCCTATATCCGTGACTGGGGCGGCCAGTTCGTCGTCCCGATCCCGAACGTGGCGGTGTTCCCGTAGCCCGTTTGCGGGTCTCCGGCGAGGGGCAAAACCAAGGGAGAGTCTCCATGAAGGTCGTCCTGTTCTGCGGCGGGCTGGGCATGCGCATGCGCGACTACTCGCAGACGCTGCCCAAGCCCATGGCATCATTACGAAACCGGCCGCTGCTGTGGCATGTCATGCGCTGGTACGCGCATTGGGGCCACAACGATTTCATCCTCTGCCTGGGCCATCGCGGCGAGGCCATCAAGGAGTATTTTCTCAACTACAGCGAGTGTCTGAGCAACGATTTCGTGCTGTCCGAGGGGGGGCGGCGGGTCGAACTGCTGGCCGAGGATATCCGCGACTGGCGGATCACCTTCGCCGACACCGGCCTTACCGCCAATATCGGCGAGCGCTTGCGGAAGGTGGCACCGCTGCTGGCCGGGGAGGAGACCTTCCTCGCCAACTACTCCGATGGCCTGACCGACTGTTCGCTGCCGCGGCTGATCGAGCGTCACCGCATCACCGGGGCGGCGGCGACCTTCCTGGCGGTGCGGCCCAGCCAGAGCTTCCACATCGCCGCCATGGACACCAACGGCCGCGTCGAAGGCATCCGCGACGTCAGGGCGGCCGATATGTGGATCAACGGTGGCTTCTTCGTACTCGACAGCCGCATCTTCGAGTTCATGCGCGAGGGCGAGGAGTTGGTGCTGGAACCGTTCCAGCGCCTGATCGACCAGAACCTGCTGGCGGCCTGCCGCTACGACGGCTTCTGGCGCGCCGTCGACACCTTCAAGGACCTCTGCGAGATGGAAGCGGTGCTCAGCCAAGGCGTCGGTCCATGGGAGGTATGGCGTCAGCACGATCTTGCGCGTCGTCTGGCAGCCGAATGAAGCATCCCCATATGGCGTCCACACCAAGAAACTTGGGAGGACGACCATGGCCGTCCAGGTGGTCGATTATCAGGAAACCTACAAGTTGATCTGCGACGACTGCCGTCGTCGGTGGGCGGTGGTCGAGGAGCGGTGCGGCAAGGTCTATTCGCTGGATGCCCACCATGCCCGCCATGCCCCCAACACACCCGAGGGCATGGAAGAGGTGGTGGAGCCCGACGGATGGTGCGACGAAATGGCGGCGCGGCGCTGCTTCGAGGAGGCCGTCAAGGGCGAGCGTTACTACAGCCAGATCCTCTGGTGATCCAGGCGTCGATCAGCGCCCGTGACACAGAGTCCCGGCGGGGCAGGAACAGGCCGTTTTCCCCCGGCGAACCCCATTCGCCGAAGCAAGCGACCTCGTCGCGGCGGAACCATCGGGCATCCTCCAGTTCGACGCCGTCGACCACCGGCTCGGTCGCTTCCGCCAGCGCGCTGAAGGCCAGCATCAGCGAGGCGGGGAACGGCCAGGGCTGGCTGGCGAAGTAGTGGGCCGACAGCACCCGGATGCCGGACTCCTCGGCGACTTCGCGCGCCACCGCCTGTTCCAGCGTTTCGCCGGGCTCGACGAAGCCGGCCAGGCACGAGTACATGCCGGGCGGCCAGTGCGGCTGACGCCCCAGCAGCACCCGCTCGCCGCCGTCTTCGGCCAGCACGATGATCGCCGGGTCGGTGCGCGGGAATTGCTGCCCGTCGCACCCGCCGCATTTCGCCACATGGCCGCCCTGGGCCAGGATCAGGGCGGCGCCGCAGCCCGGACAGAAGCGGGTGCGCTGCTGCCACAGCAGAAGGCCGCGGGCATAGCACAGCAGATCGAAGTCGCGCTCCACCATCACGCCGCCCAGGATGCGGGGTGAGCCCCAGCGTCCGCCCATCCCCAGCTCGGGGCCGTCGGCGCCGGCCTCCGTCGCCGACAGGTCGACGGCGAACAACGGCGCGCCGTCCTCCAGTCCGAGGAAGCTGCCGCCATCCATCAGCAGGGCGCGGGCCGCCGGGCCGCGCACCCGCACGGGACCGGGCGGCTCGGTCATCAGGTGCAACCCGCGCCAGAACGGCAACACGGCCATGTCGTCGCGGGCGGCCAGGGCCGCCAGGGCCACGGGATCGCGGCGGAGGGTGTGGGCACGGTCGAGCACGGGCGGCGATGTCATGAATCCACCATGACACGGTCGCTTGGCGCCTCTCAAGTCTTCAGCGGGTGGGAGGGGCAGCCCCTATAAAGGAGATTGCGCTTTGCCGTCCTCTTGGGAATTATGGGACGCCTAAGGGGTTCACATGAGCGACAATCTAGCTCTCTTCGAAGCGCTTCTGGAAAACGTGCGGGACGCGGTCGTGGTTGCCGACGGCGAGCGGCAGATCTTGCGCGTCAACAAGGCGTTCGAGGCCATCACCGGCCATTGCGCCCGGGCCTTCGTCGAGGGCGGGCACGGCCATGCCCATGTGGCCCACCAACTGCTGGAGCGGGCCCTGACCATCCCCCCGGGCGGGCGCTGGAATGGGGCCATCCGCTGCAGCGACGGCACCGACCGCAAGTTCGAGGTCACCGTCTCGGCCGTCAACGGCAGTGGCGACTTTCCCGAACGATATATCGGGCTGGTGCGTCCGGCCTTCGACGACGCGGCGTTGGCCGACGAGGCTACGGTTCGTTTCGGCTACGATCCCCTGACCGGATTGCCCGGCCGCGAGCTGTTCTCCGACCGCATCGATCAGGCGCTGCTCAGCGTCAACCGTTCGGGCAAGTCGGTGGCGCTGCTGATCATGGGGCTCGACCGTTTCGCGCTGATCAACGACGCCCTGGGCCACGCCGCCGGTGACCGGCTGCTGATCGAAGTTGCCCGCCGCCTCAAGACCTGCATTCGTGAGACCGATACGGCGGTGCGGCTGGACGGCGACAAGTTCGCCCTGGTGATGGTCATCGCCGACGTGGACGACAGCGTCATCGTCGCCGAAAAGGTGTTGGCCGCCATCAAGGAGCCGTTCCGGCTCGACGAGGAAGAGGTGGTGGTCACCTTCTCCATCGGCATCGCCATCTACCCCAGCGACTGCGACAGCTGCGCCCAACTGATCAAGAACGGCGACAATGCGCTGCACTTCGCCAAGGTCTCCGGCCGCAACCAGTACCAGTTCTTCTCCAAGGACATGAACCAGAAGGCGCGGTCCCGCCTCGAACTTGAGGCGCGGATGCGCCGGGCCTTGGTCAATGACGAGTTCGTCGTCTACTACCAGCCCAAGGTGTCGGCCGAGACCGGCCAGGTGGTCGGCATGGAGGCGCTGATTCGCTGGATGGATCCCGACTTCGGCATGATCTCGCCCGGCGAGTTCATTCCGGTGGCCGAGGAAACCGGGCTCATCGAGGAGATCGGCACCTGGGTGCTGCGCCGCTCCTGCCAGCAGAACAAGTATTGGCAGCAGATCGGGCTGAAGCCGCTCAAATGCTCGGTCAACGTCTCCGCCCGTCAGTTCCGCTCGCGCGACCTCATCGACATCGTGGTGGATAGTTTGCAGTCCACCGGGCTCGATCCCAAGTGGCTGGAGCTGGAAATCACCGAGAGCATGCTGATGAACGATGTCGACATCGTGGTGCGCAAGATGACGGCGCTGCGTGAGCTGGGCGTCGGGCTGTCCATCGACGATTTCGGCACCGGCTATTCCTCGCTGTCTTATCTCGGACGTTTTCCCATCACCACCCTGAAGATCGATCGCGCCTTCATCGCCGACGTCGACACCAACCCCAAGACCGCCGAAATCGCCCGCGCCATCATCGGACTGTCGCGCGGCCTCAATCTGGAGGTGGTGGCCGAGGGGGCCGAGGTCGCCGGCCATATCTCGTTCTTGCGGGAGCACGGCTGCGACACGGTGCAGGGCTTCTTCTACAGCCGCCCGGTGCCGCCCGACGAGTTCGAGCGCATGGTGCGCGAGCGGGCGTTGGCCCACACCGTCCGGATGGCATAGCCGTCCTCCGCCCCCCGCCCAGGCGACCTTCCGCATAGGCTTGCACGCCGCCGCCCGGGCGTAGCATGGCCGGATGCATCGCCGCCTGTTTCTCGGCGCCGCCGCCGCGATGTCGGCGCTTCCCCTGCTGCCCGCCCGCGCCGATGACGGCGCGCCGGCCGGGGGCGACCGTCCGGCCCCGGGTGCGGTGCGGATGGGGGTCCTGCTGCCGCTCAGCGGTCCCGCCGCCGCCTTCGGCCGCATGATGCTGGAGGCTACCCTGCTGGCGGTGGAGGAGGTCAACCGGCGCCCGGGACGGTGTCGGCTGGCTCTCGTTCCCTTCGACAGTCGGTCGCAGGCCAAGACCTTCGCCGAGGGGATGAAGCGACTGGTGAAGGCCGAGCGGGCTGTGGCGGTGCTGGCGCCGGTACCGCCGGAGTGGCGGGCTCCAACCACCGCCTTCGTCGAGCAAAGCGGCGGGCTGCTGTGCGATCCGGCGGCCTATGAGGGCGGCGAGTGTTCGCGCCACGTGGTGCATTGCGGCGCCACGCCGCATCAATTGCTCAAGCAGTTCATCCCCTGGCTGGTGAGGGAGGCGGGGCCGCGGGTGCTGATCGTCGCCGGCTCTGGCTCCCTGTCGCACGAGATGGCCCGGGTCGCGCGGGCGGTGATCGGGCGGGTCGACGGCGAGGTCCTCGGGGGGGATGCCGGGCTGGAGGGGGTGGCCCAGCGCCTGCGGCGCGACCGGCCGGATGTGCTGTTCTCGACCCTCTGTGGGGACGAGGCCGCGGCATTGCTGCGGGAACGCCACCAGATCGGGAGCGACGTGCCGGTGGCGTCGCCCTTCCTCGACGAGCGGGTGGTGGCGGCCGTCGGCCCTCGGCCCGCCGCCGGCGCGGTGGCGGTGTCGACCTGGTTCGCGGCGGAGTCCGCGGTGGACAGCACCCGCTTCGCGACCCGCCTGCGGCTGCGCCTGGGCCGGGGCGCCGTGCTCACCGCCGCCGCCGAGGCCGCCTATGCGCAGGTCCACCTGCTCGCCGAGGCGGTGGACAACCTGGGCGGCGGCGACGTCGCCGCGGCGACCCTGAGGGAGGCGATCAAGGAGCGGCATTTCGTCGCACCGCAGGGGGAGGTGAGCATCGAGGGGGACAGCCTGCATGCCCGCCTGTGGCCGCGCATCGCGGTGGTGGGAGGCGATGGCCGATTCCGCATGGTGGCCCGCGCAGGCCAGCCTTTGCGCGGATTACCCTACTGGAGCCGGCCCGGCGCGGCCTGCACCGAGGCCGGTCCGAGGCTGGCGCCCAGCGTCGAGCCGCCCAGCCGGCAAGGCTGGGACTGACCCAAAGGGGTGGGCAGGGGCCGTGGCAAACAGACCCTCTTTTGACCAAGGTCAAATCACAATCCCCCGTGAGGATGTCAGGCTCCACCGCGGTAAGGGGATCGCCTGAGGGCGTCCATGAGAGGGTTGATCGATGCCAGGTGTGGTGTCCCGGCGTGCGCTCCTGATGGGCCAGGCCCGTTCGGCCAACGTCGCGCCATCCGGGGACCTGGTGGCGGAGTTGGGCGGGACCTGCATCTCGATGCAGGGAGTGGCCTGCCGGCTGTGCGGCGATCCGTGTGAGCCGAGGGCGATTCGTTTTCGCCTGATGACCGGTGGTCGTGCTCTGCCGGAAGTAAATGTGGAAGAATGCACCGGTTGCGGTGTTTGCGTATCGGCCTGCCCGGTGGGCGCGCTCACAATGGTTCAACCGGCGAGAGGATGAGGACGACAGGATGCGTTTGAGCAACTTCGTCGAAAAGGAACAGACCAGACCGCACGAGCTCGTCGAAAATATTTGCGGCGTCCTCGTCTATGTCCGGCCTGAGCTGCGCGACACGGTTCGCGACACCCTAGCGGCCATGCCGGGGGTGGAAGTCCATCAGGTGACCGACCAAGGCAAAATGGTCGTCACTGTCGAGGATGCCGACGGCCATTGGGCCGGAGCCACCATCACCAGCTTCAACGACGTCGAGGGCGTTATGAGCTTTGCCCTCGTCTATCATCATTTTGACTCTGATCTGGAAGGGGAGACCGTTTCATGAGCCTCACCAGGCGCGACTTCATCAAGGCGAATGCCGTCGCCGCCACGGCGGCCGCCGCCGGCATCGCCATGCCGGCCAGCGCCCAGCCGGCCAAGGCCAACATCCGTTGGGACAAGGGGGTCTGTCGGTTCTGCGGTACCGGCTGCGGCGTCCTGATCGGCGTGCAGGACGGCAAGGTGGTTGCCACCCAGGGCGATCCCGATGCCCCCGTCAACAAGGGCCTGAACTGCATCAAGGGCTACTTCCTGTCCAAGATCATGTACGGCGAAGACCGGCTGACCAAGCCGCTGCTGCGCATGAAGAACGGCAAGTTCGACAAGAACGGCGACTTCACGCCGATCACGTGGGACCAGGCCTTCGACATCATGGCCGAGAAGTGGAAGGAACAGCTCAAGAAGCCCGACGGCGCCACCCGGGTCGGCATGTTCGGCTCCGGCCAGTGGACCATCTGGGAAGGCTACGCCGCCGTCAAGTTGATGAAGGCCGGCTTCCGTTCCAACAACCTCGATCCCAACGCGCGTCATTGCATGGCGTCGGCGGTCGCGGGCTTCATGCGGACCTTCGGCATCGACGAGCCGATGGGCTGCTATGACGACATCGAGCAGGCCGACACGTTCGTCCTGTGGGGCTCCAACATGGCGGAGATGCACCCGATCCTGTGGTCGCGCATCACCGATCGCCGCCTGACCCACGAAGGCTGCAAGGTCGCGGTGCTCTCCACCTTCGAGCACCGCTCCTACGAGCTGGCCGATCTGCCGATGATCTTCACGCCGCAGACCGACCTGGCGATCCTCAACTACATCGCCAACTACATCATCCAGAAGGGTGCGGTGAACAAGGAGTTCATCGAGAAATCGGTGAACTTCAAGAAGGGGGCGACCGACATCGGCTACGGCCTGCGGCCGACCCATCCGCTGGAGAAGGATCAGGCCAACGCGGCGACGCCCGACAAGGCCGACCCGATGACCTTCGACGAGTTCAAGGCCTTCGTCGCCGACTACACCGTCGAGAAGGTGTCGAAGCTGTCCGGCGTTCCGGTCGAGAAGCTGGAAGCCCTGGCCAAGATCTACGCCGACCCGAAGATCAAGGTCGTGTCCTACTGGACCATGGGGTTCAACCAGCACACCCGTGGAACCTGGGTCAACAACCTGATCTACAACATCCACCTGCTGACCGGTAAGATCTCGCTGCCCGGTTGCGGCCCGTTCTCGCTGACCGGCCAGCCTTCGGCTTGCGGTACCGCCCGCGAGGTCGGCACCTTCGCGCATCGCCTGCCCGCCGACATGGTGGTGATGAACGAAAAGCACCGCGAGATTTCCGAGAAGGCCTGGCAGCTGCCGCCCGGCACGCTGAACCCCAAGGTCGGCTACCACGCGGTTCTGCAGCACCGCATGTTGAAGGACGGCAAGCTCAACGCCTACTGGGTGCAGTGCACCAACAACATGCAGACGGCGCCCAACATGAACCAGGAAGGCTATCCGGGCTATCGTAACCCGGATGCGTTCGTGGTGGTGTCGGACCCCTACCCGACGGTCACCGCGCTGGCCGGCGACCTGATCCTGCCCACCGCCATGTGGATGGAAAAGGAAGGGGCCTACGGCAATGCCGAGCGGCGCACCCAGTTCTGGCGTCAGCAGGTCAAGGCGCCGGGCGAGGCCAGGTCGGATCTGTGGCAGGTGGTCGAATTCTCCAAGCGCTTCAAGATGGAAGAGGTGTGGCCGGCCGAACTGCTCGACAAGGCGCCGCAGTACAAGGGCAAGACCCTGTACGAGGTGCTCTACAAGAACGGCGTGGTCAACAAGTTCCCGTTGGCCGATTTGCAGGCCGGTTTCGAGAACGACGAATCGCAAAGCTTCGGCTTCTACCTACAGAAGGGCCTGTTCGAGGAGTATGCCGGCTTCGGTCGCGGTCATGCCCACGATCTGGCGCCGTACGAGACCTATCACAAGGCTCGCGGCCTGCGTTGGCCGGTGGTCGAGGGCAAGGAGACGCTGTGGCGCTTCCGTGAGGGTTACGACCCCTACGTCAAGGCCGGCGAAGGTGTGAAGTTCTACGGCAAGCCCGACGGCAAGGCCTGGATCTTCGCGCTGCCCTATCAGCCGGCCGCCGAATCGCCGGACGGCGAGTTTGACTTGTGGTTGTGCACCGGCCGTGTGCTTGAGCATTGGCACTCGGGCTCGATGACCCGGCGCGTGCCCGAGTTGCACAAGTCGGTTCCCAATGCCGTGCTCTACATGCACCCCAACGATGCCAAGAAGCGCAGCCTGCGCAACGGCGACATCGTCAAGGTCAAGAGCCGGCGCGGTGAAGTCGCCACCCGTATCGACACCCGCGGCCGTAACAAGCCTCCGGAAGGGTTGGTGTTCTTCCCGTTCTTCGACGAAACCCAGCTGGTCAACAAGCTCACCCTCGACGCCACTTGCCCGATCTCGAAAGAGACCGACTACAAGAAGTGCGCCGTCAAGGTGGAGAAGGCCTAAGGCGACGGGGGCCGCCGGCCGGCTTCGGCCGGCGGCCCCGCTTTCCTCGGAGACCATCGTTCATGTCCCCCAAGGGCACCAGCAAGGGCAGCGCAGCCATGAGTCGCCGGGCGGTCTTCGCCGGGGCGGCGCGTGCCGCCTGTTCGGTGGGGCTGCTGGGTGCCTTGTTGGCGATCCCGGCGCAGCGTCGCGCCGAGGCTGTCGCCCTGCGTCCGCCGGGCGCCTTGGCCGAGAAGGATTTTCTGGCGGCCTGCGTGCGCTGCGGTTTGTGCGTGCGGGACTGCCCCTACGACACGCTCAAATTGTCCGACCTCGCCGACGGTCCGTCGCTGGGCACGCCGTTCTACAACGCGCGCCGGGTGCCGTGCGAAATGTGCGAGGACATTCCCTGCGTGGCGGCCTGCCCGACCGGGGCGCTGGACAAGACGCTCTCCGACATTCGCGACGCCAAAATGGGGGTCGCGGTGCTGGTGGGCCACGAGACCTGCCTCAACCACCTGGGGCTGCGCTGCGACGTTTGCTACCGGGTGTGCCCGCTGATCGGCGAGGCCATCACGCTGGACCGCCTGCACAACGAGCGCACCGGCAAGCACGCCCTGTTCCTTCCCATCGTCCACACCGACAAGTGCACCGGCTGCGGCAAGTGCGAGAAGGCCTGCGTGCTCGACGAGGCGGCGATCAAGGTGCTGCCGATGGTGCTGGCCACCGGCAAGCTGGGCAAGCACTATCGCCTGGGCTGGGACGAGAAGACCAAGGCCGGCAAGGCGCTGGTCGACGACATCATCGAAATGCCCATCCGCGGCATGGAGAACGGCCTGCCGGGCGCCGACAAGCTTCCCGGCGGTAGTGCCTACAAGGGACCCAAGCCATGACCGCCCATCCCGACCTGCGCCCAGGGCGCGCCGCGGTGGCGGCAAAGGGCTGGCTGGCGGCGCACAAGTGGCTGCTGGCGCGGCGCGCCTCCCAGGCCCTGTTCCTCGCCCTGTTCCTGGCCGGGCCGCTGTTCGGCCTGTGGATCGTCAAGGGCTCGCTGGCCTCCAGCCTGACGCTGAAGGTCCTGCCGCTCACCGATCCGCTGATGGCGCTGCAGGCCCTGCTGGCCGGCCACAAGCTGGAGACCGCCGCGCTGGTCGGTGCCGCGATCGTGCTGGCCGTCTATGCCGTGCTGGGCGGGCGCACCTACTGCGCCTGGGTCTGCCCGGTCAACGTGGTCACCGATCTGGCCGCCTGGTTGCGCAACAGGCTGGGTCTCAAGGACAGCGTGCCGTTCCACCGCTCGCTACGCCTTTGGCTGCTGGCCGGGGTGCTGGCGGCGGCGGTGATGACCGGCTCCATCGCCTGGGAAATGGTCAATCCGGTGACCATCCTGCACCGCGGCCTGGTCTACGGCAGCATCTTCGGCGGCGGTGCCGCCCTGCTGGTGACGCTGGCCATATTCCTGCTGGATTTCGGCATCGCCGCGCGCGGCTGGTGCAGCAATCTCTGCCCGGTCGGGGCCTTCTACGGCCTGGTGGGCGAGCGCAGCGTGGTGCGGGTCGCGGCCCGGCGCCGCGACGCCTGCGACGACTGCATGGACTGTTTCACCGTCTGCCCCGAGCGCCACGTCATCGCTCCGGCGCTGCGCGGCGCCGGCAAGGGCCTGGGGCCGGTCATCTTGTCTCGCGATTGCACCAATTGCGGTCGCTGCATCGACGTGTGTTCAAAGGATGTTTTTCGGTTCGGCACCCGCTTCAGGAACGGCCTCGACGACGTGGAGCGCGTCGCGGTCGAGGCCAAGGCGGGCAGGCCGGCTAACAGGGTCGCCTGAGCGGGGCGCCGCAGGGCTTTCAAGGATCAGGAAGGGGAGTGACCGCAGTGAAGACCAAGATCATCGGAATTGCCATCGCGCTGGCCGTCGCTTTCGGCGCCGTCGCCAACGCCGCCGACATGAAGGGCCTGAGGAATTCGGCTGCCAACGAGCCGGATGCCGCGCCGCCGATCCACAAGGTGGTCGAAGGGGTGAAGCTGGAGCGGGCCTACCGCCAGCAGCCGCCGCTGGTGCCGCACAACACCGACAAGTACGAGATCGACGTGAAGGTCAATCAGTGCCTGCGCTGCCATGAGTGGCCCTACAGCGACCAGGAGAAGGCGCCGAAGATTTCGGACCTGCACTACATCGATGGCAACGGCATGCGTCGCGACAACGTCAATGGCAACCGGTATTTCTGCAAGCAGTGCCATGTGCCGCAGAACGATGCCAAGCCGCTGGTCGAGAACCGCTTCCAGCCGGCCTCCGCTCGCTGATTACCCCGGGAAGGATGAACGGCCATGAAGATCGATAATGCCGATGGGGCCGGCGAAGGCCTGATCAGCCGAGCCTGGGCGGCGTTGCGCGCCCCCACCGCGCGGTGGTCGCTGGGCAGCATCCTGGTGACCGGCCTGGTGGCGGGCATTGTGATGTGGGGCAGTTTCAACTGGGGCATGGAGCTGACCAACTCCGAGGGCTTCTGCCTGAGCTGCCACGAAATGGAGCAGAACGTTTACCGCGAGTACCGCGGCTCCATCCACGACTCGAACCGCTCCGGCGTGCGCGCCACCTGCCCCGACTGCCATGTGCCGAAGGATTGGATCCACAAGGTGCGACGCAAGATTCAGGCGTCCAACGAGCTGTTCCACCACTTCCTCGGCACCATCGACAGCCGCGACAAGTTCGAGGGCAAGCGCCTGCAGCTGGCCAAGAGCGTGTGGATGGGGATGAAGACGACCGACTCCCGCGAGTGCCGCAACTGCCACAACTTCGGGGCGTTCGACCTGACCCGGCAGCAACTGCGCGCCCGCAATCGCCACGCTGAGGCGGAAGAGCAGGGCAAGACCTGCATCGACTGCCATAAGGGTGTCGCGCACCAGCTTCCCGAAGGCGCCTTCAACGCCGAGAAGGAGTTGAACGAAACTTTCAACGCGGTCCCCAAGAAGTAGCTTCGCTTCCAGGTGCCGTAGATATGGGGCCTTCCGACTCCCCGGAAGGCCCCAATTTTTGTGATAGGGAGCAATATTTTCTACTGTTCCGGCGCGATGCCGTATTTCTCGATCAGCCGATACAACGTCACCCGCGAGATGCCCAGCTCCTCGGCGGAGCGCTTGATGTTGTGGCGGTAGCGCAGCAGCGCTTGGCGCACCAGCCCTTCCTCGGTTTCGCGCCGCGCCGCCTCCAGCGACCCTGACGGCAACGGGGCGTCCCCGCCGACGGGGGGCAGGGCCAGGTCCTCGGGGCGGATCAGCGGGCCATCGGCCATCACCACGGCACGCCGCATGGTGGCGATCAACTCGCGGATATTGCCCGGCCAGGCGTAACCGCGCACCAGCCGCTGGGCCTCCGGACTCAGGCCCCGCACCGTCCTGGCCGCCTCGCGGGCGAACTTGGCGACGAAGTAGGCGGCCAGGTCGTCGATGTCTTCGCCGCGCTCGCGCAAGGGCGGCATCTCGATGGTCAGCACGTTGAGGCGGAAGAACAGGTCTTCGCGGAAGTGCCCGTCGGCTACCGCCTTGCGCAGCGGCACGTTGGTGGCGGCGATGACGCGGACGTCCACCTTGATGGGGTGGTGGCCGCCGACCCGGTCGATGGTGCTCTCCTGGAGGAAGCGCAGCAGGTGCGCCTGAAGGTCGAGCGGCAGGTCGCCGATCTCGTCGAGGAACAGGGTGCCGTGATCGGCGGCCTGGATACGGCCGATGCGGCGCTGGTCGGCGCCGGTGAAGGCACCTTTCTCATGCCCGAACAGCTCCGAGGCGATCAGCGTCTTGGGCAGGGCGGCGCAGTTGATGGGCACGAACGGCCCGGCGGCGCGACGCGAGCGGCGATGCACCGCCACCGCTGCCAGCTCCTTGCCGGTGCCGCTCTCGCCGGTGACCAGCACGGGAGCGTCGGTGGCGGCGACCTTGGTGATGGTGGCGGTGAGGCGGGTCATGGCGGGGCTGTGGCCGATCATGGCCGGTTCGCTCCCCGTCGCCCGCAGCGCCTCGGCGCGGCTTTCCACGGCGGAGCGCAGGCGCTCGGTCAGCTCGGGGTCGGCGGCCATGCGTTGCAGCACGATGCCCGCCAAGTAATCGGCGCCAAGTTCCGCAATCATTTCCTTGGTTATTCCATCAGGAACAGGGCAGTGCACGGACATGGCTTCCCGCTCTTTCATGATCGGGGGGAGTCTCCCAGAAAGACCCCGGCGGTTCACACCATCTTCTGGGGTGCACCCTTGAACTTCCGAATGCCTTGCCGCCCCCTACGGTCGTCCGTGGTGGAATTGGAGAGCAGTAGTCATCCGTCCGTATTCCGGCACGGCATAGTAATCATCAATATCGATGGCGAATGCCATATATGGCTCAAGAGAAGAACTTTCGTCGATGACGCCGGGCTATGGTGCCGCCCCATTGCGTCAGCCGACGAGGGTGAGACCGTCATGAGTGCGAAAGTTCTGCTCGGAGCAGGTGCCAGTTTCGGCCTCGCCGCCGTACTGCTGGCGACAGGTGCCGTCGAGGCCAAGGCGGACCAGCCGTGGTGGCTGATGCGGGCGGCTTATCCCGCGGGCCAGCCGCAATCCAAGGTGCCGCGCAGGGCGGCGACCAAGGCGCAGGCCCGCCAGGAGGAGGCCCAGGCGCCCGCCGAACTGCCTCCCGCCGAGGAAAAAGCCGGCGTCCTTACCCGGCAGGGCGTGCTGGTGATCGAGCCGTCCATCGAATACCAGCACACCGATATCAACCGCTTCGTGGTGGGAGGCGTCGCCATCCTCGACACCGTGCTGGTCGGTTCGATCGAGGCCACCCAGGCCAACCGCGACGCGGTGACCGGCACGCTGGGCCTGCGCTATGGCATCACCAACCGCCTGGAGGCGGAACTGCGCATCCCCTACATGTACCGCCAGGATTCCACCACCAACACGGTGGTGAACACCAACAACACCGTGGCAACCACCAGCCTCACCGACCACGGGCTCGGCGACATCGAGGGGGCGGTTCACTACCAGGTCAACGAGGGCGAAGGGTCCTGGCCGTTCTTCGTCGCCAATCTGCGGGTGAAGAGCACCACCGGCACCGGCCCCTACGACACCAAGCGCAATTCACTCGGCATCGAAGAGGAACTGGCCACCGGCTCGGGCTTCTGGGGCATCGAGCCCAGCCTGACGGTGATCGCGCCCTCCGATCCGGCGGTGTTCTACGCCAATATCGGCTATCTGTGGAACGTGGCGCGCGACATCGACAAGGTGGTGGCCAACAACCGCACGGTGAGCCGCGTCGACCCCGGCGACGCCATCCGCTTCGGGGTGGGCATGGGGCTGTCGCTGAACGAGAAGGTGTCGTTCTCCATCGGCTACCAGCACGACTGGATCATGAAGACGACCACGACCTTCGCCGAGACCGGCGATTTCAACTCGGAAACCCTGAACGTGGGCTCGATGAATTTCGGGGTGAACTGGCAAATCAGCCCGGACACCGCCCTCAACGTCAACATCGGCATCGGCGTCACCAATGACGCCCCCGACGTCCGTCTGATGGCCCGCATGCCCATCGCGTTGACGTTGTTCTAGGCGGCGCCAAGTGCCGTCACTGTCGCGACGGACAAGCAAAGGACCGCTAGCGGATGGCCTCCAGCCACTCCGCCAGGTCGTGCCGCGCCCGCACCGAATACAGTTTCTTCCGCTCCCGTCCCTTGACCCGGCGGCCATTCTCGTCGCGCTCGGGGGGAGGGGGGAACAGGCCGAAATTGACGTTCATCGGCTGGTAGGTTTCGGCCTCGGCGCCGCCGGTGACGTGGGCGAGGAGGGCGCCCAGCGCGGTGGTGGGCGGGGGAGGGGGCACCGTGTGGCCCGCCGCCTCGGCCGCGGTGAACAGGCCGGCCAGCAGGCCGACGGCGGCGCTTTCCACATAGCCCTCGCAGCCGGTGATCTGGCCGGCCAGCCTGAGCCGTGGCTGAGCCTTCAGGCGAAGGGTGCCGTCCAACACCCGGGGACCGTTGACGAACGTGTTGCGGTGCAGGCCGCCCAGGCGGGCGAATTCGGCCGTCTCCAGGCCGGGGATGGTGCGGAAGATGCGGGTCTGCTCGGCGTGGCGCAGCTTGGTCTGGAAGCCGACCATGTTGTAAAGCGTGCCCAGTTTGTTGTCCTGGCGCAGTTGCACCACGGCGAAGGGCTTGGGGCCGTTGGGGTCGGTCAGGCCCACCGGCTTCATCGGCCCGTAGGCCAGGGTGTCGCGGCCGCGTTCGGCCATCACCTCGATGGGCAGGCAGCCCTCGAAATACGGCGTGTCCTTTTCCCAGTCGTGGAACGGCACCTTGTCGCCGCCGATCAGCGCGTCGATGAAGCCGTAATACTGCTCGCGGGACAGCGGGCAGTTGACGTAGTCCGAGCCCTCGCCCTTGTCGTAGCGCGATTGGAACCACGCTTTCGAGAAGTCGATGCTGTCCTTGTGGACGATGGGGGCGATGGCATCGAAGAACGCCAGCGACGCCTCGCCGGTCAGCGTTCCGATGGCCGCTGCCAGAGCCGGCGAGGTCAGCGGCCCGCTGGCGACGATGACCGAGTGCCACTCCTCGGGCAGTGCGACCACCTCCTGGCGCACGATCTCCACCAGCGGATGGGCCTCCAATGCGCCCTGGACCGCCGCCGAGAAGGCGTCGCGGTCCACCGCCAGGGCGCCGCCGGCCGGCACCTTGTGGGCGTCGGCGCAGTGCAGGATCAGCGACTCCAGCCGGCGCATCTCCTGGTGCAGCAGGCCGACGGCGTTGTAGTCGGCGTCGTCGGACCGCAGGCTGTTGGAGCACACCAGTTCGGCCAGGCCGGCGGTCTGATGGGCGGCGGTGGAGCGCTCGGGGCGCATCTCGTGGAGCACGACGGCGATGCCGGAACGGGCGAGCTGCCAGGCGGCTTCGCTTCCGGCCAGGCCGCCGCCGACGATGTGGACGGGATGGGTCATGCCCCTCGACATAAGGCCAGCCGGCCTGGCTGTCCAGCCTTGATGTTGCCTGCGTCGCGGCCTCTAATGGCGGGGTGTCGATACGCGTCAAACTCCTGGCCCTGCTGCTGGCCATCGCGCTGCCGCCCTTGGTGGCGGCGACGTGGCTCGATGAGCAATCCACCCGCAAGCTCGGAGTCGAGCTGACGGAACGGGCGCGCGTGGTGATGGAGAACCGCTCGTCGGCGCAGTGGCTGGCGGCGGTGAAGGCGGCGGCCAACGCCCTGGGGCTGGAGCGCCGCCTGCTGGAGGACGCCGGGAACGAGGCGGCCCAGCTGCTCGACGCCGCCGAGCGCCAATTGCCGTCCGGCGGCCACGTGCTGCTGGTGGCACAGGGCCGCCAGGGACTCGACGTGGTGGCGGAGCGCCGCCCCGACGGCGGCGTCGTCATGCGGGGCCCCCTCGGCGAGGCGCCGGCGGCCTTGGACGACGACCTGCTGAACGGCCGCAACGGCACCCGCCGCATGCGCTTCCGCGGCCTCGACTCCTTCTGGGTGTGGGCGCCCATCGGCGATGACATCAAGGGCGACGGCCTGGTGGTGGTACTGCCCTATCGCGAGGTGGCGGCCGAGGCGGTGCGGGCCGAGGCCGAGGTGGCAAGCCGCATCGGCCGCCAGCGCCTGCACGCCTGGCTGATTCTGCTGGTGCTGGTGCCGGTGGTGGTGGGGGTGGCCATCATGGCCTCGCGCCACATCACCCGGCCGGTCAACGAATTGGCCGCGGCGGCACGCCGCCTGGCCGGCGGGGATTTCGACACCCGCACCCACATCACCTCGGGCGACGAGATGGAGGAGTTGGGCGCCGCCTTCAACCGCATGGTGCCGCACCTGCACGAGCGCATGCGGATGCGCGAAAGCCTCGCCCTGGCCCAGGAGGTACAGCGCAACCTGCTGCCGGCGGCGGCGCCCGAGGTCCCCGGGTTCGAGGTGGCGGGCATCTCGCTCTATTGCGACGAGATCGGCGGCGACTATTACGACTTCTTCCTGCCGCCGGGAGCGGGCGGGGCGCGGCTGGCGGTGGCGGTGGGCGACGTTTCGGGCCACGGCGTCGCCGCGGCCCTGCTGATGACCGCCGCCCGCGCCCTGTTGCGCTCGCGCCCGGCCGAGCCGGGGCGGCTGGGTAAACTGCTGGGCGGGCTCAACCGCGATCTGGTGGAGCAGGTGCACGCCGGGCGCTTCATGACCCTGTTCCTGGCGGTGCTGACCGCCGAGGGCCGCAACATTCACTGGGTGAGCGCCGGGCACGTTCCCGCCCTGGCCTACGACCCCGCCAAGGACAGCTTCGAGGAGGTCTCCGGGCTGGACATTCCGCTGGGCGTCGACCCGGACTGGTGCTTCCACGAGCTGTCGCACAGCGGCTGGGCTACCGGCGCGGTGCTGGCCATCGGCACCGACGGCGTGTGGGAGGCCCGCGCCCCGTCGGGCGAGCTGTACGGCCGCGAACGGCTATGCGCCGCGGTCCGCGCGGCGCACCGGCTGCCCGCCAAGGGAATCCTCGACGCGGTGATGGCCGACATGGCCGCCTTCCGCCAGCACCGCCCCTTGACCGACGACGCGACGCTGGTGGTGCTGAAGGCGGTGTGACTTGTTCTCCCTCTCCCACGGGGTCCCGCGGGGAGAGGGGATCCGCATATGCCCGCTCGCTACTTCTTGTGTTCGGCCATCGACAGGTGGGTCAGCCAGCCGATGTTGGTGCCGAGCATCGAGGTGTTGAGGCCGTTGCCGGTGGCGGCCTTCTTGCTGTTGTCGTCGGTGCCGGACGCCTTGTTCTGGTGGTTGGGCAAATCGAGCGGTCCGTAGCCGAAACTCTGGAAGGCGGCGCCGCCGGCGCCCTTGCGCAGCTTGCGGGTACTGTGGTCGCCCGCTTGATCCTTGCGGTTCAGCAGGACGTGGGAGGGGGCTCCAGTTAACTCGTCCATGGGAATGCTCCAGGCCAAAATCTCTGCCAATCCCCAAGCACGTGGCGTGCCAAGCGCATATCTCATTGAAAACAAAGATAACCGCCGTCGCCCGCTGGGCAATTCCTGCCGGTTCGGCGTGGCGCGCCAACGCGTGCAAGGACATTCCTTCCGGGCTCGGCTTAAGGTATAAGCGGGGCCAGCTACCCAGTTGTGTGGGATGAGGAATGCATGGCCAGAACCTATTTCGTCGTCGGCGGCGAGTATGCCGATACCACCTTCACCACCATTGCCACCGGCCACGCCGAGGAGCGCTTCGGCCCCTTTGAGGAGCATGAGGCGCACGAGTGCTGGCGCGCCATCACCGGCAAGACCGTGGACAACGCCATGGTGCGCTACTTCATCCGCTCCGAGGGTGAGACAGAAGCGGGCTGGTACGTGGTGGGCGGCGAATACTCCGACACCACCTTCCAGAACATCGTCGAGGGCCGCCCGCTGCAGACCTTCGGCCCGTTCGACCGCAAGACGGCGCTGGACACGTGGCGCGAGCTGACCGGCAAGACGGTGGACTGCGCGCTGACCCGCTTCGATCTGTGCACCGCCGACGAACTCAAGCGTTGAATTCAGGGGAATCCGATGTCGCACCTGCCTTACCAGTACCACGCCTTCCTGTGCACCCAGAGCCGTCCGGAGGGGCATCCGCGCGGCTGCTGCACCAGTCGTGGCGGCGGCGCCAAGCTCTATGAGCGGCTGGCGGCCAAATTCAGCGAGAAGAACCTGTGGGAATCGGGCAAGCTCAGCATCGCCTCAAGCAGCTGCCTCGGCTTCTGCGGCTATGGTCCGCTGATGGTGATCTATCCGCAGGGCATCTGGTACAAAGTCGAAACCGTCGCGGACATCGACGAGATCGTCGAGTCCCACTTCGTGAACCACACGCCGGTCGAGCGGCTGATGGTCACGCCGGTCAAGAAGTAGGACGGTTGGAACCCCCTTCTCCGCTGGGGGAGGGGGGGGCCGTGAGCCGATCCTTGATCAACCCGAAAAATACCTTTGGCGCGTCGGCGCCGTCCCAGCGCCAGCCGAGATGGGTGGCGCAGCCGCGGCACAGCGCCAGCCGCCAGTCATAGCCGCGGAACCAGGTGAACACACCCGACGGCGCGCCCACCGCATCCGCCCCTGGCGCCTCGCGGAAGCACAGCACTCTGAAGACGATCCCGGCGGGATTGAAGAAGACATGCCCGTGGCCGCCATTGATGGCCACGGCCCAGCGCGCCCGCGTCACCAGCAAGCCGCAGGCGGCGCAGTGATAGTCCACCTCCCGCTCGTCAACCGCCGTGTCAACGACAGTTGACACGGCGTCGCGAGGCATCCTAGTCGGTGCGCTGGATCAGGTGGTAACCGAACGACGTCTCGACCACATCGCTGACGTCGCCCTTGCCCAGGTCGAAGGCGGCTTCCTCGAACTCCGGGACCATGGAGCCCTTGCCGAAATAGCCGAGGTCGCCGCCCTCCTCGGACGAGGGGCAGTCGGAATACTGGCGCGCCAACTGGGCGAAATCGGCCCCCTGGGCGAGCTCGTCGCGGATGTTTTCGATGGAGGCCTGCGCCTCCTTCTGGCTGCGATCGGCCTGCGACCGCATCGAGCCCTTGTACATCAGAAGGATATGAGAGGCGCGAATCTGCGCGGCCATGGGGAACGCTCCGGGAAAATGGCTTCGGGGCGGCGATGCTATCACCGCCGCCCGCCCCGGTTCACCCTGTTATTTGCATTCGCCCTTGGAACCGGGCTGACAGACGCGGCCATCCACCCAGGTGGCACCGTCCAGCTTGGCATTCAGCCACAGCACCCGGCCGCCGAACTTGGCGCCCTTGAGGTTGGCTCCCACCAGATTGGCGCTGGTGAGGTTGCAGTCGTCGAAATTGGCATTCTCGAAGTTGGCACCCTGCGCCTTGATGGCGTGCATGTGGGAGCCCTTGAAGTTGGCATTCTTGAAGTTTCCCCCAATCATGCTGGTGAGCTGCATGTGCGACTGCTCGAAATTGACCCCCTCGAAGTCGCCCTCGTCCAGGATGGCGGCCAGGTAGGCGCTGTCGCGCAGGTCGAGGCCGCGCGCCTTGGCCCCCTTGAGGTCGCCCCAATTGCAATTGGCCTCGGCCTCCAGCTTGCACGACGGATTGAGGGCGCGGCTCTGCGCCATGGCCGCCGACGCGACGGCGGTGGCCGCCAGCACGGTGACGGTGGCAAGCAGGTGTGCTTTGGTCATGTCATCCGACTCCCGCATGCGAAAACATCTGGGATGTATAGCGAATGGGGCATGTGTTGTGTATTGACTTTCGTCAATTACAGTTCGTTTATGTTAAATACGCCACACGGTCGGCGCTATGGACTTCCGCTTTCGCGGGGGTGACGGCTTGCTGCGTCTTGAGGCCCGCGGCAACGCGCTCAAGACTTTAACAATCTCGCCGCTTCCGGCGCGGCATAGGTCAGCACGGCATCGGCGCCGGCGCGTTTGAAGCCGGCGAGGCTTTCCAGCATCACCTTGTTCCAGTCCAGCCAGCCATTGCCGGCGGCGGCCTTCATCATGGCGTATTCGCCGGAGACCTGATAGGCCAGGGTGGGCACCGCGAAGGCGTCCCTGACCCGGCGGATGATGTCGAGATAGGGCAGGCCGGGCTTGACCATCACCATGTCGGCGCCCTCGGCGAGGTCCAGCGCCACCTCGCGCAGCGCCTCGTCGGAATTGGCCGGGTCCATCTGATAGGTCTTCTTGTCGCCGCCCTTCAGCGCCGACGTCGAGCCCACCGCGTCGCGGAACGGGCCGTAGAAGGCCGAGGCGTATTTGGCGGCGTAGGACAGGATGCGCACCCGGTCGAGCCCGGCGGCGTCGAGGGAATCGCGGATGGCGGCGATGCGGCCGTCCATCATGTCCGACGGCGCCACCACGTCGCAGCCGGCCTCGGCCTGCACCACTGCCATGCGGGCCAGAATCTCGACGGTCTGGTCGTTGGCGACATAGCCGTCGAGCACCAGCCCGTCATGGCCGTCGCTGTTGAAGGGATCGAGGGCGACATCGCAGATGATGCCCAAGCCCGGTACCGCCTGCTTCACCGACCGCACCGCCCGGCATACCAGGTTGTTCGGGTTGATCGCCTCGGCGGCGTCGGGGGTCTTGAGGGATGCCTCCACCGATGGGAAGACGGCGACGGCGGGGATGCCGAGACCGGCCGCCTCCCGCGCCGCTTCGGCCAGCAGGTCGATGGACAGCCGGAACACCCCCGGCATGGAGGCCACCTCCTGCCGCACGCCGCTGCCCTCGACCACGAACAGCGGCCAGATCAGGTCGTCCACCGACAACCTGGCCTCGGCCACCAACCGCC
>JACPDP010000029.1:75391-77253 GCA_016183945.1 Magnetospirillum sp.
CGGCGAGGATGTCGTCGATGTGCTCGATACCAACGGAAAGGCGAACATAGCCCGGTGTCACGCCCGCTGCCAACTGGTCATCGCCCGACAGCTGCGAGTGGGTGGTGCTGGCCGGGTGGATGGCCAGGGAGCGGGCATCGCCGATATTGGCGACATGGTAGAACAGCTTCAGCGAGTCGATGAAGCGCTGGCCCGCCTCGGCGCCGCCCTTCAGCTCGAAGCCCAGCAGGCCGCCATAGCCGTGCTTGAGCACGGCGTCGGCGCGGCGGCGGGGCTCGCCGGTCTGCAGGCCGGGATAGATCACCTTGGCGATCTTGGCGTGCTTGCTGAGGAAATGCGACACCGCGGCGGCGTTGTCGGAATGCCGCTGGATGCGCAGCGGCAGCGTCTCCAGTCCCTGGAGGAACTGGAAGGCGTTGAACGGGCTCATGGCTGCGCCGATGTCGCGCAGCAGGGTGACGCGGGCGCGGATGATGTAGGCGATGGGACCCAGCGGCTTGACCGCCTGCGTCCACACCGCGCCGTGGTAGCTGGGATCGGGCTCGTTGAGCAGCGGGAAGCGCTTGGCGTGCTTCTCCCAGTCGAACTTGCCGCTGTCGACGATGACGCCGCCGATGGAGGTGCCGTGGCCGCCGATATATTTGGTGGTCGAGTACACCACCACATGGGCGCCGAGGTCGATCGGCCGCGCCAGCACCGGGGCGGCGGTGTTGTCGACGATCAGCGGCACGCCGATCTTGTTGGCCAGCGCCGCCACCTCCTTGACGGGGAACACCTGCAGCTTGGGATTGGGCAGGGTCTCGGCGTACCAGGCGCGGGTCTTGTCGTCGGTGGCGCGCACGAAGGCGTCGGGATCGGCCGGGTCGACGAAGCGGGCCTCGATGCCCAGCTGCTTGAACGTGTTGGCGAACAGGTTCCAGGTGCCGCCGTAAAGGTCGGTGGAGGTGACGAAGTTGTCACCGGCCTGGGCCACGTTCAGAATGGAGAAGGTGGTGGCCGTCTGCCCCGACGCCACCGCCAGCGCCGCCACGCCGCCTTCAAGCGCCGCCAGGCGCTGCTCGAGGACATCGGTGGTCGGGTTCATGATGCGGGTGTAGATATTGCCGAGTTCCTTGAGCGCGAACAGGTTGCCGGCGTGCTCGGTGTCGCGGAACTGGTACGAGGTGGTCTGGTGGATCGGCACCGCCACCGAACCGGTGGTGGCGTCGGCGCGGAAGCCGGCATGCAGGACGAGGGTCTCGGGGTGAGGGACTTTGGCGGTCATTGCGCTGGCGCTCCTGTGGCGGCTTGTCGCGGTGAATTCTGGTCAGCAAACCTCAAGCGGATGCATGGTCGTGGCAATGGAAAAAATTCCACATCCATATGCGAGTTTTGTCAAGTTATAAAGCTAGTGCACTAGGGGGTTGTCATGACCGGGCAGGAAACCATCTTCGGCAGAGACGGCCGCCTCGGGCGCATTCTGCTCAACCGTCCCAAGGTGCTGAACGCGCTGAGTCCGAGGCAGTTCGGCTCCCTGGATGCGCAATTGGCGGCCTGGCAGGGCGACGACGGCGTCGGTGCCGTGATGATCGAGGGGGAGGGCGAGCGCGCCTTCTCGGCCGGCGGCGACATCCGCGCCACCTATGACGCCTGGACGCGGGGCGACCATGCCGGCAATCGCGGCCTGTTCCGCGATGAATACCGGCTCGACCGCCGCATCCATCACTATCCCAAGCCCTATGTCGCCATCCTCGATGGCATCGTCATGGGCGGCGGCGCCGGCGTGTCGATCAATGGCAACTATCGCGTCGCCACCGAGCGCACCCAGTTCGCCATGCCCGAGACCGGCATCGGCTTCTTCCCCGACGTCGGCGCCACCCATT
>JACPDP010000029.1:77264-87003 GCA_016183945.1 Magnetospirillum sp.
TGCCCGAGACCGGCATCGGCTTCTTCCCCGACGTCGGCGCCACCCATTTCCTCACCCGTTGTCCGGGCCGGGTCGGGCTGTATCTCGGACTGACCGGCGCCCGCATCGGTCCCGCCGACGCCCTGTGGGCCGGCATCGCCACTCATTTCGTGCCGGTGGCGGGGCTTGACGCCCTGCGTGCCGGGCTGGTCGAGGCGGCCGGTTCGGCGGATGTGGCGGGCGCGGTGGCCGAGGTGCTGGGCGCCGCTCACCGCGACCCCGGCCCCGGTCTGCTGGTCGAACACCATGCCGCCATCGACGCCTGTTTCGGCGCCGGCCGCCGCGTCGCCGACATCCGAACGGCGCTGTCCGCCCACCGCTGGGGCGCCAAGGTGGCGGAGGAACTGACGGCCAAGGCGCCGTTCGCCCTGGCGGTGACCCACCGGCAGCTCACCGGCGGCCAGGGCATGGCGTTCGACGAGGCCATCCGCCGCGAATTCCGCTTGGCCTGCCGGTTCATCATCGGCCATGACTTCTTCGAGGGCATCCGCGCCCAGGTGGTGGACAAGGACCGCTCGCCGCGCTGGAGCCCGGAAACCCTGGCCGAGGTCGACGCCCTGGCGGTCGATGCCTGCTTCGCGCCGCTGCCGCCGGGCGAAGAGTTGACGTTCGCATAGTTACCCTTTGCCATTCGTCAAGCCCGGCAAGGACGAGAAAAGGGAATGTGGCTCTTCGGACTGAAAGCGATTTAACATTCCGCCCCCGACACTCCTATGGAACGCTTCATGCCCCCTGGTCGCCAAGTGCTGTTCGAGTTCACCCGCATCGGCAACACCGTCAAGGTGACGGCGCTGGATTCGATCAGTCTGGTGGAGGTCTCGGTGATCGGGCCGGCGACGGCCAGTCAGGCGCAGATGAAGACGGCTGCGCTCCGCAAGCTCGACTACATGCTGGCCAAGAAGCAGGGTGGGGGGTGACGTGGCTCTATGGCAGCCCCCACCTTGATTTCTTGAGCCGCGGCAACACGAAACACCCGACGGGGGGAAGCCCCGTCGGGATGCTCAAGGCGGATGGATTAGCGACGGCCCTTGCGGGTGGTCTTCTCTTCCTCGCCGGGCTTGCGGCCGAGCCCGATCTTCTTGGCGAAATCGGAGCGCTGGGCCGCATAATTGGGCGCCACCATGGGATAGTCCGGCGGCAGACCCCACTTCGCCCGGTATTCGTCCGGCGTCATGTTGTAGGTGGTGCGCAGATGCCGCTTGAGCATCTTCAGCTTCTTGCCATCTTCCAGGCAGACGATGTAATCGGGCGTCACCGACTTCTTCACCGCCACGGCGGGCTTGGGTACCTCGGACTTGGCTTCCGGGACACCCAATTCCAGCGACGACAACGAAGCATAGACGGTATGGATGACTTCGGGGATTTGGCCGGCGGGAAGCGGGTTCTTGCTGACATAGGCCGCGACAACGTCTACCGCCATGCGCAGAAGTTCGTCACGGTTGGCTTTTTCGGAGCTGATCTCGTTCATCGGGGTATCCGGCATAGTTTGGAGCCACGCTGGTGCAATTGAGCGCACGCTTCGACTTCAGTGTCAATTCGAAACTGGTGTCTCTCAATAATGAGTTCTTATCAAATGTGCCGATTTCAATAAATCTCCCTCGGATGGGAGGTGCAATACCCCAATAGTCTGTGTTCACCCACGGATATTCTCAAGCACCCGCATCCATCGTCGCGACCGCAGCTTTCAGTGCCACCGCATGTTGCCCCGGTCATGTCGCCCCTTGGGTTGGTGGCGCATTGGCAAACTGATCCGATATATGGTATCTACCGCCATCAAAGCCAAATCACCGGGAAGCCTGGTCGCATGAGTTCGCAGATCATTGCCCTGGCCGCCGATCACGGTGGCGTAGAAATGAAGGCCTTGATCCGGCAGGAGCTGGAAGGCCGCGGGTATGAGGTCCTCGACCTGGGGACGGATGGTCCGACTTCGGTGGACTATCCCGATTTCGCCGATGCCTTGGCGGCGGCGCTGAAGGACGGGCGCGCCAGTCGCGGCATTCTGATGTGCGGCACCGGCATCGGCATTTCCATTGCCGCCAACCGCCACCGCCACATCCGCGCCGCCCTGGTGCACAGCGTCACCGAGGCCCGGCTGTGCCGCGAGCACAACGACGCCAACGTGCTGGTGCTGGGCGGGCGCACCCTTGGACCCGAAGTGGCCAGGGATTGCGTCAAGGTCTTCCTCGACACCCCTTTCGAGGGCGGTGGCCGGCACGAGCGGCGCATCGCCAAGCTGGCCAAGCCCGGCGAATCCTGAGCTACCTCCATTAGTCTGAATCATCAGCCCGAATCGTCAGAAGGTCCCCGATGTCCGACACCACCGCCTTTTTCCGCACTCCGCTGGCCGAGCGGGATCCCCAACTGGCCGCCGCCCTCGCCAACGAACTGAAGCGCCAGCAAGACCAGATCGAGCTGATCGCCTCGGAGAACATCGTCTCCCGCGCGGTGCTCGAGGCGCAGGGCTCGGTGATGACCAACAAGTATGCCGAGGGCTATCCCGGCAAGCGCTACTATGGCGGCTGCGAGTTCGTCGACGTGGCCGAAAATCTGGCCATCCAGCGCGCCTGCAAGCTGTTCGACTGCACCTACGCCAACGTCCAGCCCTCGTCGGGCTCGCAGGCCAACCAGGGCGTCTACATGGCGCTGCTGCAGCCGGGCGACACCATCATGGGCATGTCCCTGGCGGCCGGCGGCCACCTCACCCATGGCGCCGCGCCCAACCAGTCGGGCAAGTGGTTCAAGGCGGTGCAGTACGGGGTGCGCCAGCAGGACGCCCTGGTGGACTTCGACGAGGTCGAGGAACTGGCGCGGGCCAACAAGCCCAAGCTGATCATCGCCGGCGGCTCGGCCTATCCGCGAGTCATCGACTTCGCCCGCTTCCGTAAGATCGCCGACGAGGTGGGAGCGCTGTTCATGGTGGACATGGCGCATTTCGCCGGCCTGGTGGCGGGGGGCGTCTATCCCAACCCGCTGCCGCACGCCCATGTGGTCACCACCACCACCCACAAGACCCTGCGCGGCCCGCGCGGCGGCATGATCCTGTCCAACGACGCCGACATCGGCAAGAAGATCAACTCGGCCATCTTCCCGGGCATCCAGGGCGGCCCGCTGATGCATGTGGTCGCCGCCAAGGCGGTGGCGTTCGGCGAGGCGCTGCAGCCCGACTTCAAGCTTTATGCCAAGCAGGTGGTGGACAATGCCCGCGCCCTGGCCGACACCCTGGTGCGCCGCGGCGTCGACATCGTCTCCAAGGGCACCGACAGCCATCTGATGCTGGTGGACCTGCGGCCCAAGAAGCTGACCGGCAAGGCTGTCGAGGCCAGCCTCGAACACGCCGGGATGACCTGCAACAAGAACGGCATCCCGTTCGACCCCGAGAAGCCCACCATCACCTCGGGCGTGCGCCTGGGCACCCCGGCGGCGACGACGCGGGGGTTCGGTGTCGAGGAGTTCAGGAAGGTGGGCGAGCTGATCGGCGACGTGCTCGACGGTCTCGCCGCCAACCCCGGGGATAATTCCGCCGCCGAAGGCGCCGCCCGCGCCCAGGTCGCCGAGCTTTGCCGGCGTTTTCCCATCTACCAGTAGGTTCTAGAACAGGAAGCGGCGGCCGGGGGGCCGCCGCCCGACCCCGGGGGGAAATCACCATGCGCTGTCCGTTCTGCGGCCATGACGACACTCAGGTGAAGGACTCGCGTCCCACCGAGGACAATTCGGCCATTCGCCGGCGGCGGTCCTGCCCGGCCTGCGGGTCGCGCTTCACCACCTTCGAGCGGGTGCAGATCCGCGATCTGGTGGTGATCAAGAAGGACGGCACCCGGGTGCCCTTCGACCGCGAGAAGCTGCTGCGGAGCCTGAAGATCGCACTGAAGAAGCGCCCCACCGACGAGGAACAGATCGAGCGCATCGTCAACGGCATCCACCGCCGTCTGGAAAGCATGGGGGAGAACGAAGTTCCCTCGAAATACATCGGCGAGCTGGTGATGGACGTGCTGATCGACCTGGACAAGGTGGCCTACGTCCGCTACGCCTCGGTCTACCGCAATTTCCGCGAAGCCAAGGACTTCGAGGACTTCCTGGGGAAGATGGGTGGCCCGAGCCGCGACCACGACCGAGACTGATCGTTCCCACATGCAGGCCGCGCTGGCTTTGGCGCGGCGAGGCCTGGGCAGCGTGTGGCCCAATCCGGCAGTCGGCTGCGTCATCGTCCGGGATGGCCGTGTCGTCGGCCGCGGTTCGACGCAGCCGGGCGGGCGTCCGCATGCCGAGACCGAGGCGCTGGCCATGGCCGGTCAGGCGGCGCGGGGCGCCACCGTCTACGTCACCCTGGAACCCTGCGCCCATCACGGCAAGACGCCGCCCTGCGCCGAGGCGCTGGTCACGGCGGGTGTCGCCCGCGTGGTGGTGGCGGCCGGCGATCCCGACCCGCGGGTCTCCGGCAGGGGGCTCGACATCCTGCGGAGCAAGGGCCTCATGGTGGACACCGGCCTGCTGGAGGCCGAGGCCGCCGAGGTCAATGCCGGCTTCTTCATGCGCATCCGCGACGGCCGGCCGCTGGTGACCCTGAAGCTGGCCAGCACCCTGGACGGCCGCATCGCTACCCATGCCGGCGAGAGCCGCTGGATCACCGGCGACGCCGCCCGTGCCGCCGGCCATCTGCTGCGGGCCGAGCACGACGTCATCCTGGTGGGCAGCGGCACCGCGTTGGCCGACAACCCCGAATTGACCTGCCGCCTGCCCGGCCTGGCCGAGCACTCGCCGCTCCGTGCCGTGGTGGACGGTCGCCTGCGCCTGCCGCTGACCAGCCGCCTGGTGGCCGGCGCCAGCGAGAATCCCACCTGGCTGGTAACCCTCGAAGGCGGCGACGCCGCGCGCATCGAGGCCTACCAGGAGGCCGGCGTCGAGGTGCTCGAAGTCCCGGCCGGGCCGGAGGGCACCGTCGATCTCCACGCCACGCTGGAGGCCTTTGCCGAAAAGGGTGTCACCCGTGTCCTGGCCGAGGGCGGAGCGCATCTGGCGGCGGCGCTGTTGCGGGCCGATCTGGTGGATCGCCTGGTGTGGTTCCGCGCCCCCAGCGTCATGGGCGGCGACGGCCTGCCGGCGGCGGTGGCCTTCGGCGTCGACCACCTGTCGCAGATCCCGCGCTTCCTGCGCATGGACACCAGGACGGTGGGCGGCGACATGATGGAAGTGTATAAGAGGATTTGAATGTAGCGGGGTCCCCCTTCGAGACGCGCCGTTGGCGCGCCTCGAAGGGGGGCCCGCTTGAAAGGAATTGCCAGCAATGTTCACCGGCATCGTCACCGATCTGGGCGAGGTGCGGAAGGTTGTCGGCGGCGCGGGCCGCGACACGCGCTTCGAGGTCGCCAGCCATTACGACTGCGCAGCCATCGCCATCGGCGCGTCCATCGCCCATAACGGCGTCTGCCTGACCGTGGTCGAGACCGGTGCCGGCTGGCATGCCATCGAGGCCTCGGCGGAGACCCTGTCCAAGACCACCCTGGGCGGCTGGACGGTGGGGTCGCGCATCAACCTGGAGCGGGCGCTGAAGGTCGGCGACGAACTGGGCGGCCATATCGTGTCCGGCCATGTGGACGGCGTCGCCCGGGTGGTGTCGATCCGGCCCGAGAACGAATCGCTGCGCTTCACCTTCGAGGCGCCCGAAAGCCTGGCGCGCTTCGTCGCGCCCAAAGGGTCGGTGGCGCTCGACGGCGTGTCGCTGACCGTCAACGAGGTTGACGGCCGGCTGTTCGGCATCAACGTCATTCACCATACCCAGGCGGTGACGACGTTCGGCATCTACCGCGAAGGCGACCTCGTCAATATGGAAATCGACATGCTCGCACGCTATGTTGCCCGCCTCCTGCAGAAGGACTGAGCAGTGTCGGAATATCATCAGTATCTTTCGTCCATCGAGGACATCATCGCCGAGGCCCGTCAGGGCCGCATGTTCATCCTGGTGGACGACGAGGATCGCGAGAATGAAGGCGACCTGGTCATCCCCGCCGAGATGGCGACGGCCGACGCCGTCAACTTCATTGCCAAGCACGGCCGCGGCCTGATCTGCCTGACGCTGTCGCCCGAGCGCTGCCAGGAGCTGGGCCTCAAGCCCATGAGCGCCAGCAACGGCACCCGCATGGAGACCGCCTTCACCGTCTCCATCGAGGCCCGCGAAGGGGTGACCACCGGCATCTCGGCGGCCGACCGGGCGCGCACGGTGGCGGTGGCCATCGACCCGGCCAAGACCCGCCACGACATCGTCACCCCCGGCCATGTCTTTCCGCTGTAGGCCCGCAAGGGTGGCGTGCTGGTCCGCGCCGGCCACACCGAGGCGGCGGTGGACATCTCGCGGCTGGCGGGCCTCAACCCGTCCGGCGTCATCTGCGAGATCATGAACGACGACGGCACCATGGCGCGCATGCCCGACCTGGTGACGTTCGCCCGGCACCACGGCCTCAAGATCGCCACCATCGCCGACCTCATCGCCTATCGCCGCCGCCACGACAAGCTGGTGCGCCGCGAGGTCGAGGCGCCCTTCCACTCCACCTGGGGCGACGACTGGCGCATGGTGGTCTATGTCAACACGGTGGCCTATGCCGAGCACATCGCCCTGGTCAAGGGCGACATCGGCGGCGAAAATGGGGGCGACGGGCCGGTGATGGTGCGCGTTCACGCCGTCAACATCCTCGACGACGTGCTGGGCGACCAGGGCTCGGGCAAGGCCGGCCAGCTTCATGCCGCCATGGAAATGATCGCTTCCCACGGCCGCGGCGTGGTGGTGCTGATCCGCGAGCCCAGCGCCACCAGCCTGTCCGACCGCGTCCGCGCCAATCTGGAGGAGCGTCCCATGGGCTCCTCGTTGCGCGACTACGGCGTGGGAGCGCAGATCCTGCTGGACCTGGGGGTGCACGAGATGATCCTGCTGTCCAACACCCCCAAGAAGACCATGATCGGGCTCGACGGCTACGGCCTCAAGGTGGTCGAGCAGCGGCCGATCAGAATTCAAGGAGAGGTGTAGATGTCCCGCGTGCTGATCATCGAGGCCCGCTTCTACGATCATATCGCCGACGGCCTGCTGGCCGGCGCCGAGGAGGTCTTGGACGCCAGGGGTGTCGCCACCGAGGTGCTGACCGTGCCCGGCATCCTGGAAATCCCCGCCGCGCTGAAGATGGTGCTGGCGGCGGGTGAGCAGGGCAATGATGGCTGCCGCTACGACGGCTTCGTGACGCTCGGCTGTGCCATCCGCGGCGAGAGCGACCATTACCATCACGTATCGACCGAGTGCCTGCGCGGCCAGAACGACCTGGCCATCGCCTACGAACTGGCGCTGGGCAGCGGCGTGCTGACCGTCCACAACGAGGCGCAGGCGCTGAACCGTTCCGACCCCAAGCGCAAGAACCTGGGGGGCCAGGCGGCCCGGGCCTGCCTGCGGATGATGGACATCAAGCGCGAACTGAAGCTGTAGGGCATGACCGCAAAAACCAATCCCACCGCGGCCCGCCGCGCCGCCGCCCGACTGGCGGCGGTGCAGGCGCTCTATCAGATGGAGATGACCGGCACCTCGGCCGGCGAGGCGCTGAAGGACAGTCAGGACCGTCGCGCCGAGGAGCCACGCGGCCGCATGGCCGAGCCCGACGCCGCGCTGCTGGGTACTCTGGTGCGCGGTACGACGCAGGACGCCCCGCTGCTCGACGAGCTGGTGGGCAATGCCTTGACCGCCGATTGGCCGGTCGACCGGCTCGAAGCGGTGCTGCGCGCCATTCTCAGGGCGGCGGCGTGGGAACTGAAGGCGCATGCCCAGACCCCCGCACGGGTGGTCATCTCACAATATGTCGACGTCGCCCACGCCTTCTATTCCGGCCCCGAACCAGGCTTGGTGAACGCGGTGCTCGACCGCATTGCCAAAGTCCTTCGCCCGGGCGAATTCGGGGGGTGAGATTTCAGCGGCGGGACGCCCGCGCTCCAAGCCGGTCACAGTGACGCTCATGCCTCCCGATGAATTCGGACTGATCGCCAAATACTTTGCTCCCTTGGCCGCCGGCTTTCCCGGGGCGCTGGGGCTGACCGACGACGCCGCCTTCCTGCCGGCCGATGCAGCTCATGAAACCGTCGTCACCGTCGACGCCATCGTCGCCGGGGTGCACTTCCTGCCCGACGATCCGGCCGGGTTGGTGGCGCGCAAACTGGTTCGCGTCAACCTCTCCGATCTGGCCGCCAAGGGCGCGGTGCCGTTCGCGGTGATGCTGTCGGCGGCGTTTCCCCATGGCACCGGCGACGACTGGTTGCAGGCCTTCGCGGACGGCCTGGCCGAGGATCTCAAGGCATACGGCACCGCGCTGATCGGTGGCGATACCGTTTCGACGCCGGGGCCGCTCACCCTGTCGCTCACCGCGCTGGGACGGGTGGAGGCGGGCAGGGGGATCAAGCGGTCCGGGGCCAGCGTCGGTGATGCCATCTGGGTGTCGGGAACCATCGGCGACGGCGCCCTCGGCCTGTTGGTTGCGACGGGAAAGCTGGCGTCCAACGCCGAGCTGCTCGATCGCTACCGTCTGCCGCAGCCACGGGTCGACCTGGGGCCTCGGCTGGTCGGACTGGCCACGGCCGCCATGGATGTCTCGGATGGCCTGGTGCAGGACCTCGGCCACCTGATGACGGCCTCCGGCGTCGGGGGGGTCGTCGAGGCCGCGGCGGTGCCGCTCTCGGCCGCCGCCGCGGCGGCGCTGGCCCTCGATCACTCGCTGCTTGCCATGGTGCTGACGGGCGGCGATGATTACGAGCTGCTGTTCACCGCCCCGCTCGCTGTCGGCGGGGCGTTATCGGCGTTGGCCGCCGACATCGGCGTTGCTCTCACCCCCATTGGGCGGGTCGTTGCCGGGCAGGGCGTGACGGTCCGCGGCCCCGACGGTCGGTCGTTGGCACTGGAGCATGGCGGCTGGCGGCATTTTAGGGGAGAGGCCGGGTGATCCGCATCATCTTAATCGTCGCCGCCTTTCTGCTGATGATCGGCGCTGTGATCGGCGGCCTCTATTTCTGGGGCATCGACCCGCTGGCCCAGTTCAATGCGCTGATTGGCAAGCAGCCCCTGGGGGCGGTGGCCGAGGCGCCGGTGGTGGTGCCCCCCACCTATGTCGACTTCGGCCTGCTGGTGGTTCCGGTGATCCGCGACCGCGAGGTCAAGAAGCAGGCCGAGATGATCATCAGGCTGCAGGTGCCGCCGGATCGGAAGGCCATGGTGGCCAACCGGCTGCCGCGGCTGCAGGCTGCCTTCCTGGAGGACATGCTGGGGTTCCTGCCCAATGTGGTACGTGACCATCAGCCTCTCGATATAGAGGCGGTGCGCCGGCGACTGGTGATGGTCGGCGAGCGTACAATGGGGGCTGGTAACATCAGCGATGTGCTAGTGGAAAACCCCTCACTGAAGTGATGGTGGACAAATACCACCCCTTCTTGGTAAGTCAACCTGCCCGAAGGAACGGGTGAGGCACGTTTTTGCACCCGCCTGTAACTCGACATCGCGGTGGGCTGCGGTAGGACCACTTACCGGCATGTTTGATATCTGTTCCGGAATTTGGTGGCCCCTGGCGCATTCGTGGCTGCTGATACTGCACAAGAAGACCGCCGCCCATGAGCATTGTATTGCATCGGCCCTCTTCTTCTGGCAGTTTCTCCCCGTTTCCGTCGTCCTCCTAACGACCCAGCATTC
>JACPDP010000029.1:87008-88040 GCA_016183945.1 Magnetospirillum sp.
AGCATTCCTCGCCGGACCGCTTGCGAGGAGCGACGCAGAACTAGCTGCATCAGGGGACTCGAAAATTATGCCATACCTCATCGTCATCGCGTGCGGCGTGTTGGCGTTGCTCTACGGGGCATACGCCATCAGGTCCGTCATGGCGACTCCCGCCGGCACGCCTAGAATGCAAGAAATTGCCGCCGCGATTCAGGAAGGCGCTGCCGCCTACCTCAATCGTCAATACGCCACCATCGGCGCCGTCGGCGTCGTCATCGCAATCATCCTGGCCGCACGGCTGGGCATCTACCAGGCGTCCGGCTTCGTGCTGGGGGCCGTGCTCTCGGGCGTGGCCGGCTATGTCGGCATGAACGTGTCCGTGCGCGCCAACGTGCGGACCGCCGAAGCGGCTCGTTCCGGCGGCATGCAGCAGGCTCTTGACGTCGCCTTCAAGTCGGGCGCCGTCACCGGTCTGCTGGTGGTCGGCCTGGGCCTGATCGGCGTCACCGGCTACTACACCGTCCTGCGCGGGTCGGGCATCGACACCCGCATTCAGATGGAGGCGCTGGTCGCCCTGTCGTTCGGTGCGTCGCTGATCTCCATCTTCGCGCGTCTCGGCGGCGGCATCTTCACCAAGGGCGCCGACGTCGGTGCCGACCTGGTGGGCAAGGTCGAAGCCGGCATCCCCGAGGATGACCCCCGCAACCCGGCCGTCATCGCCGACAACGTCGGCGACAACGTCGGCGACTGCGCCGGCATGGCCGCCGACCTGTTCGAGACCTACGCGGTGACCGTTGTCGGCACCATGCTGCTGGGCTCCATCTTCTTCTCCGGTGAAGCCCGGGAACAGATGATGCTCCTGCCGCTGCTGATCTGCGGCGTGTGCATCTTCGCCTCGGTCGTCGGCACCTTCTTCGTCAAGCTCGACGACTCGGGCAAGATCATGCGGGCGCTGTACAAGGGCCTGATCGTCACCGGCGTGCTGTCGGCCATCCTGGTCGCCGCCATCATCAACGTCGTCTACGGCGGCTTCGGCGCCACCTTCGACGCGGC
>JACPDP010000026.1 GCA_016183945.1 Magnetospirillum sp.
AGAGGGCGATGCTTTCGCGCCGCTGCTTGATCATCGACTGCAGCATCTGGCGGATCTCGTCGTCACCGATGCCGTCGGGAATGCCCTTGGGCCGGGCGGCGATGTCGCGATCCTTCAGCGCCGCCAGGATCAGGCGGACGGTGGAGAGGGTGCGGGTGTCCTTGGCCCGCATGGCGGACTTGAGTGCATCGTTAAGCTGCGGGCGCAGCATGGCTCCCTCACGCACAGGCCTATTTCGGAAAGGAGACAGGTTAGCGCAAAACGGGGCGGAAGGGAAGGACAACCCGCTTGGTATAGTTCTTTGATATAGTTGATTTTTTGCATTCAGGTGGGGAAGCTTGACAGGGGAGCTGCCCATCTCTATAAGGCGCGAAATTTGCCAGCTGACCGACGGCCGGGGTCCCCCTGCCTGTAGCACGAGGACCGTGTCTCGTTCGCGCGTCTCCTCGGCACCCTCGCGCGGCCCGGCCCCTGACGAAGAAGGATGCATATGTCGACCGTCACCCGGACCGCGCCCAGGAAGACAGAGACTGAGCCTTCCTTCGAGGCTGTTTCCCGTCCCCCTGGGGCCACCGGCGCCCTGGTGCTGGCCGATGGCACGGTGCTGTGGGGGAAAGGCGTCGGCGCCGCCGGAAGCGCGGTGGGCGAGGTGGTGTTCAACACCTCGATGACCGGCTACCAGGAAGTGCTGACCGATCCCTCCTATGCCGGCCAGGTGATCACCTTCACCTTCCCCCACATCGGCAATGTCGGCACCAATGCCGAAGACATCGAGACGGTGACTCCGGCGGCTCGCGGCATGATCCTGCGCGCCGACATCACCGAGCCGGCCAACTGGCGCTCGAACCGCCACCTGGACGCCTGGGCCAGGTCGTTCGGCGTGGTGGGCCTCGCCGGCATCGACACCCGGGCGCTGACCCGGCGCATCCGCGAGACGGGCGCCCCCACCGGCACCGTCGCCCACGCACCCGATGGAAATTTCGACCTGAAGGCGCTGTGGCGGCAGGCCGCCGCCTGGCCCGGCCTCGAAGGCATGGACCTGGCGCGGGAGGTCACCTGTGCGCAGTCCTATGGCTGGGACGAGGCGGAATGGACCCTGGGCCGGGGCTACGGCCGCCAGTCCGAGCCGCGCTTCCACGTGGTCGCGGTGGATTTCGGCGCCAAGCGCAACATCCTGCGCTGCCTGGCCGCCTCGGGCTGCAAGGTGACGGTGCTGCCGGCCGGCGCCACCGCCGACGACGTGCTGCGCCACGAGCCGGACGGCGTGTTCCTCTCCAACGGCCCCGGCGATCCGGCGGCCACCGGCGCCTATGCCGTGCCGATGATCCAGGGCGTGCTGAAGGCCGGCACGCCGCTGTTCGGCATCTGCCTCGGGCATCAGATGCTGGCCCTGGCCCTGGGGGCCAAGACCCACAAGATGGCCACCGGCCACCGCGGCGCCAACCATCCGGTCAAGGACCTGGCCACCGGCAAGGTGGAGATCACCAGCCAGAACCACGGCTTCGTGGTCGACGAGGCCTCGCTGCCCCAGGGCGTGACGGTGACCCACCGCTCGCTGTTCGACCAGTCGGTGGAGGGCGTCGCCCTCGACGGGGCGCCGGTGTTCGGCGTGCAGTACCACCCGGAAGCCTCGCCGGGACCGCAGGACGCGCATTATCTGTTCGAGCGGTTCGTGGGGCTGATGGAGGGGGCGAAAGATGGTTCTCCGGCCTAGAATTATCGATGAATCCGGACAGCTTAAGGATAAGGTCCTTTGTTTCCTCCATTATCACTATGCGTTGGATCCAAACAATAGATTCGTGAAGAATGAGCTTGTTCAAAGTTTGCCGACAAAAAATGTCGGCGCCTCGGCAGTTGCGGTCGATGAAATTTGTGCTTCCAGTTTTGTTGTTAAAAATTCTCGCGGCGGAATTGACGTTTACTTCATATCGTTGACAGGAATTAAAATTGTAGATAGTTGGTCTGATTATGAATATGCAAAAGCGGCGGATGGATTTGATTTTCCAGAATCCGATGGGTTCGAACATGTTGCTTCTATTCCGGCCTCGGACCGCACCGTAACTGTCGACCATAACCAGCCGGAATATGTGGAAGCGGTTGCCGCGCTGGATAAAGTCATTGAAGAATTTGTCAGTGACCATCGGCTGGATAATGAATTGGGCCACGAAAAGGGCGCCCTGCACCAGGCGCTTGAGGCTGGCCGTGGCCTACTGAGAGATACAGTTATTAACGTGAAAATTGGCACTGCTCTATTGATCGAGCCGCTGCGTCGCATCGCTGAAAAATATGATTCAGCGGTCGTTGGCGCGTTGGCTAAGGAAGCGATTGAGAAGATTTTGGCGTTGTTTAATTAAACCACAGAGGCACAGAGACACAGAGATGGCGTCTTCGTTGAAACTCTCCGGGTTCCTCATGCTGTGAGAAATGATTATCCGCTACGCGGAAAGGACGCTTAAAGAAGACTAATTTGAACGTCATCTCTGTGCCTCTGTGGTTAATACCTTTTCTTGGATTTGATTCGATGCCCAAACGTACAGACATCCACTCCATCCTGATCATCGGCGCCGGGCCGATCGTCATCGGCCAGGCCTGCGAGTTCGATTATTCGGGGGTGCAGGCCTGCAAGGCGCTGAAGGAGGAGGGGTACCGGGTCATCCTGGTCAACTCGAACCCGGCGACCATCATGACCGACCCCGGGCTGGCCGACGCCACCTATGTCGAGCCCATCACGCCCGAGTTCGTCACCAAGATCATCGCCAAGGAACGGCCCGACGCGCTGCTGCCCACCATGGGCGGCCAGACCGCGCTCAACGTCGCCATGAAACTGGCCGATGACGGCACGCTGGAAAAGTACGGCGTCGAGATGATCGCCGCCAAGCGCGACGTCATCGCCAAGGCCGAGGACCGCCTGCTGTTCCGCGACGCCATGGACAGGATCGGCCTGGAAAGCCCCAAGTCGCGCCTGGTCCGCACCCTGGCCGAGGCACGCGAGGCCATGCCGGTGGTGGGCCTGCCCGCCATCATCCGCCCTAGCTTCACCCTGGCCGGCACCGGCGGCGGCATCGCCTACAACATCGAGGAATACGAGCAGATCATTTCCGGCGGCCTGGCCGCCAGCCCGGTGCACGAGGTTCTGGTCGAGGAATCCGTGCTGGGGTGGAAGGAATACGAGATGGAGGTTGTCCGCGATCGTAAGGACAACTGCATCATCATTCGCCCCGGCGCTGACGCTGACCGACAAGGAATACCAGATCATGCGCAACGCCTCGATCGCGGTGTTGCGCGAGATCGGGGTGGATACCGGCGGCTCCAACGTGCAGTTCGCGGTCAATCCCAAGGACGGCCGCATGACCGTCATCGAGATGAACCCGCGGGTGTCGCGCTCCTCGGCGCTGGCCTCGAAGGCCACCGGCTTCCCCATCGCCAAGATCGCCGCCAAGCTGGCGGTCGGCTACCCGCTGGACGAGCTGGCCAATGACATCACCGGCTCCACCCCGGCCTCGTTCGAACCGACCATCGACTACGTGGTCACCAAGATTCCGCGCTTCACCTTCGAGAAGTTCCCCGGCGCCGACCCCACGCTGACCACCTCGATGAAGTCGGTGGGCGAGGCCATGTCCATCGGCCGCACCTTCCAGGAGAGCTTGCAGAAGGGGCTGCGCTCCATGGAGACCGGTCTTACCGGACTCAATGAGGTGGAGATCCCCGGCGCCGGCGCCGCCGACATGAAGGACGCGGTGCGCAAGGCGCTGGCCATGCCGCGCTGTGACCGGCTGCTGGTGATCGCCCAGGCCTTCCGCCTCGGCCTGACCATCGACGAGGTCCACGCCGCCTGCTTCTACGACAAGTGGTTCCTGGGCCAGATCAAGGGCCTGGTGGACGTGGAGGAGGAGGTCCGCAAGACCGGCCTGCCCATCGACGCCCCCGGCCTGCTGCGCCTGAAGAAGATGGGCTTCTCCGACCCGCGGCTGTCGCAGCTGTCGGGCAAGACGCCGACCGAGACCGCCTTCCGCCGCCAGGTGCTCAACGTCAAGCCGGTGTACAAGCGCATCGACACCTGCGCCGCCGAGTTCCCCTCGTCCACCGCCTACATGTATTCCTGCTACGAGGGCGACGGCATCTCGCCCGCCGAATGCGAGAGCGATCCCTCGGACCGCGACAAGGTGATCATCCTGGGCGGCGGCCCCAACCGCATCGGCCAGGGCATCGAGTTCGACTACTGCTGCGTCCATGCCGCCTATGCCCTCGACGAGGCCGGCCGCGAGACCATCATGGTCAACTGCAACCCCGAGACGGTCTCCACCGACTACGACACCTCGGACCGCCTCTATTTCGAGCCGCTGACCGCCGAGACGGTGATCGATCTGGTGCGGGTCGAGCAGAGCCGCGGCCGGGTGCTGGGCTGCATCGTCCAGTTCGGCGGCCAGACCCCCTTGAAGCTAGCCCATGCCTTGGAGCAGGCCGGCATCCCGATCCTGGGCACCAGCCCCGACTCCATCGACCTGGCCGAGGACCGGCAGCGCTTTCAGCAGCTGCTGGGGCGGCTCGGCTTGCGCCAGCCGGCCAACGGCACCGCCCGCTCGTTCCAGGAGGCCATGGTGGTGGCCGAGCGCATCGGCTATCCGGTGGTGATCCGCCCCAGCTTCGTGCTGGGCGGCCGCGCCATGCAGATCGTCTATGACCACGAGGCGCTGGAACACTACATGCGGGAAGCGGTGGTGGTGTCGGGCGACGATCCGGTGCTGATCGACTTCTACCTCAAGGACGCCATCGAGGTGGACGTGGACGCGCTGGCCGACGGTACCGACGTCTATGTCGCCGGCATCATGCAGCACATCGAGGAGGCCGGCATCCATTCGGGCGACTCGGCCTGCTCGCTGCCGCCCTACTCGCTGGACGCCGCCACCATCGCCGAGCTGGAGCGCCAGACGGTGCTGTTGGCCCAGGCGTTGAACGTGATCGGGCTGATGAACGTCCAGTACGCCATCAAGGACGGCGACGTCTACATCCTGGAGGTCAACCCGCGCGCCAGCCGCACGGTGCCCTTCGTCGCCAAGGCCACCGGGGTGCCCATCGCCAAGATCGCCGCCCGGGTCATGGCCGGCGAGACGCTGGCCGATTTCGGGCTGAAGCGGCGCCCCGAGATGAAGCATGTGGCGGTCAAGGAGGCGGTGTTCCCCTTCGCCCGCTTCCCCGGCGTCGACATCATCCTCGGCCCCGAGATGAAATCCACCGGCGAGGTGATGGGCATCGACGCCGATTTCGCCCGCGCCTTCGCCAAGAGCCAGCTCGGCGCCGGCACCACCCTGCCGCTCGATGGCACCGTGTTCATCTCGGTTCGGGAGGGCGACAAGTTGGCCATGGTGGAGCTGGGGCGGCGGCTGCTGTCCATGGGCTTCAGGATCATCGCCACCACCGGCACCGCGCGCGCCCTCAAGGAACGCGGCATCGCCGTGTCCGAGGTCAACAAGGTGCTGGAGGGGCGGCCGCATTGCGTCGACGCCATGATGAATGGCCAGGTGCAGCTGGTGGTCAACACCACCGAGGGCAGTCAGGCGGTCAAGGACAGCTTCTCCATCCGCCGCACGGCGCTCACCCACAACATCCCGCACTACACCACCGTGGCCGGGGCCAAGGCGGCCGTCGAGGCCATCGAGGCTTTGCGTTGCGGCACGCTTGATGTGGCGCCTCTGCAATCGTATTTTAAAAGTTCTTTCTAGGGGATGTGGCTTGGCCGCGCCGGCTTCCGGTTCGGTCGAGCCCGTCAGGTCGGGGTTTCTCCATGGAAAAGATCCCAATGACTCCCGCTGGTTTCATCCAGTTGGAGGAGGAGTTGAAGTCTCTCAAGTCGGTCGAGCGGCCGGCGGTGATCAAGGCTATCGCCGAGGCGCGTGAGCACGGCGACCTGTCCGAGAACGCCGAGTACCACGCCGCCCGCGAGCGGCAGAGTTTTATCGAGGGGCGGGTGGGCGAGCTGGAGGACATCATCTCCCGGGCTCAGGTCATCGACGTCAGCACGTTGTCCGGCGATCAGGTGCGCTTCGGCGCCACGGTGACGCTGGCCGACGAGGATTCCGACGACGAGGTGGCCTACACCATCGTCGGTGCCCACGAGGCCGACATCCGGCAGGGCCGCATGTCGGTGCACTCGCCGCTGGCGCGCGCACTGATCGGCAAGCATATCGGCGACACCGTCGAGGTCACCGCCCCCGGCGGCTCCAAGTCCTACCAGATCATCGACGTCCGGTACGGGTGACACGCTGCATGCCGCCCGTGTTCCCGGAAATCTGGCATCTTCGCCTCACCGTTCCTCCCGAGGCGGTGCCGATCTTCGAGGCGGTGTTCGAGCGCTTCGCCGAGTCGGTGACCATGTTCATGGACGACCGATCCGGCATCTCGGACGGCGACGGCCCGTGGCACCTGGAGGGCTATTCCCGCAATCCGCCGGAGCGCGCCGCCATCCTGTCGGCCCTGGCGGCGGTAGCCGCCGCCAACGGGCTCGACCTGCCCGACCTCATGGTCGAGCGGCTGCCCAACGTCGACTGGGTGTTGGAGAACCTGCGCGACTTCCCGCCCATCGACGCCGGACGCTTCTTCGTCCATGGCTCGCACTGCCAGGGCAGCCCGCCGGTGGGGCGTATCGGCATCGAGATCGATGCCGGCACCGCCTTCGGCTCGGGCGAGCACGCCACCACCCGTGGCTGCCTGCTGGCGCTCGACGGCCTGGGCAAGCGCCGCCGCCGCACCCGTGCCCTCGACCTGGGGTCCGGCTCCGGCATCCTCGGCATCGCCATGGCCCGCATGTGGGCGGCCGAGGTGGTATGCACCGATATCGACCCCTCGGCGGTCAAGGTCTGTGCCGGCAACGCCGCCAACAACCGGGTGGCGTCGCGGGTCACCGCGGTGGTGAGCGACGGCTACCGCAACCCGGCGGTCGGTCGCGGCAGGCCCTATGACGTGGTCTGCGCCAACATCCTGGCGCGGCCGCTGTGCCGCTTCGCCCCCGACCTGGCCGCCCACCTCGCCCCCGACGGCGTGGCGGTGCTGTCCGGTCTGCTGGAACGCCAGGAGCGCATGGTGATGGCCGCCCACGAGGCGCAAGGATTGCGGCTGAAGCACCGCATCGTCATCGACGGCTGGGCGACGTTGGTGATCGGGTGAGGTACGGCGGGCGGGACGCCCGCTGTACCTTAAGAAGTCCAGGCTTTCCTGGATCGCCTTGATGCCGGCGGCGGCGCATCTGTCGTCAAGCCCAGGGCGGCAACGGCGCAGGGCAATCGGGTGAAGGGATATCGTCCTTAATGTTTCTCGTCACCCCCGCGAAAGCGGGGGTCCATGGTTGGAGCAGAGGAAATGCGAGGCCGGAAATCGTGTCGGCGGCAACATGGATTCCCGCCTTCGCGGGACCTCCTTCACCCGATTGCCCTGGGCAACGGCGGTCTTGGCCGTCCCCCTCGGGGTGGGATTTATAGTCAACATCCGGCCGCCGGCCGTCCCGCCGCCGTCATCCTGGCGATGATGGCCGCCAGTTCGCCGTAGAATTCCGCCTCGCCACTGTAGCCGACGATGCGGCCCGCTTCGCCCTTGCAGTCGCGGACGACAAAGGTGGGGCTGTACTTGACGCCGGCGATGCCGGCCAGGTCGGCCGGTGGCGGCCGTGCCATATCGACCCGGCGCAACGGCAGCAGCCGCCCCTCGTCGGTGCGGCCATAGGCAGGTCCCACCTCGCGGTGCCATTTCAGGCACCACGGGCAGGTCGCCGTTTCGAACATGGCCAGCTCGGCCGCCGCCGCGCTCCCGGCCCAGCAGACAAGGGCCAGGGTGGCGGCGGCAAGGGGAGCCGATGCCACCGGCGTCAGCTGCCGGTCTTCTTGATATTGAAGGTATAAACGCCACCGGTTTCGCTCTGGCTGACCAGGGTGTTGCCGGTCTGGCGACAGAACGCGTCGAAGTCCTTCACCGAACCGGGATCGGTGGCGATCACCTGCAGGGTGTCGCCGGAGGAAATGTCCTTGATCGCCTTCTTGGCGCGCAGGATCGGCAGCGGGCAGTTGAGGCCCTTGACATCGAGAACGGTGGTCATCTTGAGCTCCCTCCAATACTGTTCTTGAGCATACCGTCAGGTCGGTGCTAATTTAGAAACCAGAAATATATAGGGGAACGGTCCGCCCGCCAAGCATCCTGTGCGAAAGGGGCCGTCCACAAGGGGAGGATGGTCATCGTGTTCGACATTCCGCTCACCACCGTCGTGGGCGGCGCCGCGTTCATCGCGGGTGCCGTCTTCGGCGCCACAGCCAATCGTACCAACTTCTGCACCATGGGCGCCATCTCCGATGCCGTCTTCATGGGCGATTTCAAGCGCTTTCGGGCCTGGATGCTGGCGGTCGCCGTCGGCATCGTCGCCAGCCAGGGCATGGTCGCCGCCGGCATGGTCGACCTCGGCAAGTCCATCTATCTCGGGGCCAATATCGGCTGGGCCGGCGCGGTGCTGGGCGGGCTGATGTTCGGCTTCGGCATGACCATGGCCGGCGGCTGCGGCAACAAGACGCTGGTGCGCATCGGCGGCGGCAATCTGAAGTCGGTGATGGTCTTCATGATCGTGGCGCTGTTCGCCTATATGACGCTGAAGGGTCCCATCGCCCTGGCCCGCATCCAGATGGAGGGCCTGACCAACGTCAGCGCCGCCGGTCTGGGCCTGGCCAATCAGGGACTGCCGGCGGTGCTGGCCAAGCTGGGCCTCTCGGCCGGGCCGGCGCGCTGGCTGGCGGTGGCGGCGGTGGCCGGCGGCCTGGTGGTCTGGTGCTTCAAGGACGCCGAATTCCGCGCCAGCCCGCGGGACATGCTGGGCGGCGTGGTCATCGGCTTGATGGTGCCGACCGGATGGTGGATCACCGGCGTGCTGGGCGCCGACGATTTCGAGCCCACGCAGCTCGCCTCGTTCACCTTCGTGGCGCCGATGGGCGACGGCATGCAGTATCTGATGACCTTCACCGGATCGACCATCAACTTCGGCATCGCCGCGGTGGCGGGAGTGATCTTCGGCTCGTTCCTGGTTTCGGCGGCGACCAGGAGTTTCCACTTCGAGGCCTTTTCGGACGCCGGCGACATGCTGCGCCACATGTTCGGCGCGGCGCTGATGGGCATCGGCGGCGTGCTGGCCATGGGCTGCACCATCGGCCAGGGGCTGACCGGCATGTCGACGCTGTCGCTGACCTCGGCCATCGCCCTGGGCTCGATCATCTTCGGCGGCGTGCTGGGAATGAAGTACCTGGAAGAGGGCTCGCTGGGCGGCGCCGTCAAGGCGGTGTTCGCCCGGGCATAAGCGTCGCGCCCGGCGAGGGCATCATGAGAATCCCGTCCTGCCCATCGGGCAGGACGGGGTGGACGATGCTATTCCCCCATGTTGAGGTTGACCGCGGAAACCCGGCCGCGGTCGCCGCGGGCGACGTCGTAGGCCACCTTCTGCCCCTCGTTCAGGGTGCTGCGGCCGGCCCGCTCCACCGCCGAGATGTGTACGAACACATCCTTGCTGCCGTCGTCCGGCATGATGAAGCCGTAGCCCTTGCCGGCATTGAACCACTTGACCGTTCCTGTCGCCATGTCCGTGTCTCCGTTGGCCCGTCCCGCCCCGGCCTCGCCGGCAGGGACGCCCGCGGCATGTGGGGAGGCGGCAAGGCCGCTGACAAGGACAAGGCGGCCTTCTGCGCTGCCGCTTCGGCGTTGGAGGAGTGTGCCGCTCTCAACCGGGCAGCAGGCACGACACCGCGGTGAGGTCGTCGCGCAACGGGCGCTGCACCGCGTCGAGGAAGGGGCGGATCAGCGAGGCGGCATCCCAGGCGGTGCCCTGTCCGACCCGCTCACCCAGCATCTCCGCGACGCCCTGCGAACCGAGCGGGCGGCGCGCTCGCAGGGAGCATTCGTTGAGGGCGTCGCTGTGCAGGAACAGCAGCGTCCCAGGCGGCAACGGCAGCTGGCGCTGGGGATAGCGGGCGGCGGCGACCACGCCCAGCGGCAAGCCGTGGCCCTGCCCCGCCATCACCCCGGCGGTGCCGAAGCTGATGGCCAAGGGATGCGGCGCCGCGGCGGCGGCATAGACAAACTCGCCGATGCCCACATCGACCACGCCATAGAGCATGGTGGCGTATTGCCCCAGCGGCAGCAGGCCGAACAGGTGGCGGTTCAACTGCTCCATGTACGCCGCCGGGTTGTCGCGGCCCTCGGTGAGGTTGTGGACCAGGGTATGCAGCCGGAAGGTATTGAGCGCCGCCGAATAGCCGTGGCCGGAGAAGTCGGCGAGGAACACGGCGAAACGACGGCCGTCGAGGGGGGTGAGGCCCCAGATGTCGCCGCCAACCTCGCAGGAGGTTTCGAACAGGCCGCTGATGCGCACGCCGTAACGGTATTCCACCCGGGCGATGTCCTCGGGCGTCGGCAGCAGCTCGCCCTGCATCGCCCGCGCCGCCTTGAGGTCATCGCCGGCAACCGCGGCGGCCGTCGCCCCGGCGGCGGTCGAGGCGGTGTTTCCGACGACCTCGCCGCCGTCGCGCACCACGCAGACCACCTCGTTGCCGGGGTCGCGAAACGCAACGCTCTCGAACGACATTCGGCGGGCCATGACGATGCCGCGGCCATGGGGGTGGAAGGCGCGCCGCATATCGAGGTCGAGAAAGTGCTGCCAGTCGAAGCCCGACCCCTCGTCCGTGATGGTGAAGCGGACCTCGCCGCCCCGGCGCTCGAACCGCACGGTGACCCGCTTGGCCGCGTTCTCGGGCAAGGCGAGGCAGTTCTCGACCTCTTGCGCCCAGCGCTTTTCCGCCAGCAGGACGGCCTTGTGCTCGAAGGTGATGCCGAGATTGCCGTGCTCGACGGCGTTGGTGAACAGCTCGTTGAGGCCCACCACCAGCGAGCCCGGACGCGGACAGGCGCGTGCCAGCGACACCGCCAGATCGCGGCCTTCGTCGAGGGTGGCGAAGCGGAACGTCCCCGCCTCCATCAGGGTCAGCGCCGTGGTGCGCTTGACCAGGTCCCCCTGCAGGCGGCGGAGGCGGGTTCGCGTCTCGATGGCCGATTGCATCACCGAGATCAGCACCCGGCGGTCGAGCGGCTTCAGCAGGTAGTAGAAGACGCCCGCGGCGATGCCGCCGGCGATATCCTCCTCGGAGTCGCAGGCGGTCTGCATGATCACCGGAATCGAACGCAGCCGTTCGTCGGCCTTGAGGCGGGTCAGCAGCGTCATGCCGTCCATGCGCGGCATCATGCGGTCGAGCAGGACGACGTCGCAGGTGGCCGGGTTGCGGTCGAGGATGTCCCAGGCATCCTGGCCGTCGACGGCGGCGATGCAGTCGTAGCCGCTGACCCTCAGCGCCGCCAACAGCAGATGCCGGTTGACCGGCTCATCGTCGACGATCAGAACCCGCGACGGCCCCTCGGCCGCGACGGACACCTCAGTCCTCGATGACGAAAAGGCTGTCGAAGCAGGCGAGGGTGAGCAGTTCCTTGACCTCGCCCTTGGCCCGGGTCAGCCGGACCTCGATGCCGGCCCGCTCGGCACCGTCGCGTAGCGTCAGCAGCATGCCGAGGCCCGCCGAATCCATATAATCCAGCTGGTTGAGGTCGATGGCCGCCTGGCGGCCGCCGGACCGCACGATCCTCTCGATGACGCCGTCGAAGGCTTCCCGGTCCGAGAAGGTGAGTTGGTCGCGCAGGACCAGCACCAAGCCGCCCGGACCCTCGGTGAATTCATATCTCACGGCGTAATCCCATAACTCATGCTGCCTTGCCTCCGCTGCGGGCGGAAATGAACTGTTCCAACTTGGCCGCCTGGCCTTCCTCGAAGTCGAACCGGACATGGGTGTTCTGATCGGTTACCGCCACGACGCTGCCCTTCCACACGCCGAGATGGGCGACATCCAGGTCGAACTCTCCGCCACGGCCGACGGCCAATTGACGGTCGAGCACGCCGGTTCCCACCAGGGCGATCTCCTGCAGCAGGCACGGCCGCCTGGCGCCGGCCACCGCGGCGGTGGCGGCGACGTTGACGGTGTGGCGCTGGTTCATGTGGCGGTTCTCTTCCGCGCCGGACCGCATGATCTCGTCGATGGCGTCCTTCATCAGCCCGATGCGGCTGCGCACGCTCTCGGCCGAGTGATGGACTTCGCCGGACAGGCGGCCGGTCTCCTCGGTGGAATGCGAGGCCTCGACGATTTCCATGGCCGCCTCCTGGGTGCCGGCCGCCGCGGTCTGGGCGGCGCGGGCAATCTCCAGGGTGGCGGCGGACTGCTCCTCCACCGCCACGGCGATGCTGCCCGAAATCTCGCCGATGTCGCCGATGGTGCCGAGGATGCCGCGGATGGCGGTGACCGCCTCGCCGGTGGCATCCTGGATCGCGGTGATCTGCTCGCCGATCTGATCGGTGGCGCGGCCGGTCTGGTTGGCGAGGTTTTTGACCTCGCCCGCCACCACCGCGAAGCCCTTGCCGGCATCGCCGGCACGGGCGGCCTCGATGGTGGCGTTCAGCGCCAGCAGGTTGGTCTGGGCGGCGATGTCGTTGATCAGCTTGACCACCTCGCCGACGCTCTCCGCCGCCTCGGCCAAGCCCTTGACGATGCGGTCGACCTTGCCGGCCTCCCCGCGCGCCTCGACGGAGATGCGGGTGGAGGTGGAGACCTGGCGGCTGATCTCATGCACCGAGGCCGACAGCTCCTCGGCCGCGGCGGCCACCGAATTGACCCCGCAATTCGCCGATTCCGAAGCCGCCGCCGCCGCCTGCGAGCGGCTGCGCACCTGATCGACCGAGTTGGCCATGGTCGCGGCCGAGCCGATCATGGTGTCGGCCTCGGCCAGCACCATGCCGATGGCGCCGCTGACCTCCTCGTCGATGGCGTTGGTCAGCGCCAGGATTTCGCTCTGCAGCTTGCGGCGGTTGCGGCGATGCTCGGCCTCCTGGTGTGCCGCGCCCTGACGCACCTTGTGGGCGGCGTCGCGGAACACCTCGACCGCCGCAGCGAGGCGGCCCATCTCGTCGGGGCGGCCGCGGCCGGGGATGTTGACCGACAGATCGCCTTCGGCCATGCGGGCGGTGATCTCGGTCATCTCGACCAGCGGCCGGATCATCTGGCGGTCGAGGACAATGCCGGCCCCGATCACCAGCAACAGCAGCGTCGCCGCCGAGAGGCCCATGGTGAGCGCCTGGCTGCGCACCGATGCGGTGAGGCTCTCGCGCGCCTCCAACTGGGCGGTGGCGGCCTCGGCGATGGTGACCTCGGCGGCCTCCAGCAGGGTATCGAGCAGCGATTTGAGGCCGAGGCCGGAGCCGTCGAAATCGTCCAGCTCTGCGGCGCCGTTACCGCTTTCCACATAGGTGCGCGCCATGTCGCGGCCACTGTCGAGGAAGGGGGCGAAGGCGATCTTGACCCCCTCCAGCGCCCGTTCCACGTCGGACAGGCCGAGGTGTTGGGCTGAGGTCAGCGCGGCGGAGTGGTGGTTCTCGAAGCGTCCGGCCGCCGCCTCCACCGCGATCATTCCCGCCGCCAGCCGCTCGCGCCCGCGCGCCGCCGCCACCTCGCCCAAAACGCCGCGAATCTCGGCGACGTCGAGTTGGATGTCCTTGATGGTCTCCACCAGGGGGATCTGCTCCTCGGCGATGACGCGGCCGACCTCGCCCATCCGCTCCGCGAGTTCGATCTCGCGCAAGGCGATGAAGCCATTCACGACCAGAGTCACGATGGCGGTGATGATGATGGCGCCGAAGGCACCGAAAAATTTGCGACGGATACTCAAATCCCGTCCCCCAAAACGGTCTCTTATGGAGTGTTGACCAATTCCCAGGCTTGCCGCAACAGGCGCATGGTCGTGACTCGTCCTTTTCGCAGCGCAGCATGAACGAGGTGTTATATGAGCGCATTATTGTATTGTGGAAACCGCCAACGCTCCGATACATTGGGGCAACGTAAAAACCCTTCGTTGCGGGAGGCTGGGGTGAATGCAGACGTGACTGTAAGCCGTCGCGAATTCCTGGTGGCCGGTGCCGGCATGGCGATGGCGGCGACTTTGCCGCGGTCGGCCGCGGCGACGACGCAGGAAGCCGACGATATGCTGAAAAAGCTGATCGGCAACGCGGTTCCCAAGGAGGGACGGGTTCAGCTCCGGCTGAAGGACGTCGCCGAAAGCGGCGCCGCCGAGCCCATCGCGGTGGCGGTGGACAGCCCGATGACCGCCGCCGACCACGTCAAGGCCATCCACATCCTCGCGGAGGGCAACCCGTCTCCCGGCGTCGCCTCGTGGTCGTTCGGGCCGCGCTCCGGCAAGGCCGAGGTCGCCTTCCGCATGCGCCTCGCCAAGAGCCAGGTTGTCCGCGCCTACGCGGTGATGAGCGACGGCACGGTGTGGAGCGCCAAGCAAGAGATCAAGGTCACCGTCGGCGGTTGCGGCGGCTGAGGCAGGAGGGGACACCCATGGCGAATTCCGATCGCGTCAAGGCCCGCATCCCGGCCAAGGCCAGGAAGGGCGAGATCATCGAGATCAAGGCCCAACTCACCCACGACATGGAGTCGGGGCAGCGCAAGGACAAGGATGGCAAGACCATCCCGCGCCGCATCGTCAACAAGTTCGTCTGCACCTGGAACGGTGAGCCGGTGACCAGCGGCGAGTGGCACTCCGCGGTGTCGGCCAACCCCTTCACCACGGTCTACGCCCTCGCCAGTGAAAGCGGCAAGGTGCGCCTCGCCTGGCACGACGAAACCGGCGAAGTCTACGAGTACGCCCAGGACGTGGTGGTGGAATAGAATTTCCACGGGAGCGCGGGCGAGACCCCCGCGCGCCATGTCAGCTTACGCCTCGCCGGCGTTGAACCCATCCAGCAGCTGGGCGATGCGGGCCGAATCGGACTGGTCCATGATCACCCGCGCCCGCCGCGTCGCCGCCACCAGGTCGAGGTTGCGGATGCGCTGCTTGACCACGGGGATGTTGTTGGCCGACATGGACAGGTCCCGAATCCCCAACCCCAGCAGCAGCGCGGTGAAGCGCGGGTCGCCGGCTATTTCGCCGCAGACGCAGACCGGGATGCGGGCGCGCATGGCCGCCTCGGCCGAGAACTGAATCAGGCGCAGGACCGCCGGGTGCAACGGGTTGTAAAGATGCGCCACCGCCTCGTCGGCGCGGTCGATGGCCAAGGTGTACTGCGTCAAGTCGTTGGTGCCGATGGAGAAGAAGTCCACATGCCAGGCCAGCGCGTCGGCGGCCAGCGCGGCGCCGGGAATTTCGATCATGGCGCCCAGTGCCGGCAGGGGATCGCTCATGGCCACCCCCTTCTTCTTCAGCCGCTTGACCCCCTCGCCGAGTATCTCGCGGGTGGCGCGCATCTCCTCGACGGTGGCCACCATGGGTATCAGGATGCGGATGGGGCCGAAGGCCGAGGCGCGGAGGATGGCTGAAAGCTGGGCCTGCAGCAGCTCGGGCCGCGCCAGCCCCAACCGGATGGCGCGCAAGCCCAGGCTGGGATTGGGTCCCAGCGAACAGCCCAAGGCCGGCGCCAGCTTGTCGCCGCCGGCGTCGAAGGTGCGCACCGTCACCGTACGCCCGGCCATGCGGATGACCAGGTCCTTCAGCACCTCGAACTGCTCGTCCTCGCTGGGCAGGTCCTCGCGGTTCATGAACAGGAATTCGCTGCGCAACAGGCCGACACCCTCGGCACCGCTGCCCAGAACGTGGTCGATATCGCTGGGCAGCTCGATGTTGGCCTGCAGCAGGATGCGGGCACCGTCGGTGGTGACCGCGGGCACATCCTTCAGCCGGGCCAGCACCCGGCGGGTCTTGAGGAAATCGGCGCGGCGACGGCGATAGTTGGCCAGGGTGGCGGGTGTCGGATTGATGATCACCACGCCGTTGGCGCCGTCGACGATGGCCTGCTCGCCGCCGCGGATACCCTTGGTCAGCAGCGTGGCCACCCCCAGCACCGAGGGCAGTCCCAGTGAGCGGGCCATGATGGCGGTGTGGCTTTCGGCACCGCCCAGCACGGTGGCCAACCCCGCCACCTGGTGCGGGTTGAGCAGCGCGGTGTCGGCCGGAGTCAGCTCCTCGGTGATGATCACCGCGGCCTTGGGCAGCGCCGAAAACGGCCGGTAGGGCGTATTGGTCAGGGCGCGCAGCAGGCGACGGCCGATGTCCTTGATGTCGGCGACACGGGCGGCGAGATAGGAATCATCCATGGCCTCGAAGCCGCGGACGATCTCGTTGATCTCCTGTTGGACGGCGGCTTCGGCGTTGATGCGGTCGGTCTCGATGCGCCGCGACACGCCGCGCATCAGCCGTGAGCCATGCAGCATCTGCTGGTAGGCATCCAGCAGGTAGCCCAGCTCCTCGCCCGCCGCACCGCCCAATCCGTGCGCCTTCTCCTGCAACTGGGCCACCTGGCGGGTGGCGCGCTCGGCGGCCTCGGCGAAGCGAGCGCGTTCGGCATCGAGATTGGCCAGGGAAATGCGGTGCTCGGGCACCGAGATCGAGCCGGCGTCGTGCAGATACACCGTGCCGATGGCGATGCCGCGCGACACGCCCATGCCTTCGAGCATGATCTCGCCCGGCGCGGCGCCGATGGCGGCGGCGCGCGGGTCTTGGGTGGTGGCGGTGTCGCGGCTGTTCATCACGCTCGTCGACCTTGGTCCCTTAGTCTTCGTCGAATTTCTTGTCGATGAGATCGCACAGCGCACCCAGCACCAGCTCCGCCTGGAGGCCGCGGGCTTTCAGCTCGATGCAGCAGCCGGGTGCGGCGGCCAGCATCATCAGGCCCATGATGGACAGCCCCGACACCTCGGTGCCGCGGTGGCCCACCGTCACCTGGGCGTCGAAGGTCGCCGCCAGCTTGACGAACTTGGCCGCGGCGCGGGCATGCAGGCCACGCCGGTTGGCGATGGTGGCGTTGCGGCGCAGCTCGTCGCCGTCTGAGGGGTGCTGGGCCTGGGAGGCGTCGGCCATCACTTGCGATCCTGGGTCAGCAGCTTGGAGGCAACGTTGATGTATTTCCGGCCGGCCTCCTGGGCACTGGCCACGGCGTCGGCCAGTGGTTCGGAATGCCGCACGCTGGCCAGCTTGATCAACATGGGGAGGTTGACGCCGGCAATCACCTCGACCTTGGCCTTGTCCATGATGGAGATTGCCAGGTTGGACGGCGTACCGCCGAACATATCGGTCAGCACCACCACCCCGGTTCCGTCGTCGCAGCGCGCCACGCTTGCCAGGATATCGTTGCGCCGCTGCTCCATGTCGTCGTCGGGTCCGATGCAGACCGCGCCCACATTGGGCTGCGGCCCCACCACGTGCTCAAGCGCCGCAACCAGTTCGTCGGCGAGTCGGCCGTGGGTTACCAGTACCAATCCGATCATAGGCATCCCCTTGTCATGTTCCCCCCTGATCGAGCTCGCGGTGCCGCAACTCGACCCGGCAGCCGCGGTCTCTCAGCCAACGGGCCAGTCGCTCGGCGACCAGCACCGACCGGTGGCGTCCGCCGGTGCAGCCGACGGCGAGCGTCAGATAGCTCTTGCCCTCGGCAGCGAAGCGGGGCAGCAGTGGCGACAGCAACTCCGTCACCGATCGGATGAACCCGGCGAAGGCCGGGTCGGCCGACACATAGTCGGCGACGCCCTGGTCGCGGCCGGTGAGGGCCTTCAACTCGGGCACGTAGTGGGGGTTGCGCAGAAAGCGCGCGTCGAGAACCAGGTCGGCCTCGCGCGGCAGGCCGTTGCGGTAGGCGAACGAGGTGACGAACAGCACCAGGTCGCGTTCCGCTTCCAGACCCAGCCGGCCGGCCAGCATGCGCTTGAAATCGCCGGTCGCCGTCTGGCTGGTATCGATGACCTCGGCCCGGGCCCGCAAGGGCGACACCAGTTCGCGTTCATGGCGGATGCCGTCCAGCAGCGGGCGGTCGGCGGCAAGGGGGTGGCGGCGCCGGGTTTCGGTGAAGCGCCGGCACAGCACGTCGTCGTCACAGTCGAGGAACAGCAGCCGCACATCCAGGCCGCTCTCGGTCATCAGGCGATCGATGGCGGCCGCCACCCGTTCGACGCCGAAGTCGCGGGTGCGGATGTCGATGCCGATGGCCAGCCGCCGCCCGGCGCCCTCGCCCGGGCGCACCAGGCTGGAGAGCAGCGACAGCGGCAGGTTGTCCACCGCTTCCCAGCCGTGATCCTCAAGCGCCTTCAAGGTCAAAGTCTTGCCGGCGCCCGACATGCCGGTGACAATGATCACCCGTCCCGCGGTCGCGGTGGACGCGCTTGCGGCAGCGCGAGCTACCGCGGCCGAGCCGGCATCGGGTGGGGTGTCGTCGGTCATCACGGACGCATTATATCCCGCGTTGCCGAAGTCATCGCAAGGCGAACCTTTGCCGCCGCCGACGCCTCGAAGGCGAAAAGGCGCAGCAACGGCGTTTCGATGCCGAGATAGCGGGCGATCAGCCGGTCGGGCAGCCGTTCCACCTCGGCCGCCGGCACCAGATCGACGACCATGGCCAATGGCGCGATTTCGCGGTGGGCGAGGCGGATCAGGCCGACGCCGCGCACCTCGATCAGACCGGCGATGGTCGCGGGGCAGCGGGCCACAAGGCGGCCGTCCTGCAGCGAAAGTTCCGTCTGGTCGTCGGCCACCAGTCCGGCGCCGCCGTCGATGAGGCGCAACGCCAGATCCGACTTGCCCGAACCGGACGGCCCACGCATGAGCACGCCCGCCCCCGCAATTTCCACCGTAGTGCCATGGACCAGAACCATGCGCGGAGGGTGGGCTCGACCGGCGAAGGTGTCAAGGGAGGGCCATTGGGGAGGGCCATCGGGGAAGATCCTTGGGGAGGGCCGGAGACGCCCTCTCCCGGCGGGAGAGGGCTCTTCTTCGGTAAACGGCTACTTCCCGAGGTAGTCCTTCACCAGCACCTCGGCGATCTGCACCGCGTTGAGTGCGGCGCCCTTGCGCAGGTTGTCGGCGACGCACCAGAAGGACAGGCCGTTCTTGACGGTGGGATCCTTGCGGATGCGGCTGACATAGGTGGCGTCCTCGCCGGCGCATTCGACCGGCGTGGCGTAGCCGCCCGGCTCGCGGGTATCGAGCACGATGACGCCGGGTGCGTTCCTCAACGCCGCCGTGGCGTCGGCCACCGACACCGGCTTCTCGAATTCGACGTTGATCGACTCCGAGTGGCCGATGAACACCGGCACCCGCACGCAGGTGGCGTTGACCTGGATGTCGGGGTCGAGAATTTTCTTGGTCTCGACCACCATCTTCCACTCCTCCTTGGTCGAGCCGTCGTCCATGAAGACGTCGATCTGGGGGATGACGTTGAAGGCGATCTGCTTGGCGAACTTTTGCGGCGCCGGCGAGTCGTTGACGAACACGCCACGGGTCTGCTCGAACAATTCGTCCATGCCTTCCTTGCCGGCGCCCGATTCCGACTGGTAGGTGGACACCACCACCCGCTTGATCTTGCCCAGGCTGTGCAGCGGCTTCAGCGCCACCACCATCTGGATGGTCGAGCAGTTGGGGTTGGCGATGATGCCGCGCTTCTTGTAGCCGGCGATGGCCTGCGGGTTGACCTCGGGCACCACCAGGGGGACGTCGGGCTCCATGCGGAAGTGCGAGGTGTTGTCGATGACGACGCAACCGGCCGCCGCGGCACGCGGGCTGTGCACCGCCGAGATCTTGGCGCCGGGCGACGACAGGGCGATATCGGTGCCGGTGAAGTCGAACTTGGCGAGGTCCTTGACCGTCAGGACCGTCTTGTCGCCAAACGATATCTCGCGACCCACCGACCGCTCGCTGGCCAGGGCGACGACCTCGTCCGCCGGGAAGTTGCGCTCGGCCAGGACCTGGAGCATTGCGCGGCCCACATTGCCCGTGGCACCGATGACAGCGACCTTGTAACCCATCTCTCTCTCCGTTCGTTCGGCCCTAGGTGGCTTCTCGGGACACAAAAAAGGCCCGCTGGAAGTTTCCGCGGGCCATTTTTCGTGCAGACGTGACGAACCGGCCCCCGCTTACGCGGTGGTAGTGCCGGTTTTGGTGTTGGCAATGAACGACACAAACGACATTGCGATACTCCATCGGGGCGATAGCATTAACCGAACCACCCCGTCGACGCAAGGGGGAAAGGGAGGGCGTCCACGCCACCCATCACTTTCCGCGGCTGCAAAAAATGGAAACCACAGAGACACCGAGGCACAGAGAGGACGGTCCAGCCGTCGCCTCAAAGCAACGAAATTATATATCGATGGTCGTGTAACGCGGTGGCGGAGACACCTGAAAGGCATCTCTGTGGTTCATTTTCCTTTTCCGGTTGGACCAACAAAGTGGTGGATGGTGAGGGAGGCCGCCTGCCTCTATCCCCTCCGAATGCCCGAGCAGACGCGGCCGACGAACGAGTCGATGTCCCCGTTCATGCTGACGGTGCGATGGGCGAGGTCGCCCGCGGCCACCAGCACCTGATTGGCCGCCTCGGTGGCGGTGCCGGCGATCTCCGCCACCTCGCCGATGGTGTTGGCCACGGTCTGAACCCCGGCCGACACTTCGCGAATGCTGCGGCTCATCTCGGCCACCGCGGCGCTTTGCTGCTCGGTGGCGGTGGCGATGCCGGTGGCGTTCTCGTTGATGATGTTGATCTTGACCGCAATGTTGCGCACCGCGCCGACCGCGGTCTCGGTGGCCTGGCGCATGCTGTCGATCTGGCCCGAGATCTCGTCGGTGGCGCGTGCCGTCTGGTTGGCGAGGTGCTTGACCTCATTGGCCACCACGGCGAAGCCCTTGCCGGCATCGCCGGCGCGGGCCGCCTCGATGGTGGCGTTGAGGGCGAGCAGGTTGGTCTGATTGGCGATTTCGGTGATGAGATTGACCACCTCGCCGATCTTGGTCGCCGCCTCCAGCAGGCTCTGGATGGCCTTGTCGGTTTCGCCGGCGACGCGGGCGGTGTCCTGCGCCATGTGCGCCGATTGCTGGATGCGTCCCGCCACCTCGCGGATGCCGGCCGAAACCTGCTCGGCGGACGCCGCCACGGACTCGGTGCTGACCGAGGCGTTCTCGGCGGCGCGGGCCACCGTCTGCGACTGCGAGCTGGTCTGCTGGGCGATGCCCGACATCTGCTGCGCCGTGGCCTCCAACTCGGTGGCGGTGGAGGCGACGGCCTGGCAGACGTGCTTGATGGTGGTGCCGACTCCGGTGGCCTCGGTGACGAATTCCTTGGCGCGGTTCTCCATGGTGCACAGGGCGCGGTTGATCAGCCGGGCGTGGTCGGAGAACTCGCCCACCAGGCCCTCGGTGAGGATGTGGCGGAAATAGCGGCCCTCGGAGGTCAGCGCCATGGCGGCATCGGCCTCCTTGGTGAACACCTCGGTGAGGTCGAGCAAGCGGTTGATGCTGCGGTCGAGGCCGCCCAGCACGCCGCCCTCGGTGATGCCGACGATGCGGGCGTCGAGCCGGCCCTGCGACGCCTCGTGCAGGACGCCGGCAGCACGCCGGATGTTGGCGCGGGCTCGGTTGATAAAGAAGGCGGCCAGGAGGGCGGCGACCGCCGCCAGCGCCGTTGCGGCGGCGTCCCTGAGTTCGCCGCCCACCAGGGACACAACAGCGCCGATGGTGCACAGAGCGGCGGCGACCAGGGTGGCGGCAACCGCCCTAGAGAGCGAAGACGAATTCATCGTAGGGCACTCCGGCCGACTGCAGCTTGTTGACCATGGCGTTGAAACTGGCTTCCATTCCGGCCTTGCGATCGGCATGGCCGTTTTCGATGGCCAGCAGCTCTTTGTAGAGCCCCTCGGCCTTGGCCACCGCCTCGCGGCGCGGCGAGCGGCGGTTGGAATGGTAGCTGACGATGGTGCCGTTGGCGTCGACGGTGGGCGTGACGTGGGCGAATACCCAGTAGTGGTCACCGTTGCGCGCCCGGTTGAGCACGTAGGCGAAGATCTCCTTGCCCGACTCGATGGTGTCCCACAGCAGCTTGAAGACGCAGCGCGGCATCGCCGGGTGGCGGATGATGCTGTGCGGCTGGCCGATGATTTCGGCCTCGGCAAAGCCGGCGATGTTGAGGAACACCTCGTTGGCGTAGATGATGCGCCCCTTGGTATCGGTCTTGCTGACGATGATCTCGTTGGTGCCGAACGTGCGCTCGACCCCCGTGAGATGGACTCCCGACCGTGTCATCATTCCCCCAATGCCAATGGCGGTTGATCGATCCTCCGAACCAATCAACTGCGCAGAAGTATAATTATTCTTGAAAGGTTACACCGCTTCGGCAACAACCTTCAATCGGGAGTTCGCCCGATATTATGGCCCAAACCACGGAGAAAACACGATTTTGTGACGAATTGTGACACCCTGGGGTAATTGCGGACTCACCTTCATAACTTAAGGCTGTGCCAAGCCATGAACTACCGTCACGCCTTCCATGCCGGGAACTTCGCCGATGTGGTGAAACATGCGGCATTGACGCTGGCGCTCGCCCATCTGGCCCGCAAGGAGGCGCCGTTCTTCTGCCTCGACGCCCATGCCGGCATAGGCGTGTATGACTTGCGTTCCATAGCGGCCGACAAGACGGGGGAGTACCGCGTCGGCATCGCCCGCGTGCTGGAGGCCGTCACCCCGCCGCCCGAGCTGGCGCCCTACCTGGCGGCGGTGCGGGCAGGCAACGACGGGCCGCTGCGTTGGTATCCCGGTTCGCCGACGCTGATGCGGGGACTGCTGCGGCCACGGGATCGGCTGGCATTGGTCGAGCTGCATCCCGAGGACGCGGCGGATCTGGCCGCCCGCTTCGCCGGCGACCGCCAGGTGTCGATCCACCATGGCGACGCCTATGCCACCATGAAGGCGCTGCTGCCGCCGCCCGAGCGGCGGGGGCTGGTGCTGGTCGACCCGCCGTTCGAGGCCAAGGACGAGTTCGGCCGTCTGCGTCGCGGCCTGCGTCAGGCGCTGAAGCGCTGGCCTACCGGCTGCTACATGGTGTGGTACCCGATCAAGGCGCGGCCGCCGGTGGCGCGTTTCCACCAGGATGTGGCGGCCGAGGGGCCGCCCAAGACGCTGGTGGCCGAACTGCTGATCCGACCCGACGACGATCCCTTCCGCCTCAACGGCTGCGGCCTGCTGGTGATCAACCCGCCGTGGCAGTTGGACGAGGCCATGGCCGCCATCCTGCCCTGGCTGGCCAAGGTGCTGGCGCCCGACACCGGCGGGCACCGGCTGGAATGGCTGGTGGGGGAGGGGTAACTCGATTCACCGCAAAGACGCGAAGACCGCCAAGGTTCGCCAAGAAGGGTAATCAATCCTTGCGTTTTTTGCGTCCTTGGCGCCTTTGCGGTGAGCCCTTCTCAGTTCAGTACGGCGTCAGGTTGACGCACTCCACCCGCCAGCCTTCCGGGGTGGCGTCGAGGCGGGTCAGCGACAGCGGCTGCACGGCGAACCGCAGCGCCTGCGCCGGCTCCAGCCCGAGGGCCAGGGCCAGTGCCGCCCGCACCGTGCCGGCGTGGACGATGGCCAGCACGTCGCGCCCGCCCAGGGCCGGGGTCAACCGTGCCATCGCCCCCCTCACCCGGCCGATCATGGCGGCGAAGCTTTCGCCGTGGGGCGGCGCGGTGCCGGCGGGATCGTGCCAGAACTCGGCCAGGCCGGGCTCCTTGGCGGCTTCCAGCTCCATCCAGCTGCGGCCCTGCCAGTGGCCGAAATCCTGCTCCATCAGGTCGGGCTCGACCTGGGGCGGCCCCAGCAGCAGGCCGGCCGCCTCCAGCGCCCCGGCGGTCTGGCGACAGCGGAGCAGGCCACTTTCCACCAGCGCCGGATTGATCGGCAGCCGCCGCACCAACTCGCCGAAGGCCCCGGTCTCGGAGGTGTCGCAGGCCACGTCCAACTGGCCATGGATGCGGCCATGTGGACAGGGTACGGGGGCATGCCGCAGCAGCCACCACCGGGTGACATTCGCGTGGTGCCCGCTCATATGGTCCCCACTGCCGCCAGCAACACCGCAGCCTCCGATACCTGTTGAATGGCGCCCAGCACGTCGCCGGTATAGCCGCCGATGGCCCGCCGGGCCAGCCACGTCACGCCCAGCGCAGCCAGGCCTCCCGCCAGCGCCGCCGCCAACGTTCCCCCCAGCCCGAGGCCGGGCAGCGACAGCAGCAACGCTACCACCACCGCGGTGGCCGCCACGCCGGCATGGGGAACGCCGCAGCTCGCCCCGAGGCCGTCGGCGCGGGCCGGGGCCATCGCCTGCATCGCTGCCGGCATCAGGGCGCGCGACAGAGCCGCCGCCGCCACCAGCGCGCCGGTGGCAATCCAGCCGGATGGCAGAGCCGCCAGCGCCGCTCCCCGCAACGCCACCGAGAACACCAGCGCCAACACCCCGAAGCTGCCGGTGCGGGAATCGCGCATCACCTCCAGCCGGCGCGCGCGGTCGCCGCGCGCCCCCAGGCCATCGGCGAAATCGGCCAGTCCATCCTCGTGCAGCGCCCCGGTGAGCAGCACCAAGGCCGTCACCGCCAACAGCGCCGCCGGCAAGGTGGGCAGCCAGAGCGACGCCAGGGCGTGCACCGCCGCCGCCGCCAGTCCCACCACCGCTCCCACCACCGGAAAGCAACGCATGGCCGCCGCCAGCCCACCCGGCGCCACCGGTCCGGCATCGGGCAGCGGCAGGCGGGTGAGGAAGCAGGCCGCCAGATGCAGTTCGGCCAGAAGGTTGGGGACGGTTTCCGAAGGTGACTCGCTCATCGTCTTTGCGTTATAGAGCGGCAGCGGGTTCATCGCAATATCTTGGGGAGCACAGCTTTGATTTCGTCTATTTCTAGCATTGCCGATCTTCAGACGCTGCTCTCCCGGATGCCCGGCCCCGACCAGGCCGCCACCGCCGCCTGGGCCGCCCGTGATCCGCAACTGACCAAGCCGCCGGGAGCGTTGGGCCGGCTGGAGGAGCTGTCGTGCTGGCTGTCGGCCTGGCAGGGACGTCATCCGCCCACGCTGGAGCGCCCGCGCGCCCGCGTCTTCGCCGGCAATCACGGCGTGGCGGCGCTGGGGGTCTCGGCCTTCCCGCCCGAGGTGACGGTTCAGATGGTGGCGAATTTCGAGCGCGGCGGCGCCGCCATCAACCAACTGTGCCGCACGTTCGGCACCGAGCTGGCGGTGGCCGCCCTCGACCTCGACCGCCCCACCGCCGACTTCACCCGGCGTCCGGCCATGGAGGAGGCCGAGTTCGTCGCCGCGTTCCGCACCGGCATGGACTCGGTTCCCGCCGACACCGACGTGTTGGCGGTGGGCGAGATGGGCATCGGCAACACCACCCCGGCCGCCGCCATTCCCTGCGCCCTGTTTGGCGGCACCGCCGCCGAGTGGATCGGGCGTGGCACCGGCGTCGACGATCCCGGCCTGGCCCGCAAGGCAGAGGTGGTGGAGGCCGGCGTTCGTCTGCATCATGGCCAGCCGCCGCTGGAACTCCTGCGCCGGCTCGGCGGCCGGGAGCTGGCGGCCATGGCGGGTGCCATCCTGGCGGCGCGCCTGAAGCGGGTGCCGGTGCTGCTGGATGGCTATGTCTGCACCGCCGCCGCCGCCGTGCTGGAGACGGCGCGGCCCGGCGCGCTGGACCATTGCCAGGTGGCCCATGTCTCGGCCGAGCCCGGCCATCGCCGCCTGCTCGACCGGCTGGGCAAGCGGCCGCTGTTCGACCTCGGCATGCGGCTGGGGGAGGCTTCGGGGGCGGCGCTGGCGGTGGGCGTTCTGAAGGGCGCCGTCGCCTGCCACGTCGGCATGGCCACCTTCGCCGAGGCCGGGGTGAGTGAGAAGGGGTAGCGCGCCGCCGAAAGCGTCACCATAATATCGCGGAACATTCCATAGCCGCCATCGCGGCGGCGGCCAAGCGCCCGGAGGGGCGCGCCCGGCGAGGGGAACACAGGAAGGCGCCAGCATGCAGACCAACAATCCCTTCTTCGACGACATCGCCCGCGTTGCCGGCGGGGCGCTCGGCGCCCTGTCGGGGGTCAGGGCCGAGCTCGAGGCCCTGGTCCGCCAGCAGATGGAGCGCCTGACCTCGGGCATGGACCTGGTCAGCCGCGAGGAGTTCGAGACCGTGCGCGCCATGGTCGCCAAGGCGCGCCAGGAGCAGGAAATCCTGGCCGCCCGCGTCGCCGAGTTGGAGGCCCAACTCGCCTCGACGGCCGCAGGCAAGCCGGCGGCAGCCGCCGAGGTCAAGCCGGCCAAGCCGCGGGCCAAAAGGGCTAAGCCAGCCGCCAGTGAGTAGCCATGCCTTTCAGGCTATTCGCCTGTAAGTTATCCACAACAAATGCGAAGTAGAGGCCCGATAATGCCTTGCATCGGCTGGAGCCATTTCGGTAGGCTACGGTTTGTGCGTCGGGGATAAGCCGGGCACTAACTTTTGATTCCGGCACGCACGCGAAACGGTAGGCATGCCACGGAGGGCACAGGCATGACGGTTTCCGTCGTCTACGAGGAAGAGCCCGCATCCAACCCGTTGGACCTCGTCGAGCAATTCGTCCTCGGCAATGACTGGGCCTTCGAGCGCCGCAGCGAAGAAGAACTGGCGGCCGAGGTTCCCGGGAAGTGGTGCAACTACAGCCTATACTTCGCCTGGCGCGAAGACATGGGCGCGCTGCATTTCACCTGCGCCTTCGACATGAAGGTGCCCGAGGGCAAGCGTGGTGCCATCTGCGATCTCCTGGCCATCGTCAACGAGAAGCTGTGGCTGGGCCATTTCGGCCTGTGGGAGGACGAAGCGGTGCCCATGTTCCGCCATACCTCGCTGCTCCGCGGTGCCACCAGCGTGTCGCCGGAACAGGTCGAGGATCTGGTGGACATCGCCGTCTCGGAATGCGAACGCTTCTATCCGGCGTTCCAGTTCGTCATCTGGGGCGGCAAGACCGCCCGCGAAGCCGTCGCCGCGTCGCTGCTGGAGACCGCCGGGGAGGCGTGACCGGACATCATCGTGGAGCGCGGGCGTCTCGCCCGCTGACGTCGCAGGTGGCGGGCGGGACGCCCGCTCTCCAATTATCCGGAGCGGCTAAGGGGGACTGTTTCCATGACGAAGGTGCTCCTGGTGGGCTGCGGCAAGATGGGCTCGGCCATGCTGGCGGGGTGGCTCGACCGGGGCCTCGCCACCGCCGACGTGGTGGTGGTGGAACCAAGCGGCGCCGCCTTCCCCGTCACCGTGGTGGCCGACCATGCCGCCATCCCCGCCGATTTCAGCCCCGACGTGGTGGTGGTGGCGGTCAAGCCGCAGGTGATGGCGCAGGCGCTGCCGCCCTACGCCCGCTTCGGCGGCGCGGTGTTCCTCTCCATCGCCGCCGGCAAGACCATCGCCTTCTTCGAGACCCATCTGGGAGGCGGTGCCGCCATCGTGCGCGCCATGCCCAACACGCCGGCCGCGGTGCGTCGCGGCGTGACCGTCTGCTGTGCCAGCGGCGCGGTCGACGCCGCCGGCCGCGAGCTCTGCCAGGGGCTGCTGGAGGCCGTCGGCGAGGTGGGCTGGGTCGAGGACGAGGGGCTGATGGACGCGGTCACCGCCGTGTCGGGCTCCGGGCCCGCCTATGTCTTCCTGCTGGCCGAGGTGATGGCCGCCGCCGGGGTGGCGCAGGGGCTGCCGGCCGAGTTGGCGGTACGGCTGGCGCGGGCCACCGTGTCGGGAGCCGGTGAACTGCTGCGCCAGTCAAGCGAGGCGGCCGGACAACTGCGCCAGAACGTCACCAGCCCCGGCGGCACCACCGCCGCGGCGCTGGCGGTGCTGATGGACGAGGCCGCCGGCATGGCTCCACTGATGGAGCGGGCAGTTGCCGCCGCCACGCGGCGTGGCCGCGACCTGGCCGGCTGAACGGAAGGGTTGCTTGCGTCCTGCGGCTCCCTACATCTGGTGGGACCAGCAATTCCGCCGGGTGCCGCCATGGCCAAAAAGTCACATCAGCCCACCTCCGAGCACATCGTCACCGCCGCCATGAAGCTTGCCGCCGAGCGCGGGTGGCGCGATCTGCCCCTGGCCGACATTGCCGAACGGGCAGGGGTGTCGCTGGCCGAAGTGGTGGAGGATTTCCCCAACCGCGCCGCCATCCTCGACGCCTATGGGCGGCACGTCGACCGGCGCATGCTGGCCGGCGGGCATGCTGGCGGCGAGAGCCCGCGCGACCGTCTGTTCGATGCGGTGATGCGGCGTTTCGAGACCATGGCGCCCGACCGCCGCGCCATCTCCGCCATCCTGCGCCAGTGCGGCGGCGACCCCCTGGCGCTCGCCTGCGGGGTGCGACGCTTCATGCGCTCCATGGCCCTGACCCTGGAGGCCGCCGGCATCGCCTCGGCCGGGCTGAGCGGCCTGGCGAAAACCCAGACCCTGGCCGCCATCTATCTCAACACCCTGAGAACCTTCCTCGGGGACGACAGTCCGGACCTGTCGCGCACCATGGCGGTTCTCGACCGGGCGCTGGGGCGAGCCGAAAGCCTGGCCGGAATCATGCTGCAACGCGGCACCCGGCCGGTGTCCGAGGTTTCTCCTGGCCGGGGAGAGACTTAGCCGTACCGGCGCTTTGATTCGATTTGACTGGCTACTCCCATCGGGGTATGCTTGCTGCACCGCAACATGCACTCCGGGATGGAGGGGAACGACCATGGCCAAACAGCCGGCCGATCAGCTTTTCGATTTCGACATCAGCAAGTACCTCGGCGACTTCAAGGTGCCGGGCCTGGACGTCGACACCATCATCACCAATCAGCGCAAGAACATCGAAGCCGTGAGCCAGGCCAACCGCCTCGCCTATGACGGACTGCAGGCGGTGGTCAAGCGCCAGGTCGAGATCCTGCGCCAGACCCTGGACGAGGTCGCCCTCGCCTCCAAGGAAATCACCGAGCCCGGCACCCCCCAGGACAAGGCCGCCAAGCAGACCGAGCTGGCCAAGGATGCCTTCGAGCGCTCGCTGTCCAACATCCGCGAGCTGTCCGAGATGGTGGCCAAGGCCAATTCCGAGGCCTTCGACCTGCTCAACAAGCGCTTCACCCAAAGCCTCGACGAAGTGCGCGAAGCCTTCCTGAAGGTCGGCCGGAAGTAAGGTAATCCGCGCCCCCCTCGGGGGGCGCGGATGTTCCGTCGGTGCCCCTTGGCCAGCCGGCATGATTACCGTTTCGGGGCGGGATGGGGATTGGAGAGCCTCGGTAGCTCGGCAATCTACGTCTTCACTCCCCCCAGGCCGCAGATGATGGCCCAGGCCTCGTCGTCGATGGGCATCACCGACAGGCGGCTCTGGCGGATCAGCGGCAGGTTCTCCAGCCGTGGATCGTGCTTGATCTGCGCCAGGCTCACCGGGCTGGGCAGCGGCGCCACCGCCTTGACGTCCACCGCCACCCAGCGGCCGTCGGGGTCGGTGGGGTCGGGATAGGGCTCGCATACCACCTCGACCACGCCGACGATGCGCTTCTCATCCACCGAGTGATAGAAGAAGGCGCGGTCGCCCGGCCGCATCGCCCGGAGGGACTTGGCGGCCTGGTGATTGCGTACCCCCGACCATGGTTCCGATGCGACCCTGGTCTGGTCGTCCCACGACCAGCAGCCGGGCTCCGACTTGAGCAGCCAGCGGGCCATCCTTAGGGCAGCACCTTCTTGAACGGCAGCACGGTGACGCTCTCGAACAGACCGGCCTTGGCGTAGGGATCGGCGGCGAGGAAGGCATCCAGCGCCGCCCGCTCGGCGAAGTCCAGCACCAGGACGCTGCCAAGCATGGACTGCCGGTCCTCGCTTTGGATGGGGCCGGCCAGCACCACCTTGTCGAGATGAGCCTTCAAGTGTTCGAGATGGGCGGCGCGGTTTTCGGCGCGCACGGGGGCATGGCCGGGCTTGTCCTTACACTGGACCACGAACATCGCTGCGGTACTCCCTGGTGGCGAGGCTGACGTTTCCGCCAGGGTATAGCCCATTGCCGCGCCCGCTTGAAGCCCGCGCGCGACGGTGCCGATCATGCTAATGTTTATCGGGTGTTCCATCGGGGGGACCTGATGCGAATCCGGGGGGCGGTTTCTCGCGCGGGCGGTCGCCATGGCGGCTTTCCCGCGCCTGGAACCCTATCGGGATGAGGGGCAGGGCCATGACGCTTCGTGTCAAACTGCTGCTGCCGCTGGCCCTGATCTGCCTGGCCAGCCTCGGCTATGTCTTCGGCGTGTGGATGCCCAAGCTGCGTGCCGATGCCGAGGCTGAGTTGCTGCACTCGGTGTCGAGCCATCTCGACAGCGTCGTCGAGGGGCTGATTCCGCCGCTGCTCGCCAGTCAGATCGGTCTTGTCCACGAAAACCTGGGCGCGCTGATGGCGACCAATCGTGACTGGGTGTCGCTGGTGGTGGAGGATTCCCGGGGCCGGCCGGTCTTTCCGCTGGCTGGGCGGCCCCCCGCCGTTGCCGCCGCCGGTCAGGAACCGCGGTACCTGGCCAAGGATATCGAGTCGGGCGGTGCCGTGCTCGGCCGCCTGACCGCGGTGATCGACATCGCGCCGCGCGTCGCCGCCGATCGGGCGCGCTTCTCGGAACTGGGGATGGTGTTCCTGCTGCTGACCGGCGCCATGGTGGCGGCGGTCTATCTTGTGCTGGAGGGATCGGTGATGCGCCCGGCGCGCCAGTTGGCGCGGGCGTCGCGCGCCCTGGCGCGGCAGGATTTCGCCTGGCCGCTGCCGCCTCCCTCCAACGACGAGATCGGCGCCCTGGTGGGGGCCTTCACCGACATGCGCGAGGCCCGCAAGCGCACCGAGGCGGTGCTGGCCGATCGCACCCGCTCGGCCGAGCGGTCCTACCGCAACCTGCGCCAGCTCAGCGCCATCATGGCGTTGCCGCCGGCCCCGGCGGTGGCGCAGCTGGGGCGGGCGTTGGCGCTGGGCTCGAAGCATCTCGGCATGGAATTCGCCGTCCTCAGCAAGATCGACGGCGACACCTACACCGTGCTGCTGCACAACGCTCCGGCCTCGGCACCGCTCAAGGACGGCGCCCGCTTCGCCGTCGGCGAGACCTGTTGCGCCATAACGCTGGAGGCCGACAACGTCGTTGCCATTCCGCACATGGGCGATTCGCCCCACGCCGGCCATCCCTGTTATCGCGGTTTCGGTCGTGAAGCCTATATTGGCGCGCCCATACGGGTGCACGGCCGACTGTTCGGCACCGTCAGCTTCAGCTCGACGGCGCCCTACCCCCGGCGCTTCGACGAGGGCGATATCGAATTCGTGCGGCTGCTGGCCGGCTGGGCCGGTTCCTGCATGGAACGCGACCTCGCCAGCAGCGAGACCTTCGCCGCCAAGGAGGATGCCGATGCCGCCCGCCGCCAGCGCGAGCTGATCCTGGCCTCACCCGAGGAGGGCATCATCGGCATCACCCAAAATGGCAGCATCAGCTTCATCAATCCGGCGGCACGGCGCATGTTCGGCTGGGAGGCCGGCGAGGGCATCGGCGTCACCATGCATGACGCGGTCCACCACCACCATGCCGACGGCACCGTTTATGCGCGGCAGGACTGCCCCATGTTCCACACCCTGACCGCCGGCGAGGTCCGCCGGGTCGACAAGGAGGTCTATTGGCGCAAGAACGGCACCTGTTTCCCGGTGGAATACGCCGTCACGCCGATCATGGAACAGGGCGCCATCACCGGCGCGGTGGTGGTGTTCACCGACATCACCCAGCGCCTGGCCGCCGAGGCGGAACTGAAGCGGTCCAACACCGAGCTGGAGCAGTTCGCCTATGTCGCCTCGCACGATCTGCGCGAGCCGTTGCGCATGATCGGGTCCTACGTCGCCCTGCTGGAACGCCGCTACGGTGCGCAGCTCGACGAGGAGGCGCACGAATTCATCGCCTTCGCCCGCGACGGCGCCGAGCGCATGGACCGCCTCATTCGCGACCTGCTGGAGTATTCGCGCATCGGCCGCATCGCCCAGCCCAAGGCGGCGCAACCGCTGAAGGTTCTGGTGGACGACGCCCTGCTGATGCTGCAGGTCAAGCTGGAGGAGGTCGCGGCCGTCGTGCATGTCGACCCCGCGCTCGACGCGGTGGCGCCGGTGTTCGTGTGCCGCGACGAGGTGGTGCGCCTGTTCCAGAACCTGGTGGGCAACGCCGCCAAATACCGCGATCCGGCGCGCCCGCCGGTGATCAGCATTTCCGCCCGCGCCGAGGCCGGCTGGGCCACCGTCTCGGTGGCCGACAACGGCATCGGCATCCCGCCCGAGTATTTCGAGCGCATCTTCCTCATCTTCCAGCGTCTGCACAGCCGCGATCAGTACGAGGGCACCGGCATCGGGCTGTCGATCTGCAAGAAGATCGTCGAGCGCCACGGCGGCCGCATCTCGGTGGAGTCGGTGGTCGGCGAGGGCGCCACCTTCCACGTCACCCTGCCGCTCGCCTAGGTTGGTCCTCCCCAGGCTTTGGTCAGTCTCCCCAGCGGGCGGCGAGGAGGTCGTCGCTGCCCTTGGACTCCACCCAGGCGTCGCCCGCGATGGTGTGTTCCACCTTCCAGAACGGCGCCTTGGTCTTCAGCCAGTCCATCAGGAAGTTGCAGGACTGGAAGGCGGCCTCGCGGTGGGCGCTGGCGGTGACGACCAGGACGATGCGCTCGCACGCCTCCAGCCGGCCGTAGCGGTGGATGATCAGGGTGTCCTCCAGCGGCCAGCGCCCTCGGGCCTCGGCCTCGATGGCTTCCAACTGGCGCTCGGTCATGCCGGGGTAGTGCTCCAAGGTCATGGCGCCCACCGGCTGGCCGGAGCCGGCGGTGTCGCGCACCAGCCCGACGAAGGCGCAGACGCCGCCGACGCGGCCGTTGCCCCTGGAAAAGGCGTCGATCTCGGCGCCGGTATCGAAGTCCTCGTGCTGGACCCGCACCACCATGTCAGCCTCCGGTCACCGGCGGGAAGAAGGCGATCTCGTCGCCCGGCTTCAGCGGGTGATCGAAGCCGACATAGTCCTGATTCACCGCCACCCGCACCACCTTGAGGTTGGCGAAGGCCTCGGCGTGGCCGGGCGAGCGTTGGCTCAGGGCGGCGATCAGGGCGGTGACGTCGCCGATGCCCCCGGCCTCGACGGTTTCCTCGCCGACGCCGGTCTTGGCGCGCAGCCAGGCGAAATAGAGCACCTTCATCGCAGCATCTCCGCGAAGGGGAGGAAATCGACGGTGTCGCCCGGCGAGATATCGCCACGGCTCTCGGGAATTTCCACCAGTCCGTCGGCCCATACCATGGAGGACAGCACCCCGGACCCGTCGGTGGGATACTTTTCCGCCACCAGCCGGCCCCCGGCGGTGGTCAGCCGGGCGCGGGGATATTCGCGGCGGCCGGGTTTGTGGCGGCAGGCGAAGGCGGCCTCGATCGGGAAGCGGCGCAAGCCGGTATCGGCGGCGCCCATCAGCCGCAGCACCACCGGCCGGGCCAGCAGCATGAAGGTGACCATCACCGCCACCGGGTTGCCGGGCAGGCCGATGAAGGGCGTCCCGGCCACCTCGCCCAGCGCCACCGGCTTGCCCGGCTTGATGGCCAGGCGCCAGAAGTGCAGGGAGCCGCAGGCCTCGACGGCGGCCTTGACGTGGTCCTCCTCGCCCTCGGAAACCCCGCCCGAGGTGATCAGCAGGTCGTGCGCGGCGGCGGCGGCGGCCATGGCGTCGCGGATGGCATCGACCCGGTCGGGCAGGATGCCGAGGTCGGTGACCTCGGCCCCCAGCGCCTTCAGCAGCCCCGCGGTGGTGAAGCGGTTGCTGTCGTGGATGCACCCCGGCGGCAGGGCGGTGCCGGGATCGCGGATCTCGTCGCCGGTGGAGAACACCGCCGCCCGCAACGGCCGGCGCACCGCCAGCGTGGTGCGGCCCACCGCGGCGGCGACGCCCTGCTCCTGGGGCCGCAGGCGGGTTCCCGCCGACAGCACGGTGGCACCGGCCGCGATGTCTTCGCCGGCCAGGCGGACGTGGTCGCCGCGTCTGGTGGTGGCGGGCAGCTGGACCCAGCCGTCGCCGGCGGTGCAGGCCTCCTGCATGGCGACGGTGTCGGCGCCGGCCGGCATGGCGGCGCCGGTGAAGATGCGCACCGCGGCGCCGTGCGGCAGCGGCCCATCGAGGGGATGGCCGGCGGCCACCCGTCCCGCCACCGGCAGGCGCGGCGAGCCGTTCTCGGGCAGGTCGGTGTGGCGGAAGGCCCAGCCGTCCATGGCGGCGTTGTCGTGCGGCGGCACGTTGAGGGCCGAGACGACGTCCTCGGCCAGAATGCGGAACAGCGCGGCAGCCAGCGGCACCGTCTCGACCGTCGTTGCCGGGGCGAGGCGCCCGTCCAGCAGGGCCAGCGCCTCCTCGACGGTCATCAGGCGGGCGGCGGCGGCAAAGCGCGTCACAGCCCGCTCTCCCGCAGCACCAGGGCCCCGATGCCCTCGATGTCATCCAGCCCATAGAGCCGCAGCGCGCAGCCGGGGGCGGCGTCGCCCGCTACCGCCACCACCAGCGGATCGCCGGGGAACAGCGGCTCCTTGGCCACCGCCTCGCGCCACACTTCCAGCCGCTTGTGCGGCCAGGCCCGGAAGCCCTCGATCAGCAACAGGTCCACCGGGGTCATGCGGGCGATCATCTCGTCCATGGTGAAGGGGGGGCGGTCGCGGTATTCGTGCATCAGCGCCCAGCGCCGCGCCGAGGCCACCATCACCTCGTCGGCGCCGGCGGCGCGGTGCTCGTAGGAGTCCTTGCCCGGGCGGTCGACGTCAAACTTCTCGTTGGCCTGCTCGATGGTCCGGGGCGTCGGAGTGGGCGCGGATGTGGCGGATGCCGGACTGCAGGTAGTCCCAGCCGGTGATCATGGTCAGGGCGGCGGCGAGCCACAGGCCGACCTCGCCCAGATGGCGGGTGGGCAGGAAGGCGGGGCCGGCGTCGCCCACCAGCAACACCGGAATGGCGGTGAGCTGGATGCCGGTCTTCCACTTGGCCAGCCTGCTCACCGGCATGCCGACGCGCACCTCGGCGAGGAATTCGCGCAAGCCCGAGACCAGAATCTCGCGCAGCACGATGACCAGGGCGGGCAGGTAGGAAACCTCGCTGACGCGGTCGTAGGCGGCCAGCATGAACAGCGCCGAGGCCACCAGCAGCTTGTCGGCGATGGGGTCGAGGAAGCGGCCCAGCACCGACACCTGATTGCGGCTGCGGGCCAGCCAGCCATCGAACCAGTCGGTGATGGCGGCGGCGACGAACAGGCCGCACGCCACCCAGCGGGCGGCGTCGCCACCGACATAGAAGGTGGCGATCACCAGGGGGATCACCACGATGCGCGACAAGGTCAGCAAATTGGGCAGGCTGGTTACCATCAGCGGAATCCGAGCGGCGAAGACGGCGATATTAGCCGCCGGGATGGAAGTGGTCATAGATTTTTTTGGCCATGGTGCGGTTGATGCCGTCCACCGCCTCCAGATCGGCCAGTCCGGCCTCGGAAACCGCCCGCGCCGAGCCGAAATGATGCAGCAACGCTTTTTTGCGCCGCGCCCCGATGCCCGCCACTTCATCCAGCAGCGAGGCGGTGAGTCCCATGGAGCGCCGGGTGCGGTGACTGCCGATGGCGAAGCGGTGGGCCTCGTCGCGCAGGCGTTGCAGGAAATAGAGCACCGGGTCGCGGGCTTCCAGCGAGAAGGGCTCGCGGTCGGGGGTGAAGAAGCGCTCGCGGCCGGCGTCGCGGTCGGGACCCTTGGCGATGGCGGCCAGCGCCACCTCCTCGACGCCCAACTCGGCGAACACCTCGCAGGCCACCGTCAACTGCCCCTGGCCGCCGTCGATCAGTACCAGATCGGGCCACTGGCCACGGTCGCGGTCGGGGTCCTCCTTCTGGGCGCGGCGGAAACGGCGGGTCAGCACCTCGCGCATCATGGCGTAGTCGTCGCCGGGAGTCAGCTCGGTGCCCTTGATGTTGAACTTGCGGTAGGCCGCCTTCACCAGCCCCTCCGGCCCGGCCACGATCATCACCCCCAGCGCGTCGCTGCCCTGGATGTGGCTGTTGTCGTAGACCTCGACCCGCTCCGGGGCGCCGTCGAGGCCGAACAACTCGCCCACCCCCTCCAGCAGCTTGCGTTGCGCCCCGCTCTCGGCCATGCGCCGGCCCAGCGCCTCGCGGGCGTTGTCCCAGGCGTGCTCCAGCAGTCGCTTGCGGTCGCCGCGCTTGGGGATGGACAGGGTGACCTTGCGCCCGGCCTTCTCGGAAAGCGCCCGCTCGACGATGTCGCGCCCGGTCGGTTCCTGGCTCAGCAGAATCTCGCGCGGCGGCGTCTTGTCGGCGTAGAACTGCCCGAGGAAGGCGGCCATGACGTCCGCGCCATCCTCATCCTGGGCGTGGACCGGGAAATAGGCGCGGTTGCCGTAGTTGCAGCCCGAGCGGAAGAAGAACACCTGGACGCAGGCGGCGCCGCCGGCCTGATGCAAGGCCACCACGTCGGCCTCCGCCACCTCCTGTGGGTTGATGTCCTGGTGGGCCTGGATGCGCGACAGGGCCCGGATGCGGTCGCGGAAGCCGGCGGCCTCCTCGTAGTCCATGGCCAGGCTGGCCTCCTCCATGCGCCGCGCCAGGTCGCGCTGGATGCGCTGGCTGTGGCCGGTGAGGAAGGCGCGCGCCTCTTCGACCAGCGCCAGGTACTCGTCATGGGGGATGCGTTCGACGCAGGGCGCGCTGCACCGCTTGATCTGATGCAGCAGGCAGGGCCGGGTGCGGCTGGCGAACACCGAGTCCGAACACGAGCGCAGCAAGAAGGCGCGCTGCAGCGCCGACAGGGTCTGGTTGACCGCCCCGGCCGAGGCGAAGGGGCCGAAATACTCGCCCTTGCGCGAGCGGGCGCCGCGGTGCTTGAGGATCTGCGGCCAATCGTGGTCGCCGGTCACCAGGATATAGGGGAAGGACTTGTCGTCCCGCAGCAGGATGTTGTAGCGCGGCCCCAGCTTCTTGATCAGGTTGCTTTCCAGCAGCAGCGCCTCGACCTCGGTGTGGGTGGTGACCACCTCCATCGTCGCCGTCTCGGCGACCATGCGCTGCAGCCGCAGCGGCAGGCGTTCCGGCTTGGTGTAGGCGGCCACCCGCTTCTTCAGGCTCTTGGCCTTGCCGACATAGAGCACGTCGCCCTTGGCGTTGAGCATGCGGTAGACCCCGGGCGCCCCCGGCAGGGTCAGTAACTGCGCCAGGATCACCGCCGCCCCGCGGCCGAGACGGCCGGAGACTTCGGGTGAGGTATCCGGATCGGGAGGGGCCGTCATAAGGTGCTACTTCCAATGTATGAGCCCCGACGAAAGTCGAGAATCCATCTTGCAATGCGGGATATCCACGGATTCTGTGGATAAGTGTGTTGGCAACTTTGATGGAGACAGCCCTCCCGCCAGAGAGGCCGTGGGGTCCACATCTTTGCCCAAATTCTAGGCATCGGGGCTGAATTGAGTAATTTCAATAAGTTAGTCTATGTCAAGGGTGAACGGTCTATGAATGAGGGTCTTTCCTGTCGCAACCCTATGAAACCAAAGCGGCTGGTATCGCCTGTGCAAAACTCCGGCGGGGTGCAGAAAACTCATGGATTCCATGGCCGTCCATCCGTCGTATAACCTTGAACCAAAGGGATGAGCGCCTCACTCCTCCGTCGCCGTTTCACACCCCAGGTGTTGCCCGCCGTCCAGCGCGATCATCTGCCCGGTGACGGACGGGCTGGCGAGGATGAAGCGGACCGCTCCGGCGATCTCGGCCGGTGACGTGGGGCGGCCCAGCGGCGTGGCGGCGGCCTGGGCGGCAAACTGCTGGGCGCTTTGGCGCCGGCTGGGCAGCGCCGGCCCGGGGCCGATGCCGGCGACACGGATGCGGGGCGCCAGGGCCAGGGCCAGGCTCTGGGTCAGACTCCACAGACCCGCCTTGCTGAGGCTGTAGGTGGTGAAGTCGGCGGCCGGCTTCCAGACGCGCTGGTCCAGCAGATTGACGACGACGCCCTCGGCCTCGGCCGGCAGCTGGCGGGCAAAGCCTTGCGTCAGCACGAAGGGCGCCCGCAGGTTGACCTCCATGTGCAGGTCCCAGCTTTGCCGCGTGGCGGTCAGGGCGTCGTCGCGCTCGAAGGTCGAGGCGTTGTTGACCAGCAGGCCGAGCGGACCCAGCACCGCCACCGCGCGAGGAACCAGCGCCTGAACCTGATCCTCGCGGCGGAGATCGGCATCGAGCGCCACCGCCCGGCCGCCCCCGGCGACGATTTCGGCCACCGCCGCATGGGCCTCGTCGGCCGAGAGCGAATAGTGCAGCGCTACGGCAAAGCCCGCCTCGGCCAGGTCGAGGGCGATGGCGCGGCCGATGCGGCGGGCGGCGCCGGTGACCAGGGCGGCCCGAGGGAGGGCGGCAGGGGCAAGTGTGGCGGTGGTCGACATGGCCGCGAGCATGGCAAGCGAGGCGGCGCAAGGCAAGGGCGATGCCCATATTGCATCCATGGAGTCCACCCAGGGACTGCTGTTCAATATTCTGGCGCTGTTGGCCGCCGCGGTGTTGGCGGTGCCTCTGTTCCATCGCCTCGGCATCGGTCCGGTGCTGGGCTATCTGGTGGCCGGGGTGGTGGTGGGACCGCATGTGCTGCGCCTCATCGCCGAAATCGAGGACGTGCGGAAGCTGGGCGAATTCGGCGTCGTATTCCTGTTGTTCGCCATCGGCCTCGAACTCAAGCTGTCCCGTCTGGCGGTGCTGCGCCGCCTGCTGTTCGGGCTGGGCAGCGCCCAGGTCGTGGTCACCGCCCTGGCGCTGGCGGCCATCGGCTGGGCCGGCGGGCTGCCGCTCGCCACCGCGGTGGTGGTGGGGGCAGCGCTGGCCTTCAGCTCGACGGCGGCGGTGCTGCAGATGCTGATGGAGCGGGGCGAGCTGGCCGGCCGGGCCGGCCGGGCCGCCTTTGCCGTGCTGCTGATGCAGGATCTCGCGGTGGCGCCGCTGCTGGTGCTGCTGACGGTGTTGTCGGATGCGAACGAGTCGCCGCCCCATGCCTTGGCGCTGGCCGCCCTGCGGGCGGCGGTGGCGGGCGGCCTGATCATCGGGGCGGGCCGCTTCCTGGTGCGGCCGTTCCTGCGTCTGGTCGCCTCCAGCCATTCGTCCGAGGCCTTCACCGGCGCGGCGGTGCTGGTGGTGCTGGGCACCGGCTGGGTGACCGAGGCGGCGGGCCTGTCCATGGCGTTGGGCGCCTTCCTCGCCGGGCTGCTGCTGGCCGAGACCGAGTTCCGTCACCAGGTGGAGGCCGACATCCAGCCGTTCCGCGGCTTTCTCCTCGGCTTGTTCTTCATGACGGTGGGAATGTCGCTGGATCTGTCGCTGCTGGCCGCCCACTGGCGCCAGGTGCTGCTGCTGGTGCTGCTGCTGATGACGGTAAAGGCGTCGCTGCTGGCGGGGCTGGCCCGCGCCTTCCGCCTCGAAGCCGATGTGGCGGCCCAGATGGCCCTCCTGCTGGCCCAGGGCGGCGAATTCGCCTTCGTGGTGTTCGGCCAGGCGATGCGGGGCGGCCTGCTGGAGCCTGAGACCTCCCGCCTGTTGACCCTGGTGGTGACCGCCTCGATGATGCTCACCCCCGGCCTGGCGGTGCTGGCCTCCGCCGTGGGCCATCGGCTGTACAAGCCGCAGGGCGATCTTGGCCACCTCGATGAACTGGCCAAGCTGTCGGGGCACGTCATCGTTGCCGGTTATGGTCGTGTCGGCCAGACGGTGGCGCGCCTGCTGCGCGACGGCGGCACCGCCGTGGTGGCGCTCGACCTGCATGCCGACCGGGTGGTGGCGGCGCGCGCCGTCGGGCTGCCGGTCTTTTTCGCCGACGCCAGCAAGGCCGAAGTGTTCCGCGCCGCCGGCGCCGAGCGGGCGGCGGCGGTGGTGCTGACGCTGGACCGCCCCGGCGCCGCCGAGCGCGCCATGGCGGTGCTGCGCCGCAGCTTCCCCACCCTGCCGGTCTATGCCCGCGCCCGTGATCACGAGCACAGCGGCGCCTTGAAGCGGGCCGGGGCGACCATGGCGGTGCCGGAGACGGTGGAGGCCAGCCTGCAACTGGGAGCCACGGTGCTGCGCTCGACGGGCATGCCCGGCGATGTGCTGGAGACGCTGCTGTCGGCGGCGCGGCACGACGATTATGCCGGCCTTGGCTCCCTGATCGACGCCGACCGCCCTACTCGGTCACCGCCTCGGCAACCGGGACAGGCGGGGGCGGGACGGGCGCGGGAGCCATCGGGCGGCGGGGAATGATCTTGACCACCGGCTTGATCAGTTCGCGCTGAATGGGGACCGCGTCCAGTCGCTGCAGCACCTCGCCGGCATGGCCGGGGCGCAGCGAGGGATCGGGATCGGTGCAGCGCTTGACCAGTTCGGCCAGGGCCGCCGGCATGTCGTCGCCCATGTCCACCGCTCCCCGGCTGGTGTCGGGCAGCCGGCCGGTGGTCAGGCGGTAGGCCAGCACCCCCAGCGAAAACACGTCGGCGCGCGAGGTGACGGCGGTGGCGTTGTCGCGCTGCTCGGGGGCGGTGTAGTCGGGGCTGCCCATCCAGTGGTCGGGCATGGGCAGGTTGCGGTCGGGCAGCTTGACCATGCTGAAGTCGCACAGCTTGACCGAGCCGGATTCGCGGGCGTTGAGCAGGATGTTGGAGGGCTTGACCGCCCGGTGCACCATGCCGCGGCGGTGCATGGCCGAGAGCGCCGAGGACAGTTGACGCAGCAGGCCGACGGCGCGGACCAGCGACACCTTGCGCGGGCGGTCGCGCTCGTCCGCCGCGGCGGCCTGGGCCGGGGCGGCGAAGTCCTTGCCGATCTCCCAGGCGAAATGGGCCGCCATGTACGGCATGACGAAATAGGGGCGGCCGTCCTCCAACTGCTCCAGCGCCTTGACCGCGATGATGTGGGGATGGTCGAAAGCGGCCAGCAGGCGCGCCTCGGCAAGGAAGCGGTTGAGCAGCAGCGCCGGGCTCAAGGGGCCGCTGTCCTGGCGGGGATGAAACAGCTTCACCGCCACCGGCACCTGCAGGTCGGGATCGTGGCACAGCAGGATGCGGCTGTAGCCGCTGGTCACCACCGCCTTGTGGATGACGTATTTTCCGATGCGTTCCATGGATGTCACCCGCGCCTCTCCCCCGCACGCACTCTATCATCTGGAACCGAGCCTGCCCACCCTGTCGTCAGGCGCCTCGCCAGGGCGTCCCGGCTGATGCCGTCGAACGCCGCCGGCCGTCCGGGCATGGCGGCTTCCGGCGAAAAGAAAGGAGCCTGCCCGGTGAGGGGCAGGCTCCGCAAGCTTTCCGGTCCGGTCACCCTACCATTTGATCTGCTCGACGTTCTGGAAGGTGATGGTGTCGTCGGTGCCGTCGTCATGGTGGATGGTGATGGTGCCGCTGCGGTCCTGGGCGCCCAGGTCGGTGGTGCCGGCGTCGGCGCCGGCGACCCAATCGTCGTGGTCGTGGGTGGTCGTCGCGCCACCGTTCACCTGCACGGTGATGGAGACGTCGCCGCCCAGCTCGTGCAGGTCGATGGTGTCGGTCCAGTTGGATGAGGCACCGCCGTTGACCGTGTCGTGGCCCGAGCCGAAGTCGAACAGGAAGGTGTCGGAGCCGTCCTCGCCCGACAGCACATCGTTGCCGGTGCCGCCGATCAGGGTGTCGTCGCCCTTGCCGGTCCAGATGGTATCGCTGCCGGCCCCGCCATCCACGGTATCGTTGGCGGTGTAGGCGTAGGAGTTGTCGAAGACGTCGTTGCCGTCACCCAGTTGCGCCGCGGTGCCGCCTGCGGTGCCGTAGACGTAGTCGTTGGACTGGGAGCCGACGACGTTCTCAATGCTGCTGTAGGTGTCGCCGGCGGCATCGCCGCCGCTGCCCACTCCGCCGGCGCCGCCGTAGCCGTAACCGTCGCCGGCGCCGAGATAGACGTTCACCCCTTGCGTGCTTGCCGAATAGTCGACCGTGTCCGAGCCGGCGCCGCCGTACAGGGCGTCGTAGCCGGTGCCGCCGGTCAGGGTGTCGGCGCCGGAACCGCCGTACAGGGTGTCGTTGCCGGCATCGCCGTAGATGACGTCGGTGCCGCCGCCGCCGTAGATGATGTCGTTGCCGGCGCCGCCATGGATGAGATCGTTGCCGTCGCTGATGAAGGACGGAACGTCGATATGGATGCTGGCATGGTCGCTGGCGGAGGCGCCGCCGTCGGTGGCGGTCAGCGTCACGTTCAGGTCGATGTCGGCGACCGACCCGTCCGCCGGCATCCGCACCTCGACGCCGGCCATCTGCGCCGCCGTCAGATGATAGGCTCCGTCGTTGCCCACGGCCAGCACTTGGCCGTTGGCGCCGACGAGGTCCACTCCAGGGTGGTCGCCGCCAAAACTGATGCTGTAGGTCAGCGACGCACTACCATCGGCGGAATGGCCGGTGATGTCGAGGCTCGCATAGGCATAGCCCGTGCCGCCCTGGGTGGCAGCCCCGTCGTCACCGTAGAGGACGTCCGCGCCGTTGCCGCCGGTCAGAGTGTCGGCACCGCTGTTGCCGTACAGGGTATCGCCGCTGCCGTAGCCGTTGCGGTTGCCGTTGCCGGCACTCAGCACGTCGTTGCCCGAACCGCCGGACAGCACGTCGTTGCCGCCACCGCCGGTCAATTGGTCGTTGCCGCTGCCGCCGAACAGGTGGTCGCCGCCGCCGCCGCCAGACAACACGTCGTTGCCAGCGTCACCGTAGACGTAGTCTTTGCCGCCGCCGCCGGTCAATTGGTCGTTGCCCGAGCCGCCGTGCAGGGTATCGCCGCCGCCGCCGCCCTTCAGGCTGTCCTCGCCCGAACCGCCGAAAAGCGTGTCGCCGCCGCCGCCGCCGTTGAGACTGTCGTTGCCGGAACCGCCGAACAGCTTGTCATTGCCGCCGCCGCCGTTGAGGCTGTCGTTGCCGGCCCCGCCATACAGGGTGTCGGCTCCGCCCCCCCCCTTCAGGTTCTGGTTGCCGGAACTGCCGAGAGTGTCGTTGTCCAGATCGGCACCGTCGTTGTCGTAGGCGGTGGTGTTGGCACCGGTGCTGGTGGTGGTGGTGACGGCGAAGTTGGCGTCGTTGTAATCGTGATCGCTGCCCGCGCCGGTGATATCCTCCCAGTTCTGGTTGCCGGCATCCGCGGTGTCCTTCATGGACAAGGTGCCGCCGACATTGAGCGAACTGTTGCTGAACTCGACGTTCGAGCCGCCCGAACCGGTAAGGGCGTGGCCATCCGAGTCGAGCACCTGCCAGTGACCGCTGCCATCCTTGTGGAAGGTCACGGCTTCGCCGTCGGTGAGGCCGGCGTTGTTGCTGGCGCCGTTGGGAACCAGGAAGAAGCCGACCTGGCTGGGGTTGCAGCCGGTGATCTCGGCCACGTGATTGGCGTCGGTATGGACGTTGCCGAACAGAATCTGACCGGTGGTCGGATCGCCGTGCTCGTCCATGATGTAGTAGCCGTAGGTGTTGTTGTAACCGGCCGAGCCATCCAGGTCGGTGACGCTGATGCTCGTCTGACCCGCCGCTCCGGCGGCATGATGGTCGATATGGGCGTCGATTTCGGTGACACCGCTAATGTTGACGCTGACCGTCTGAGCGGCAGAGTTGGCTTCACCGTCGTTGGCCACCACCTTGAAGGTGTCGGTGACGTGATCGCCGGCATTCAGCGAGCGGTCGGTCTCGGTGAAGGTGTACTGGCCGGTCGAGGTGTCGATGTTCACCGTGCCGTGGGTGGTATTGAGGCTGGTGACCAGACTGCCATCGGCTGCCTGCAGGTAATACTTGGCGGTGTCGTCGGCATCGGTGGCATGGATGGTACCGGTGACGCCATGGTTCTCATCGACCGACATCGAGGTGGTGGCGCTGGTCACCACCGGAGCATCGTTGACGCCGGTGATGTCGACGCTGACCGTCTCGGCGCTGGTGGTGCTGTCGCCGTCGGTGGCCACGACGCGGAAGGTGTCGGTGGCGTGCTCGCCGGTGTCCATGGCCTGGTCGGTGGCCGAGAAGGTGTACTTCCCGGTGGAGGTGTCGATGGTCACCGTGCCATGGGTGGTGTCCAGGCTGGTGACCTGATTGCCGTTGGCGTCCAGCAGGTAGTAGCTGGTGGCGTCGCCGGCATCCACGTCGCTGGCGTGGATGGTGCCGCTGACCGAGTTGTCCTCGTTGACCGCCAGCGCCTTGTCCACCGAGGTGACGGTGGGCTTGTCGTTGACGTTCTCGACATGCACCCCGAAGGTGGTGTTCACCGAGGCGCCCGACTCGTCGGTGGCGGTGACCTTGAGCGAGAGGTCGCCGACGTCGCCGTTGGCCGGCGTGCCCGAGAAGGTGCCGGTCGCGGTGTCGAAGTGCAGCCACGCCGGCAGCGGGCTGCCATTGGCCAGCGTCGCCGAGTAGGTCAGGCTGTCGCCCAGCGGGATGTCCGCGTCGTGGAAGTGCGAGGCGGCGTTCAGCGAGAAGGCGCTGTCCTCGTTGACGCTCTGGGTGGCGAAGGCATCCACCGTCGGCGGGTGGTTGAGGTCGATGGCCGAGCCGTTGACCACCACCGACAGGCCCTCGAAGCTGGTGGCGTCGATGCCCAGGGTGTCGAAATGGAAGCTCTGGCCGGCGTTGCCCGGATCGGCGACGAAGGCCTGGAACTCCATCAGCTCGGTGCGCACCGCCTCGGTGTACTGGGCGGTGCCCAGCTTGACCTGCAGGGTATCGGTGCCGCTGCCGCCGCTGATGGTGTCGGCCCCCTGGCCGGCGGTGTAGATGACGCGGTCGTTGTCGGCGCCGGCGTCGATGGTGTCGGCACCGGTGCCGCCCTCGATGGTGTCGGCGCCGGCGCCGCCGGACAGTGTGTCGTTACCCGAACCGCCCCACAGGCTGTCGTTGCCGACTCCACCTTGGATGCTGTCGTTGCCGCTGCTGCCCCACAGCTGGTCGTTGCCGGAGCCGCCGTCGATGGTGACATCGCCGACCGCATAGCGGCTGCTTGTGAGATCGACCACGTCGTTGCCGTCGCCGGCGTTGATCACCTCGACGCTGTCCAGGCGCGCGCCGGCGGCGGGCGAGGCGCTGTAGCCGTCGTCGAGGAAGAAGGCGTCGTTGCCCGAGCCCATGGCCAGGGTATCGGTGCCCTCGCCGCCACGGAACACGTCGTGGTTGTCGTTCATGCCGCCGATGCCGACGATGTTGCCGGGGCCGCCATGGCCGGGGTCGCCCGCGTTCTGGGCGCCGAAGCCGCCGCTCCAGGTGGCGTCGGCCCCGTAATTCAGCACGTCGTTGCCGGCGCCACCCTCCAGCAGGTCGGCGCCGCTGCCGCCGGTCAGCGTATCGTTGCCGCCGCCGCCATAGAGGGTGTCGTTGCCGGCGCCGCCCGACAGGGTGTCGTTGCCGGCGGCCGAGCCGGTGAAGTGCACGTCGATGGTGGTGGACGAGGTGGCGGTGTCGCCGTTGGCCCCTTCCACGGAACCGGCGCTGACAGTGAGCTGGAAGTCGGTGCCCTCACGGCCGGAAATGGTCAGGCCGGAGAGTTCGCCCGGGGTCAGGGTCCAGGTGCCGTCGGCATTGTGGGTGCCGGCCGACAGCGAAGCGCCGTCGGGCACGCCGCTGATGGTGACGTTGCCGAGGTGCTCGGACCCGTCGGTGTCCTTCAGCGTGTCGGTGATGTTGAGGCTGGCGGTGAAGCTGCCCTGGCCGTCGCCGCTGCCCTGCCCGTCGCCGTAGAGCACGTCGTTGCCGCCCTCGCCGGAGACCACGTCGTTGCCCGAACCGCCCACCAGGGTCTCGCCGCGGGCCGAGCCCATCAGGGTCTGGTTCTGGCCCGCCGACAGATCGATGGTGATATTGCCGGCCGAGAGGGTCGGCGCGTCGGCGTCGGGGGTGACGTCGATGGAGACGGTCTGGGTGGTGGTGCCGCCGTGGCCGTCGCTGATGCTCACCGTGAAGCTGTCGGCGCCGCTGTAGTCGGCGCTCGGCGTATAGGTGAAGGTGCCGTCGGCATTGAGCGACAGGTTGCCATGTGCCGGCCCGCCGTTGTCCGCCAGCGACCAGCTCAGCGTGTCGCCGACGTCCACGTCGCTGGCCGTCAATTGACCGCTGACCGCCTGGTCCTCGTTGGTGGCGGTGGCGACCCCCTGGGCCACCGGCCCGTCATTGGTGTTCTCGACATGCACCCCGAAGGTGGCGGTGGCGCTGGCCTCGCCGTCGGTGGCGGTGACCGTGACGCTGATGTCGCCGACGTCGCCGTTGGCGGGCGTGCCGGTGATGGCGCCGGTCTCGGGGTCGATGCTCATCCACGCCGGCAGCGGGCTGCCGTCGGCCAGGGTGGCGGAGTAGGTCAGGCTGTCGCCGACATCGGCGTCGGAGAAGGCGCCGGCGGTCTGTAGCGAGAAGCCGCTGTCCTCGTTGACCGACTGGTCGGCGATGGCGGTGGCCACCGGCCCGTCGTTGGTGTTCTCCACCGAGACGGCGAAGGTGGCGGTGGCGGTGGCGCCGGCCTCGTCGGTGGCGGTGACCGTGACGCTGATGTCGCCGACGTCGCCGTTGGCGGGCGTGCCGGTGATGGCGCCGGTCTCGGGGTCGATGCTCATCCACGCCGGCAGCGGGCTGCCGTCGGCCAGGGTGGCGGAGTAGGTCNNGCGCGCTGCCGGCGGCCAGGGTGGCGGAGTAGGTCAGGCTGTCGCCCTCCCGGCCGATATCCACATCGGAGAAGTGGGTGGAGGCATCCAGCGAGAACGCGGTGCCCTCATTGGCCGACTGCCCGTCGAAGGCGGTGGCTTCCGGCGCATCGTTGACCGCGTCGATGGTGATGGGGATCTCGACCTGAATCGAGTGGCCGTGGCCGTCGTCGATGGTGGCGATGACCGAATCGACGCCGTTGTAGTTTTCGCTCGGCACGAACTTGAACTGGTTGTCGCCGAGAACAATGATCTCGCCCTCGTTGGGGTTCGACAGCGTGATGCTCAGATTGTCGCCGTCGGGGTCGCTGGCGACCAGGCCGAAGGTGACGCTGCTGTCTTCCTGGATGTGCAAGTCGAGCGGACCGACGGTCGGGTTGCCGTTCGCGTCGGTGATGACCAGCCCCTCAACGGTGGGGCCGCTGTTCTCCGGCACCCCCTCGGAGGCCGCCGCTTCGATCGGCGCGACGTCGTCGACGTTCTGAACGTTCTCCACCGGCGCCGCCGGGGCGGTCACCTGGACGGGCTCGACCGGAGCGGGAGCCTCGCCGAAGATGACGCTGGTGGAGGACAGGTCGTCGACGCCGGAGATGTGGACGCTGGAGTCGATGGTGGTCGGGTTCTCGACCGGCTCCGACGGCGGCAGCACGATGTTGTCGATGGCTGCGATCTGCACGCCGCCCGTGGCCTGGTCGATGGCGATGTCGACCGCGGCGGCCACCTGGCCGGCCACCACCTCGGTGGTCTGGCCGGCCGGCCCGATATCGGAGCCCTGGTGCACCGTGGCCAGCGAGCCCATGCCGCCGTCGCTGACGTCGGCCGAGCGGACCACGTTGAGGCGGGTCTCGCCCAGCGTCTGGGTGCCGACGTCGGACAGGACCGTCAAATCGTCCAGCGCCTGCTGGGCATTCTGCTGAGACGTGGCATCGGTATCGGTCGTCTCGGGGGTGTTGACGTCGTCGGCCATGGTTCGCTCCCGGGCAAAAAAAATCCCGGCCGCAATGCGGACCGGGACTGATCAGCCACGAATATGGGGTGGTTTTGACCGGTTGTCGAGTCAATTTCGCAGAAAGATATTCACTGGAATTGCCGCCTCGGCCTGACCTGTTCGCATGCAGGAAAGCGGGCGGGACGCCCATAAACGCAAGGACAGGAGGCACCTCGGTGCCGGCCTCCCCTGCCGCAGGCGGGGGAGGGAAGGTGGGGGCCCGAGCCGAAGGCGAGCGGTGTGTCCGCCGGCAACACTCCCGCCTCGCCTTCGGCTCGTTGGGCCCCCTCCCTGCCCTCCCCCGCCTTTGGCAAGGGAGGGGAACCCCGCATCACCGTCGCCCGCGCCCCTTCGCCCGGTTGGCCGGCTTGCCCTTGCCCATCGGCTCCAGCGGCACGCCCAGTTCCAGCGCGTCGAGGCGCCGCAGTTCGTCGCGCAGGCGGGCGGCCTCCTCGAACTCCAGGTCGGCGGCGGCGGCGCGCATGCGCTTCTCGATCTCGGCCTTGACGGTGGCGAGGTCCTTGCCCACCCCGTGGCCGAGCCCGGCGTCGCCGGTGGAGACGGTGACGTAATCCTGTTCGTAGACGCTGTCGAGCACGTCCGAGATGCCCTTCCTGATGCTCTCGGGGGTGATGCCGTGCCGGGCGTTGAAGGCCTGCTGCTTCTCGCGGCGGCGATTGGTCTCGGTCAGGGCGTAGTCGATGGATGCGGTCATGGTGTCGGCGTAGAGGATGACGCGGCCCTCGATGTTGCGCGCCGCGCGGCCGATGGTCTGGATCAGCGAGGTCTTGGAGCGCAGGAACCCTTCCTTGTCGGCGTCGAGGATGGCCACCAGGGCGCATTCCGGGATGTCGAGGCCTTCCCGCAGCAGATTGATGCCCACCAGCACGTCGAAGGCGCCCAGCCGCAGGTCGCGGATGATCTCGATGCGCTCCAGGGTCTCGACATCGGAATGCAGGTAGCGCACCCGCACCCCGTGGTCGTGCAGGTATTCGGTGAGGTCCTCGGACATGCGCTTGGTCAGGGTGGTGACCAGGGTGCGGAAGCCCCTCAACGACACCTGGCGCACCTCGGCCAGCAGGTCGTCCACCTGGCGCTCCACCGGCCGCACCAGGACGAGCGGATCGACCAGGCCGGTGGGGCGGATGACCTGCTCGGCGAAGACGCCGCCGGTGCGGTCGAGCTCCCACGGGCCGGGGGTGGCCGAGACGAACACCGACTGCGGCCGCATGGCGTTCCATTCCTCGAACTTGAGCGGGCGGTTGTCGACGCAGGACGGCAGCCGGAAGCCGTACTCCGCCAGCGTGGACTTGCGGTTGAAGTCGCCGCGGAACATGCCGCCCAACTGCGGCACGGTGACGTGGCTCTCGTCCACTACCAACAGCGCGTCCTCGGGCAGGTACTCGAACAGGGTGGGCGGCGGGTCGCCCGGATTGCGGCCGGTGAGGTAGCGCGAGTAGTTCTCGATGCTCTTGCAGTGGCCGGTGGTCTCCAGCATCTCCAGGTCGAAGGTGGTGCGCTCCTGCAGCCGCTGCGCCTCCAGCAGCTTGCCGTCGGCGGTGAACTCCTCCAGGCGCAGCTTCAACTCGGCCTTGATGCCCTTCATGGCCTGGGTGATGGTGGGGCGCGGCGTCACGTAGTGGCTTTTCGGGTAGACGACGATCTCCGACAGCTTGCAGGTCTTCTCGCCGGTCAGCGGGTCGAACTCGCTGATCTGCTCGATGTCGTCGCCGAACAGCGACACCTGCCAGGCGCGGTCCTCGTAGTGCACCGGGAAGATCTCGACGCAGTCGCCGCGCACCCGGAAGGTGCCGCGGGCGAAGGCGGCGTCGTTGCGCTGGTACTGCAACTCCACCAGCCGCTTCAGCAGGTCGGAGCGGTCGATGCTGTCGCCGACCTTCAGCCCGATGGTCATGCGGGCATAGGACTCCACCGAGCCGATGCCGTAGATGCACGATACCGAGGCGACGATGATGACGTCGCGGCGTTCGAGCAGCGCCCGCGTCGCGGCGTGCCGCATGCGGTCGATCTGCTCGTTGATCTGGGAATCCTTCTCGATATAGGTGTCGGTGCGCGGAATATAGGCTTCCGGCTGGTAGTAGTCGTAGTAGGAGACGAAGTACTCGACGGCGTTGTCGGGGAAGAAGCTCTTCATCTCGGCATAGAGCTGGGCGGCCAGCGTCTTGTTGGGCGCCAGCACCAGGGCCGGCCGGGCGCTGCGGGCGATGACATGCGCCATGGTGAAGGTCTTGCCCGAGCCGGTGACCCCCAGCAGCACCTGGTCGCGCTCGTTGGCGGCCAGCCCCGTCACCAGATCCTCGATGGCCTGCGGCTGATCGCCGGCCGGCTGATAGTCCGACACGATGGTGAACCTGGCCGGCCCGCTGGGCAGGGGGGGGCGCTCGATGAAGCCGAGGAGGGGGGAGGTCGCCATGACGGTAGTATATAGGACGGCGAGGGCGAGAGTCAGCTTCCCCTCGACCTCGCTCGCCTCTAGTAGCCTGCGTCAACTAATTCGAAATGTTTTAATGATTCGCTCTGTCGCGAGGCGATCGTGATGGAGGGGATTATGTCGGAGAAGAGATACATCGTCCGGCTGACGGAAGACGAGCGGCAACACCTCAAGGGGCTCC
>JACPDP010000027.1 GCA_016183945.1 Magnetospirillum sp.
CGCGCCGCCCCAGACGCCGATGATGATGAACATCGGGATCAGCACGCCCTCGAAGAAGACGTAGAACAGCACCAGGTCAAGGGCGCAGAACATGCCGATCATCATGGTTTCGAGGATCAGGAACGAAACCATGTATTCCTTGACCCGCACCGTCACCGAGCCGAACGCCGACAGGATGCACAAGGGCGTCAGGAAGGTGGACAGCAGCACGAACCACACCGAGACCCCGTCCACCCCCATGGAATAGGAGATGGTGGTGCCGGGGAACCAGGGCGCGACCTCCTTGAGTTGGAAATCGGCCGAGCCCGGGTTGAACCTGGCCAGGATGAACAGCGAGACCACGAAGGTCGCCACCGAGGTCAGCAGGGCCACGTTGCGGGCGTTGCGCGCCACCACCGCGGTCTCGCCGCGAATGGTCAGGATGAACAACGCGCCCAGCAGCGGCAGGAACGTCGTCAGCGAGAGTAGGGGCCAGTCCGTCATGACGAAGTCCTTATCCTCAGCGCGCGGTGAACATGTACCAGGTGACGAACGCCGCCACCCCGATCAGCATGGCGTAGGCGTAGTGGTAGACGTAGCCGCTCTGCAGCCTCGCCACCCTCTTCGCCACCACCCGGGTGGCGGCAGCCACCCCATCCGGCCCGACGCCGTCGATCAGCGCGCCGTCACCGCCCAGCCAGAAGCCGCGGCCCAGCTTGAAGGCGGGGCGCACGAACAGGAAGTCGTACAGCTCGTCGAAATACCACTTGTTCAGCAGGAACAGGTAGACACCGCGGAAGCTGTTGGCCAACGCAACCGGCAGGCCGGGCGCGAAGACGTAGAACAGGTAGGCCAGGGCGATGCCCGAGCCCGCCACGATGGTGGGCAGCAAGGCCACCCAGCCCGGCACGTGGTGGGCGTTCTCCAGGGCGGGATGCGCCGCGGTCACCAGGATCGACTTGCCCCAGAAATGCGCCATGTCATGGCCGACGAACAGGTCGTAGCCGAGGAAGCCGGCAAAGACCGCCCCCGCCGCCAGCACCAGCAACGGCAGGATCATCACCGCCGGGCTCTCATGGACATGGGCCATGACGTGCTCGTCGGCACGCGGCTTGCCGTGGAAGGTCAGCAGCAGCAGGCGCCACGAGTAGAAGGCGGTGAGGAACGCCGCGGTCACGCCCAGCCAATAAGCCATCTGGCCGGTGACGGTGTGGGCGCCCCAGGTGGCTTCCAGGATGGTGTCCTTGGAGTAGTAGCCGGCGAAGAACGGGATGCCGGCCAGCGCCAGCGAGCCGACCCACATCAGCACCCAGGTCACCTTGATGTGCTTCCACACGCCACCCATGCGGCGGATGTCCTGCTCGTCCGACATGGCGTGGATCACCGAGCCGGCGCCGAGGAACAGCAGCGCCTTGAAGAAGGCGTGGGTGCCGAGGTGGAAGATGGCGGCCTGATAGGCCGACACGCCGATGGCGAAGAACATGTAGCCGAGCTGCGAGCAGGTGGAATAGGCGATGATGCGCTTGATGTCGTTCTGCACGCAGCCCACCGTCGCCGCGAAGATGGCGGTGGCGGCGCCGACGATGGTGACCACCGCCAGGGCGGTGTCGGAGAACTCGAACACCGGGCTCATGCGGGCCACCATGAACACACCGGCCGTCACCATGGTGGCGGCGTGGATCAGGGCGGAGACCGGAGTCGGACCCTCCATGGCGTCGGGCAGCCAGGTGTGCAGGCCGAGCTGGGCCGATTTGCCCATGGCGCCGACGAACAGCAGCAGGCAGCAGATGGTGATGGCGTGCCACTCGGTGCCGAAGAACACCACCGTGGCCGCCGCCTTGTCCGGCGTGGCGGCGAAGATGGCGTCCAGGTTGACCGTGTCGAACAGGAAATAGATGCCGAAGATGCCCAGGGCGAAGCCGAAGTCGCCGACCCGGTTGACCACGAACGCCTTGATGGCGGCGGCGCAGGCCGAGGGCTTCTCGTACCAGAAGCCGATCAGCAGGTACGAGGCGACGCCGACGCCCTCCCAGCCGAAGAACATCTGCACCAGATTGTCGGCGGTCACCAGCATCAGCATGGCGAAGGTGAACAGCGACAGATAGCTCATGAAGCGCGGGATGGCGGGGTCGTGGCTCATGTATCCGACCGAGTACACATGCACCATGAACGACACCCAGGTGACCACCACCAGCATCACCGCGGTCAGCGTGTCGACCTTCAAGGCCCAGCTGACATCCACCGTGCCGGACTGGATCCAGTGCAGCAGCGGGATGGTCACGACATTGCCGTCGATGGCCACGTCCTTGAAGATCAGGGCGGCGCAGGCGGCCGAGATGGATCGAGCCCAGCAGCGGCAGGAAGACGCATGCGATGTAGATCATGCCCGATCACCCTTTGAGCTGGCTGATTTCCTCGACCGCGATGGTGCCGCGGTTGCGGAAGAAGACGACGACGATGGCCAGACCGATGGCCGCTTCCGCCGCTGCCACCGTCAGGATGAACATGGCGAAAACCTGGCCGACCAGGTCGTTGAGGAAGGACGAGAACGCCACCATGTTGAGGTTGACGGCCAGCAGCATCAGCTCGATGGACATCATGATGATGATGACGTTCTTGCGGTTGAGGAAGATGCCCATCACGCCCAGCGTGAACAGGACCGCCGCCACCGTCAGGTAGTGGGAGAGACCGATTTCGAACATCAGATGCCTCCCCCGCTCTGGACCTTGCGGATTTCAAGGGTGTCCTCGACCCGGCGGTCAACCTGGCGCGAGATCTTCTGCTTGCGCACGCCGGTCCGGGTGCGCAGCGTCAGCAGGATGGTGCCCACCATCGCCACCAGCAGGATCAGGCCGGACGCCTGGAACAGGTAGACGTAGTTGGTGTAGAGCAGCTTGCCCAAAGCCAGCGTGTTGCTGACCTTGTCGACCGGCGGAATGGGTGCCTGCACCAGCGCCTCGACGTCGGGGGCGAAGGCCCAGCCGCCGAACATCATCGCCAGTTCGGCCAGCAGCACGAGGCCGACCAGCGCCCCGGTGGGCAGGTATTGCAGGAAGCCTTCCTTCATCTCGACCACGTTGATGTCGAGCATCATCACCACGAACAGGAACAGCACCGCCACCGCGCCGACATAGACCACCACCAGGACCATGGCGAGGAATTCGGCGCCCAGCAGCAGGAACAGGCCGGCGGCGTTGAAGAAGGCAAGGATCAGGAACAGCACCGCGTGCACCGGGTTCTTGGCCGCAATGACCATGACCCCGGCAGCCGTCAGGATGCCGGCAAACATGTAGAAGACGAGAGCCGTGAACATGCCCGTTCCCCTCTCACCGGTAGGGCGCGTCAGCGGCGATGCGGAAGGCCAGCTCGGCCTCCCAGCGGTCGCCGTTGGCGAGCAGTTTCTGCTTGTTGTACATCAGCTCCGCCCGGGTCTCGGTGGAGAACTCGAAGTTCGGACCCTCGACGATGGCGTCCACCGGGCAGGCCTCCTGGCACAGGCCGCAGTAGATGCACTTGGTCATGTCGAGGTCGTAGCGCCGCGCCCGGCGGGACCCGTCGTCACGCGGCTCGGCCTCGATGGTGATGGCCTGGGCCGGGCAGATGGCCTCGCACAGCTTGCAGGCGATGCAGCGCTCCTCGCCGCTGGCGTAGCGGCGCAGGGCGTGCTCGCCGCGGAAACGGGGCGACAGCGGCCCTTTTTCGTAGGGGTAGTTGATGGTGACCTTCGGCTTGAACATGTAGCCAAGCGTCACCCACAGCCCCTGAGCCAGTTCGGTCAGAAGGAAGGCGCGTGCGGTACGGTCGAGGAACGACATTGCCATCGGCTCCCTATCCCTGGTTCGGCAGCAGGCCGAAGCCGACCAGCACACCAGCGGTCAGCACCAGCCAGCCCAGCGACAACGGCAGGAACACCTTCCAACCCAGACGCATCAGCTGATCGTAGCGGTAGCGCGGGAAGGTGGCGCGGACCCACAGGAAGATGAAAAGGACAAATGCGATCTTGGCGGCGAACCACACGATGCCGGGGAGCGGCAGCCAGGCCAGGAACGGTGGCGCCAGCCAGCCGCCGAGGAACAGGATGGCGGTGGTGGCGCTCATCAGGATCATGTTGGCGTATTCGCCGAGGAAGAACAGGGCGAAGGTCATCGCCGAGTACTCGACGTTGTAGCCCGCCACCAGTTCCGCCTCGGCCTCGGGCAGGTCGAACGGCGAACGGTTGGTCTCGGCCAGGCCGGAGATCAGGAACACCAGGAACATCGGGAAATGCGGCACGATGTACCACAGCTTGGTCTGCGAGGTGACCACGTCCGACAGGTTGAGCGACCCCGCCGTCAGCAGCACCGAGATCATCACGAAGCCGATGGAGACCTCGTAGGACACCATCTGCGCCGCCGAGCGCAAGCCGCCCAGGAAAGCGTATTTCGAGTTCGACGCCCAGCCGGCCATGATGATGCCGTAGACGCCCAGGGAGGAGATGGCGAACAGGTAGAGCACGCCGACATTGATGTCGGCCACCACCCAGCCCCGATCGAACGGCACCACAGCCCACGCCACCAGCGACAAGAAGAAGGTGAGCATCGGCGCACCGATGAACACCACCCGGCTCGCCCCGGTGGGGATGATGGTCTCCTTGAGGAACAGCTTCAGGCCGTCGCAGATGGGCTGAAGCAGGCCGAAGGGGCCGACCACGTTGGGCCCCTTGCGCATCTGCATGGCGCCGATGACCTTGCGCTCGGCATAGGTCAGGTAGGCCACCGCCAGAAGCAAGGGCACGATGATGACGACGATCTGCAGGACGATGACCAGCAGGCGCCAGATCAAGGGCGGCAACAGCCCGGAGAGAAGGTCAACCATGGGTCCCCGTCTTCTTGTGGTTGCAGCCACAGCCGCCGCCAAAGGCCTTGGTGCATTCCGCCATGGTCTTGGACGCCCTGCTGATCGGGTCGGTCATGTAGAAATTGTCGATGGGCGCGACGAACGCCGCATCCGCCAAGGCAGCGTCGGGCAGCGCGCCCTCAGTGCCGAACTTGCCCCAGACGGCCGGAACCACCTGGTCGGGCTTGCCGAACACCGGGTTGACGGCAGTCATGCGCTCGCGAAGGCCCTTCAGCGAGTCGTAAGGCAGCGGCTTGGCCAGGGCATCGGACAGGGCGCGCACGACGCGCCAGTCCTCCTTGGCCTCGCCGGGCGGAAACACCGCCAGGCGGGTGCGCTGGACGCGCCCCTCGGTGTTCACATAGGTCGCCGACTTCTCGGTATAGGCGGCGCCCGGCAGAACCACATCGGCGCGATGGGCACCGGCGTCGCCGTGGCTGCCGAGATAGACCACGAAGGCCTTGCCCAGGCCCTTCATGTCGACCTCGTCGGCCCCCAGCAGGAACACCACCTCCACCTCGCCCTTGCCGGCGCCGTCGATGATGCCGGCTGTGTCGCGGCCGCCCTGCCCCGGCACGAAGCCGAGGTCGAGGCCGCCGACGCGCGCCGCTGCGGTGTGCAGCACGTTGAAGCCGTTCCAGCCGTCCTTGACCATGCCGGTGGCCTCGGCCAGCTTGCGGGCCAGCGCCAGCACGGCGGCGCCGTCCTCGCGGGCCAGCGCGCCCTGGCCGATGATCAGCATGGGCTTGGCGGCGGCCTTCAGCACCGCGAAGAACGGGTGCCTGCCCTCGGCGATCTCCCTCAGCACGGCCGGGCTGTCGCCCAGCCACTCGTGCCGGAAGGTGAGGTCGGCCTTGGGACCGACGGCGGCGGCCTTGAAGCCGCCCTTCATCCAGCGCTTGCGGATGCGGGCGTTGAGAACCGGCGCTTCCTTACGCGGATTGGAGCCGATCACCAGCAGGGCGTCGGCTTGTTCGATGCCGGCGATGGTGGTGTTGAACAGGTAGGACGAGCGCACCGCGGCGTCGAGCCTGGCGCCGTCCTGGCGGCAATCCAGGCTGACGGCACCCAGGCCGGCCAGCAGGTCCTTCATGGCCATCATGGCCTCGGCGTCGGCCTGATCGCCGGCAATGGCGGCGATCTCGCCCTTGGCCTTCTTCAGCCGGGCGGCGATGGCGGCAAGCGCCTCGGGCCAGGTGACGGGAGCCAGGCGGCCATCCTTGCCGCGCAGATAGGGACGGTCGAGGCGCTGGCGCTTGAGGCCGTCGCAGGCGAAGCGCGAACGGTCGCCCAGCCATTCCTCGTTGACGTCGTCATTGACGCGCGGCAGCACGCGGATGACCTCGTGGCCGCGGGTATCGATCCGAATAGCGGCGCCGACCGCGTCCATGGCGTCCACCGACTCGGTCTTCTTCAGCTCCCAGGCGCGGTAGGTATAGGCCGCCGGTTTGTTGGTCAGCGCCCCCACCGGGCAGAGGTCGATGATGTTGCCCGACAGCTCGGACGACACCACCGCACCGACGTATTTGGTGATCTCCAGGTGCTCGGCGCGGCCGAGGCCGCCCAGCACCGGGGTGCCGGCGATCTCGGAGACGAAGCGGATGCAGCGGGTGCACTGGATGCAGCGGGTCATCCAGGTCTGCACCAGCGGGCCGTAGTCCTTGTCCTCGACGGCGCGCTTCTCTTCCTTGTAGCGGCCACGGTCGCCGCCGTAGGCCATGGCCTGATCCTGCAGGTCGCACTCGCCGCCCTGGTCGCAGATGGGGCAGTCGAGCGGATGGTTGATCAGCAGGAACTCCATGACGCCCTGGCGCGCCTTGCGCACCGTGGGGGTGTCGGTGTGCACCACCATCCCCTCCCCCACCGGCTGGGCGCAGGAGGCCACCGGCTTGGGCATCTTCTCCACTTCCACCAGGCACATGCGGCAGTTGCCGGCAATGGCCAGGCGCTCGTGGTAGCAGAAGCGCGGCACCTCGATCCCCAGCAGCTCGGCCGCCTGGATGATGGTGGTGCCGTTCTCGACTTCGATTTCCCTGCCGTCGATGGTCAGCTTGGGCATTGTTCGTCTCTCACTCGGCTGCCGCGCGGGACTTGGCGTGGAACTCGTTGATGCGCCGCTCCATCTCCGGACGGAAGGTGCGGATGAGGCCCTGGATCGGCCACGCGGCGGCGTCGCCCAGGGCACAGATGGTGTGGCCCTCGACCTGACGGGTGACCTGCTCCAGGAGGTCGATCTCGGAGATGTCGGCATTGCCGGTGACCATGCGCTCCATCATCCGCCACATCCAGCCGGTGCCCTCGCGGCATGGCGTGCACTGGCCGCAGCTCTCGTGCATGTAGAAGCGGCTGAGACGGGCGATGCCCTTGACCACGTCGGTGGACTTGTCCATGACGATGACCGCCGCGGTGCCGAGGCCGGAACGGGCCTCGCGCAAGGAATCGAAGTCCATCAGCACGGTGTCGCACACCGACTTGGGCAGCATGTGGGTCGACGAGCCGCCGGGGATGACCGCCAGCAGGTTGTCCCAGCCGCCCCGCACGCCGCCGGCATGCTTGTCGATGAGCTCCCGCATGGAGATGCCCATCTCTTCCTCGACATTGCACGGCTTGTTGACGTGCCCGGAGATGCAGAACACCTTGGTGCCCGAGTTCTTCGGCCGGCCCAATCCCGCGAACCAGGCGGCGCCGCGACGCAGGATGGCGGGCGCCACCGCGATGGATTCCACGTTGTTGACCGTGGTCGGGCAGCCATAGAGGCCGACACCGGCCGGGAACGGCGGCTTCAGGCGCGGCTGGCCCTTCTTGCCCTCCAGGCTCTCGATCAGCGCCGATTCCTCGCCGCAGATATAGGCGCCGGCGCCGCGATGGACGTAGAGGTCGAAGTTCCAGCCCGAGCCGCAGGCGTTCTTGCCGATCAATCCGGCGGCATAGGCCTCGTCGATGGCGATTTGCAGGCTCTCGGCCTCGCGGATGAACTCGCCGCGGATATAGATGTAGGAGGCGTGCGCCCCGATGGCGAAGGAGGCGATCAGGGCGCCCTCGACCAGCTTATGCGGGTCGAAGCGCATGATCTCGCGATCCTTGCAGGTGCCCGGCTCGCCCTCGTCGGCGTTGATCACCAGGAAGTGCGGACGCGGCCCCTCGACTTTCGGCATGAACGACCACTTGACCCCGGTGGGGAAGCCGGCGCCGCCACGGCCGCGCAGGCCGGAGTTCTTCATCTCCTCGACGATCCAGTCGCGCCCCTTGGCGAGGATCTCCTTGGTGCCGTCCCAGTCGCCGCGCGACTGCGCGCCCTTGAGGTGCCAGTCGTGGAAGCCGTAGAGGTTGGTGAAGATTCTATCCTGGTCGCGCAGCATCAGGCCTTTCCCCCCCCTAAAGTCGAGTCGGCGAACGACAGCTCGGTCAGCGTGGTCGGACCGCCGACGGGGCACGAGAACTGACGATCGATCTGCGGGCCGGGCTTCGGCGTCTCGCCGCGCTTCAGCGCCTCAAGCACCGCCTTGGTGCTGTCGGCGGTCAGGTCCTCGTAGTAATCGTCGTTGATCTGCATCATCGGCGCGTTGACGCAGGCGCCCAGGCATTCCACCTCGGACAGGGTGAACAGCCCGTCGCCGGTGCTGTCGCCGAATCCGACCCCCAGCGCCGCCTTGGCCGAGGCCGCCACGTCGTCGGAGCCCCGCAGCCAGCACGGCAGGTTGGTGCAGACCTGGACGTGGAACTTCCCCACCGGCTGCCGGTTGTACATGGTGTAGAAGGTGGCGACCTCCTCCACCCGGATGGGAGCCATCGACAGCATCTCGCCGATGTATTCCATCGCGGCGCGGCTGACCCAGCCCTCCTGGCGTTGGGCCAGGTCGAGCAACGGCATCACCGCGCTCTGCTGGCGGCCATCGGGATACTTGGCGATGACCGCGCGGGCCTTGGCCATGGTCTCGTCGGTGAAGACGAATGAAGTCGGTTCGTTGCTCATCGGTCGATCTCGCCGAAAACGATGTCGATGGAGCCGATGTTGGCGACGACGTCGGCCAGCATATGCCCCTTGCTCATGAGGTCGAGCGCCTGCAGGTGGACGTATCCCGGCGGCCGTATCTTGCAGCGGTAAGGCTTGTTGGTGCCGTCGGACACCAGATAGACGGCGAATTCGCCCTTGGGCGCCTCGACGGCGCCGTATACCTCGCCGGCGGGCACGTGGAATCCCTCGGTGAACAGCTTGAAGTGATGGATCAGCGCCTCCATGGAGCGCTTCATCTCGGTCCTGGGCGGCGGCGTGATCTTGCGATCGTCCACCTTGACCGGGCCGGCCGGCATCTGCTCGCAGCACTGCTTCATGATCTTGACGCTTTCCCGCATCTCGACCACCCGCACCAGATAGCGGTCCCAGCAATCGCCGTGCTTGCCGATCGGAATGTCGAAATCCATGCGGTCGTAGACGTCGTAGGGCTGCGACTTGCGCAGGTCCCAGGCAAAGCCGCAGGCGCGCAGGTTGGGGCCGGTGAAGCCCCAGTCCAGCGCCTGCTCGGGCGTCACCGCGCCGATATCGACGGTGCGCTGCTTGAAGATGCGGTTGTTGGTGGCCAGCGTCTCGATGTCGTCCAGCACCTTGGGGAAGGTGCCGCACCAGGCGGCGATGTCCTCGATCAGGCCCGCCGGCAGGTCCCAGGCGACGCCACCCGGGCGGTAGTAGTTGGCGTGCAGACGGGCGCCGCAGACGCGCTCGTAGAACTCCATCAGCTTCTCGCGCTCTTCGAAGCCGTAGAGCAAGGGCGTCATGCCGCCGACGTCGAAGATGAAGGCGGTGACGTTGAGCAGGTGGTTGAGGATGCGCCCGATCTCGTCGTAGAGGGTGCGGATGTACTTGGCGCGCAGGGGAATGTCGATGCCGAGCAGCTTCTCGGTGGCGAGCACGAACGCGTGCTCCTGGTTCATCGTCCCCACATAGTCGAGGCGGTCGAAATAGGGCGTCGACTGCAGGTAGGTCTTGTTCTCGATCAGCTTCTCGGTGCCGCGGTGCAACATGCCGATATG
>JACPDP010000001.1 GCA_016183945.1 Magnetospirillum sp.
GGCGCATCGAAACCCGCCGCTACGTCGTCAGCCATGAAGTCGACTGGCTGTCGGGCAACCGCCGCTATCCCGACGAACCCCGCTTTCCCAAGCTGGCCGCCATTGCCATGGTCGAGGCCCTCGTCGAAAAGGCGGGCACGACTCGGCCAGCAGCTTCTTCAGCCGCGCATTTTCATCCTCAAGCGCCTTCAGCCGACGGGCCTCCGACACCTCCAGGCCGCCGTACTTGGCCTTGTAGAACGAAGCCCAGAACTCAATCGCATTGACTCTTTCCTGCCGCACTAGCACTCTCATCACGGGTCATATTCCATTTGGGGGTGATATATGGTCGAGGGGCAGGGGGGCGGCATCAGGCCGCGATAGAGCATGGACCATGTCCGCAAGCAAATCCGCGATGCCGTGAAGGCGGCGGCCACTGGGCTCAGCACCACCGGTCCACGGGTTTATGCCGGGCGGGTTTCCGCCCTCGTTTCGGAAGACATGCCGGCGCTGTGTCTCTATACCCCCAAGGAACCGGTCCAGACCGCCGACCCGGAGGCGCACCAGTTGCGGGCCCTTGAACTTTGGGTCGAGGGCTGCGTGCCGTCGTCGGATACCGCCATCGACACGCTCGACACCATTTGCGCCGAAGTGGAGCCGGCGGTGGGCCTCACAGTGACCGTGAGCGGCGTCACCTATCAATTAGCTCTGACCGACACCGTCACGGAACTGAAGAGCGAAGGGGATCCGACCGTCGCCATCGCGCGCATGAAATTCCTGATCACCTACCAAGTCAACCAGGGCTCGCCGGACGCCCCTCTGTGAGCGGGGTTTCGGGGCAGATCACAAGGGGAGAGGATTATGGCTGTTCAGAAAGGGCGTGATTTCCTTCTCAAGCTAGGTACCGCCGCGGCCGGCAGCACCATCGCCGGAATGAAAACCACCAGCTTCACCGTCAACGGCGAGGCGGTCGACGCCACCAGCAAGGACAGCGGTGGTAACCGCACCCTGCTAGCGGGCGCCGGCACCACCGCGGTCAGCGTCGCGGCCACCGGCCTGTTGACCGGCAGCTCCCAGTCCACAACCCTGCTGGGCTATGCGCTGGACAAGTCGCTGAACACCTACGCCCTGATCTTCGACAATGGCGACACCGTCGAGGGCAGCTTCCAGCTGACCAAATTCGAAGCGGCCGGCGACTTCAACAAGGAGCAGACCTATTCCATCGCGCTGGAATCCTCCGGCGCGGTGACGGTCACGCCAGCGAGCTGAGCCCTCCATGAACAAGCACCGTGGAGACGTGGCGGTCACTCTTGGCGGCCGGGAATACGTGCTGCGCCCGACCTTCGGGGCGTTGGTCGAAATCGAGGAGCGGCTGGGCATGGGGCTGGTCCCCTTGGCCCGCAAAGTCCTGGAAGGCCAGTTCGGCTTCAAGGAGGTCGCGACCATCATCGCCTGCGGCATCAAGGGAGCGGGCGAGCGGGTGCCGGGCAATCTCGGCGACCTGACGGTCGAGGCTGGGCTGATGCAACTGTCCGAGCCGGTGGCGCGCTTTCTCAACGGTGCGCTGGCGGGGGACGCCGAGGGAAACGGATAAGCGCCGCCGGCGGGGGCGTGTGGACGGACACCATCCCCTGGCGGCGCTACCGGGAAATCGGCATGGGGATCATGGGGTGGCCGCCGTCCGAATTCTGGGCGGCCACTCCCCACGATTTCCAGGCGGCTCTGACGGGATGGCAGGAGGCCCGCGGCGGCGGCTCACAGGCGGACGTGACCGCCGAGGACGTAAGCCGGCTGCGGGCAATGCTGGACGAGGATTTGGAGCGGGAGGCGCGAGGTGGCTAACATCCCGATGACATCCGAAGAGGCCAAACGGCTGGAAGCGTCGCTCAATGCGCTGCGCCAGACGATCCAGAAGAACATCGAGACCACAACCAAATCGGCCGAGCGCCAACTCGGGAATACCCTTGAGAAAATGGTTACGGGCAGCGCCGATTCGAAAGACCTTGGCCAGACGATCAAGCAGGTCGGCAAGCAGTACGAAGAAATCGGGCAGCAACTCCTCGACGATCTGGCCTCTTCGGTGAAAAAGTCCTTCTATCGTTCCATGCGCGAGAACCTGGTGAAGCCGCTGAAGAAAGAGCTTGAGGATCTGCTCGGCAAGTCCTTCGAGGAGATTGCCAATTCTATCTCGCAGATGGCCGGGAACCTTGGCAAATATCTGGGGGAGACCGTATCCGAGTTCCTCGGGTCTCTCTTCAGCGGGAGCAGCGGCGGCGGCGGCGGGGGCCTGTTCGGTTGGCTGGGAGGGCTGTTCGGCGGAAGCTCTGGTGGGGGGGCTGCCGGGGCTGTCGGAGACTTCACCACCACGGGAGAAGCTGCCGGGATGGGGGCTGCGGTCTATGCGGCGAACGGCGGCATCATGACCAGTGGCGGTCCCGTGCCGCTACGCCGCTATGCCGGCGGGGGCATCGCCCGTACGTCTCAGGCCGCCATTTTCGGTGAGGGATCGCTGCCCGAAGCCTACGTGCCGCTGCCCGACGGGCGCTCCATCCCGGTGACCATGGCCGGAGGCGGCGCACCGTCGGTCAACGTTTCCTACAACATCGACGCCACCGGTGCCGATCCCGCCGCCATCGCCCGGCTGCAGCGCCAGTTGGACCACATCAACGCGACCCTGCCCGGCCGCATCGTCGCCGTCGTCTCCGACACGGCGCGGCGCGGCGGCGCGGCCGCCAAAGCCATCAGGGGCCGCTGATGTCCATCACCTATCCCCTGTCGCTGCCCTTCCCCGCCATCCGCAAGATCCGGCTGTCCGGCCGGGCGGTGGTGGCGGTCTCGGAAAGCCCCTTCACCCTGTCGCAACAGGTGCAGGCCTATCCCGGCCAGCGCTGGGGCGCCGAAGTGGTGCTGCGGCCGCTCAGCATCGCCGAGAGCAAGACCTGGCGGGCGTTCCTGTTCAAGCTCAACGGCCGTCTCGGCACCTTCCTGATGGGCGATCCCGACGGGATGGCGCCGCGCGGCACACCTACGGGTACGCCGGTGGTCGACGGGGCCGGCCAGAACGGCCAGCAGCTTGCGACCCGCGGCTGGACGGCCGGTGCCGCCGGGGTACTGCTGGCCGGCGACATGATCCAACTGGGCAGCGGCGCCTCCTCGCGGCTGCATCAGGTCCTCAACGATGTCAGCGCCGACGGTGCCGGCAAGGCGACCATCGACATCTGGCCCCGCCTGCGCGAAAGCCCGGACGACAACGCGCCGGTGGTGACCTCCAATGCGATGGGCGTCTGGCGCATGGTCGGCAACGAAGCCGGCTGGGAGTCGGACCACGCGGTCAGCATCAGCTTCCAAGCGATGGAGGCTCTATGAGCCGCGCGCTCGATCCTGCGGTCGAAGCCGCGACGCTGGCGCCCGTCGTCTACCCGGCACTGCTGGTCAAGCTGGGGTCCGGCGACGGCGACGTGCTGGCTTGGTCGGGCTACGGCGACCTGGCCTGGAGCGGCATGACCTTCAAGGGGGTCGGCTATCTCGGCGGCATCAGCCAGGTGGCCGAAACCGCCGACCTGCAGGCCAACGGGCTGAGCTTTTCGCTGACCGGCGTCCCCTCGGAGCTGCTGGCCTATGCCATCAATTCGGCCAGGCAGGGGCTGCCGGCCATGGTCTGGTTTGCGGCGCTGAACGAGGCCGGCCAACTGGTGGGCGAGCCCTACCAACTGTGGTCGGGCCTGACCGACGTTCCCGAGATCGACGAGAACCCCGACAACCCGACCATCTCGATCAGCGCCGAGAACCGCCTCGTCGACCTGGAGCGGCCGCGCGAGCGCCGCTACACCCCTGAGGACCAGAAGCTGGACGATCCCACTGACAAGGGGTTCGACTTCGTCGCCGGCCTGCAGGACCGCGAGGTGATCTTTGGCCGCTCGTAAGCCCACACCCCTGGTCCGCCGCGAAGACTGGCCGCTCCGGCTGCAGGAGGTGATCGACGCCGCCCAGGGCGTGCCCTTCGGCTATGGCCCCGGCCAGCAGCACTGCTGCCTGTTCGGCGGAGACGCGGTCAAGGCGATGACCGGCACAGACGCCATGGCCTGGTTCCGCGACCGCTATACAGACGAGAAGGGCGCCTACCAAGCACTGCGCAAGTTCGCCGGCGGTGGCCTGACCGAGGCCATGGACAAGCTGGCCGGCCAGTTCGCCTTGACCGAAGTGCCGCCGCCCCTGGCCCAGCGCGGCGACGCGGTGCTGCACGATACCCCGGACGGCTTGGCGCTCGGCATCTGCATCGGCGAGCGATTCGCGACGGTAACGCGCCCCGATGGCCTGGCGTTCTTGCCCATGGCTTCTGCGCTCAAGGCCTGGAGGATCTGAGCCATGCCCGCGGCAGTTGTCGCCGTAGCCGCAGCAGCATCCGCTTACGGCGCCGCCGCCGGTGCAGTCGCACTGGGACTGGTTGCCGCCGAAAGTTTTGGGGCCATGGCCATCGGCATGTTGGCCGCATCGCTCGTCAGCATGGTCGGCAACGCAATGCTCGGGGGCAAGAAAGGTGGGGCGGCCCCATCGCTGAACTTCTCCTACGAGGCGCGCGAAAACAAGCAGATGGTGCGCCAGCCGATCACGGCGCACCGGCTGATTTACGGCACCACCAAGGTGTCGGGGCCGATCACCTTCATCGACACCACCGGCAACGGCGACTACTGCCACCTGCTGCTGACCCTGGCCGGCCATGAGGTCGAGGAAATCGGCGAGGTGTGGTTCAACGACGACCTGATAACGCTCAGCGGCAACGCGGCCACCGGCAAGTGGGCCGACCACGCCTGGGTGTGGAAGGGGCTCGGCACCGCCTCGGGCGACGCCGACCTGTGGGCGGCGCTACGGTCGGAATGTACCAACTGGACCACCGACCACCGTCAGTCCGGCCGTGCCAAGATTTATTGCAAATTCAAGTGGGACAGCAAGCTGTTCTCGTCGGGCATCCCGACGGTTCGGGTGGTGATCAAGGGCCGCAAGCTGGCCGATCCCCGCACCAGCACCACCGCCTTCTCCGCCAACCCGGCGCTGGCCATTCGTGCCTACCTGATGGATACCATCTACGGCCTGAAGGCCACGGCATCCGAGATCGACGATGCCAGCTTCATCACACCCTGAACGGCACGGTCGATACCGCCAAGGCGCCCAAGGAGGTGCTGCAGGAAATGCTGACGGCCCTGGGCGGCCGCCTGCTCTATGCCGGCGGCAAATGGCGCCTGTACGCCGCTGCCTGGCGGTCGCCGTCAGTGACGCTGGGCGAGGACGACCTGGACGGCCCCATCCGCCTGACCACCCGCCAGGCGCGCCGCGACCTGTGCAACGGCGTCAAGGGTGTCTACGTCTCGCCCGACAACTACTGGCAGAGCAGCGACTACCCGGTGATCGAGGGCGCCTCCTACCTGGCCGAGGACGGCGAGCGCATGTGGCGGGACTTCGATCTGCCCTACACCACCAGCGCCGCCACCGCCCAGCGCCTGGCCAAGATCGAGTTGGAGCGGACCCGCCGCCAGATGGCCACGGTGTGGCCGTGCAAGCTGACCGCCATGCGCGTCCAGGCCGGCGACGTGGTGCGGCTGAGCAACACTCGCTTCGGCTGGTCCAACAAGACCTTCGAGGTGGTCGACTGGCGCTTCTCGCTGCGCGGCAACGAGAACGCGCCGCGTATCGGCATCGACCTCACCCTGCGCGAGAGCGACGCCAACGTCTACGCCTGGGCTTCGGCCGAGGAGCAGCAGCCCGCCGCCGCGCCGCTGTCCAACCTGCCCAACCCCTTCGACATTCCGGCCCCCACCGGCCTGACGCTGGCCTCGGGCACCGCCGAGCTGCTGCTGATGGGGGACGGCACGGTGGTCAGCCGCATCAAGGCCAACTGGACCGATTCCGCCACTGCCTACATCGACGACGTCGAAATCCAGTTCAAGAAGGCCGCCGACAGCGTCTGGCAGTCCGCCCCGCCGGTGCACAAGGGGGGACAGGAGATCTTCCTCTCGCCGGTGCTCGATGGCGTCGCCTACGACGTGCGCATCCGCTCGGTTTCCACCCTCGGCTCGCCTTCGGCATGGACGACGGTCACCGGCCACGTTGTGATCGGTAAGACGTCGCCGCCCGAGGACGTCACCGGCTTCTCGTCCGCCGTGAATGGTGGGGTCGTGGTGTTCCGCTGGAACCCTGTCGGCGACGCCGATTTGGCGGGCTACGACATTCGTTACGGCGCCGCCAGCAGCTCGTGGTCGGCCAAGACGCCGCTGACCACCACGACGCGGGGCACCCAGATCACTACCGCGGCCGTCCCGCCGGGCACCTGGGAATTCGCCATCAACGCGGTGGACACCAGCGGCAACGCCTCGGTGAACGCCGCCCTTTCCTCCGCCACCGTCGGCAATTCCAACAACCTGATCGCGAGTGCGCCGCAGGCGCCCGGCTGGCCGGGCACCTTGTCGGGGTTCGTCAAGCACTGGACCGGCGTGCTGATGCCCGACTGCACGATGCTGGCGTCAGACATGACGGACGCCGAACTGTGGGACACCTTCGTCGCCGCGCCGGTGACCACCGCCACCTACACCCAGGCCGGCGAGCAGGCGTTGGCCATCGACGGCAGTCCGCGTCTGTGGGCCGCCGTCGCCGCCGCGCTCGGCCCCGGGGAGAGCACGGGGGCGCCGCTGCCGCATCTCGAGGTGGCCACCCGCACGCTGGCCGGAAGCTACGGACCCTGGCGCCCCTGGACCATCGGCACTGAGCCCTGCGGCGCCTTCAAGATGCGGGTCGGCTTCAACACGGCCGGCGGAGTGGTCGTGCTGTCCGAGTTCACGCCGACCGCCGACGCCCCCTTCGCCACCGAAAGCCATTCCGGATTGTCCGTGCCCCTGGCCGGCCTGGTGCTGACCTTCGACCAGCCATTCCAACTGGCGCCCAACGTGCAGGTCACGCCGGTGGCAACCGGCGCCCAGATCGGCGTCGCCACCGGGGTGAGCAACTCCGGCTGCACCATCCTGCTGTTCACCACCGCCGGCACCGCCGCCAGCGGCACCGTCAACGTCACCATCACGGGACCGCGCTGATGACCGTCGCCACCAAGACCCTGCCGAACGCCGCCACCCAGACCGGCGCCGCCTACAAGGCCAACATCGACGGTTGCGCCGCCGTGCATGACCGGGTCGCGGGCGCCTTTGCGCCGCACGAGCAGGCGACGCCGAACATGACGGTGCGGATCGACGCCGGCACGATCCCGCAATGGCTGGCCCCGCCACTGGAGGTGGCCGCCCAGTCCACCGCGACCATCGCCGCGCCGGTCGGCAATCCGCGCAAGGATATCGTCTATATCGACGCCAAGACCGGCGCGGTCGGCGTCGCCACCGGCACGCCGGCGGCCAGCCCGGCCGACCCTGCCGTGCCGGCGGGCAAGGTGGCGGTGGCGCGGGTCACGCTGGTGCCTTCGACCACCGTCGTCACCAATGGCGTCATCGACGACCTGCGTTCACCCTCCTTCCTCGGCCTCGGCACCGCGGCCGGTATCGACCTAGACACGGACGGCGCCCTGGCGGCCAACAGCGATAGCCGCGTGCCGTCGCAGATGGCGGTGCGAACCTACGTCGCGGCCACGGCAATCGATACCGTCGCACGGGACTGGGAGGCACTTAACGCACTGCGGATACTGCTCAATACCTCGGTCGCTAGCGGCGGGCTGATCGACGGTTATGAGTGGAAACTGGCGTCGGACGAATGGGCGTCCGGCTCGACCGGATACACATTCAACGCGGACCCCCCCGGCTATTACAACAAAGCGACGACCAGTCAGGTCCAGATCTCCCAGGGCGCCGGATCGATCATACAGAGCGGCTGGGGCAGCAACCCACCCGGGGCATTCGATGGCGTTACCAACCAGCCTCGTATGGGCGCAGTGGCGGCCAGCGTGAACAGCTTCAATATCGACGCCTACCTTGGAAAGGATCTTGGGGCCGGCAATGCCAAGGTGATTACGGGCTTCAAGGTCTGGTCGTCGTCAGACGACGGATTCGTTTATAATTATAGCGGTAGCGTGACCATTGATCTTTATGGCAGCAACACGGCCCCGGCCAATGGGACCGATGGCACGTTGCTGGGCTCGGTCAGTGGTACGGACGCTACGAATGTATTGTTTTCGAACCTGTCCATATCCAATTCCGCCGCTTACCGCTATGTTTGGACCCATTGGGCGCCTTACGGCGCCAACACATGCCAGGTGGCCGCCGAACTGCAATTCTTCGAAACCCCGCCGCCGGCCTATCCGGTAATGGTGACACCGAACGCCTCAGTCGGAGCGCCGGCTACTGCAGCCGAATTCTACTTCCTTTGGAAGGACAACGGTGGTGGCGCAGTGGTCGGATCGGACTTGACCGTGGAACTATCCTGTAATGGCGGCACCAACTACACCGTCTCCTCGTGTACGTTCCTGGCTGCCTATGACGGCACCTATTCGCTTTACAAGGCAAGTGCCTCGGGTTTGACCTCGGGCACTACCCTGAAAGCGCGTATTTCCGTATTGAATAGCAAGGACCAGCGCATCGGCCCCGCCCTGATCGTGAAGAGGTAACCAAGATTTTTCCGCGCCAAATTGCTGCGCCGCCCTTGCGCTCGCCAAGCCCAGCAAGCCACGCGGGGGTCCATACCATTCCATCACATATCTCGATGGAATTTCGCGTTTTCTTTCGTTCCTCTCGCGTATCATAAAGCACTCGCAGATCGGTTTCGGGAGCCAGTCGGTTGCACGCACCTAATTTCCACCCATCCTACCGGCCCGACATCGACGGGCTCCGGGCGGTAGCAGTCGTTTCCGTCGTCCTGCACCACTCATTCCTTTCGGCGATGCCCGGCGGGTTCGTCGGGGTCGACATTTTCTTCGTCATTAGTGGCTTTTTGATCTCGACGATCATCTTCAAGACCCTCGAGACCGGCAGCTTCTCGTTCCTGAATTTCTACGTCCATCGCGTCAACCGCATTTTCCCAGCCCTCGTCCTGATGCTGGCGGCGACCTACGTCATCGGCTGGTTCGCCCTGTTGCCCGACGAGTACATGCAGCTTGGCAAGCACATGGCGGCGGGAGCGGGGTTTGCGCAGAACCTCGCCTTGGCCTCGGAGGCCGGCTATTTCGACGGCCCGTCCGAACTGAAGCCGCTGATGCACTTGTGGTCGCTGGCGATCGAAGAACAGTTCTATTTGGCCTATCCGCTGTTGGTCTGGACGGTCTGGCGTCTTCGCGCCAACCTGCTGGCGGTGGTCACCGTGGTCGCGCTGGCCTCGCTCGCGCTCAATCTTGCAAACGTCGGCTCCGATCCGGTCCGAACGTTCTTTTTTCCCGACACCCGCGCCTGGGAGTTGGCAACCGGCGCCCTACTCGCCGGTCTTTGCCTCGCCCGACCCGGCCCCATCGGAGACCGCTTGAAGCGGCGCGTCTTCGCCCTTCAACTTGGCGACGTGATATCGGTTCTCGGATTGTTGATGATCGCCGCCTCGGCTTTCGGCTTCAGCCGCGACAGCCTGTTTCCGGGATGGCGCGCGATTCCGCCGGTGGCGGGCGCCGGGCTGCTGATTCTGGCCGGCCCGGACGCATGGGTGAACCGCAAATTGCTTGCGCGTAAGGTGATGGTCGGGATTGGGCTGATCAGCTATCCCCTTTATCTCTGGCATTGGCCGCTGCTCGCCTACACTCGGATCGCCGAGTTCGGCCTTCCCCCGCGCGAGGTCCGTGCCGCTGCGGTAGTCTTAAGCGTCCTGCTGGCGGGGCTGACCTATGCGCTGGTCGAACGGCCCATCCGCTTCGGGCGGCAGACTGCGCTGAAGCCGGTGATCTTGTGCCTGCTGGTCGGCCTTCTGGGGGCGGGAGGGGGGATGACTTGGCGCGGTGATGGCTTCGCCTTCCGCACTGCCGAGATCACCCGGAACAGCAGGCAGTTCGAGTGGAAATTCGACGTCAGCCCCGACTGCCAGCCAATAGCCGAGTTGGCGGGGCAGACTTACTGCATCGGGGCCGCTGAATCGCCCAGCATCATCCTGGTCGGCGATTCACACGGCGACGCCCTTTATCCGGGAATGGCTGACTTGGCCGAGCGGGTCGGGGAACGGGTGCTCGTCTTCTCGCGCAACGGCTGCCTGCCTTTCTTCGACGTGGCGTCCTTCCAGCGTGGCAAGGGCGATGCCTGCGTCGAGTATGCCAACGCCGCGCTTACCTTCGCCGAGGGAAGCCGGTCGGCCAAGACCATCGTGCTGGTGGCCCGGGGGCCGTTGTACTTGACCGGCAAGGGCTATGGGGACGGCGAACGCTTTCTGGATCGGGTTATCGCCCTCAAGGGGCGTCCTGAAGTTTCCGATTTCCGCGAGGTGTTCACGGTCGGACTGCGCTCGACGCTGGAGCGCCTGACCAAATCCGGCAAGCGAATTGTCTTCGTGATCGACGTCCCCGAGATCAGTTTCAATCCGAAATCCTGCGTCAATCTGCGCCCAGTCCGCCTGACCGCCGGGGTGAAAAGCCCGTGTGCAATGCCGATGGAGGAATTTCGGGCAAGGAACCGCGAATACCGGGAGTTGGTGGCCTCGGTGCTGAAGGATTTTCCTTCGGTCGTCGCTTTCGACGCCGCGGCATCGCTGTGCGACGGGCAATCCTGCTGGGCGATGCGGGACGGTGAAGTCCTCTACCGCGATCCCAGTCATATCACCGTCGAAGGTTCCCGGCTGGTGGCGAGGCACCTTATGCCGTTGGCTCGATGAGGGGTGCTCAGGGGTGCCGGCTGGAACGAAGGCAAAGCGCCCCGCTCCACCAGTGCAGCTAATGACGCGCGGTGGGCGATTTGGCCGCCTCCCATGACGATCAGCTCATGCGACTGTCGCGGCATTGGGAGGACGCATTCTAACGCCGCTGTTGATCATGGACTGTTGTGGTAGCGCTACGGCTTCTGGAAAATGATGCATTGGGATTACAGCTGCCGGATTTCGATGCCATGCTTCTTCAGCGCATAACCGATCTGGCGTGGGGTGAGGCCAAGCAGGCGGGCGGCTTTGGCCTGGACCCAGCCGCAGCGCTCCATGGCCTGCAACAGGCTGTCGCGCTCCGACAGATCGTCGCCCGTCGCCTCGGGCTGGGGCTGGGGCTGGGGCGGTGGAGGTGCGGCAGCCGCCGCCGGTGGCGTCTTCCACAGCGTCGAGGACAGGCAGCCGTCGCGCTTGCACGACAGATCGACATCCTCGATGACCTCCCCCGGCGCCATGGTGGCGGTGCGGTAGACGCAATTCTCCAACTCGCGCACGTTGCCGGGAAAGTTGCAGCGTTGCAGGCTGTGGATGGCTTTGACCGACAGGGTGAGATGACGTCCGTTCTCGGCATTGAAGCGGTCGAGGAAGTGGCGCGCCAGTTGCGGAATATCGCCGTTGCGCTCGCGCAGGGCGGGCAGAAAGATCGGCACCACGTTGAGGCGGAAATAGAGGTCGGCGCGGAACTCGCCCTTGGTCACCGCCGCCTCCAGGTCGCGGTTGGTGGCGGCGACCAGGCGGACGTCGGTCTTGATGGTCCGGGTGCCGCCCACCCGCTCGAACTCGCCCTCCTGCAGCACGCGCAGCAACTTGGCCTGGAAGTTGGCGGAGATCTCGCCGATCTCGTCGAGGAACAGGGTGCCGCCATGGGCCAGCTCGAAGCGCCCCTTGCGCTCGGCGACCGCGCCGGTGAAGGAGCCCTTTTCGTGTCCGAACAGCTCCGATTCCAGGATGCTCTCCGACAGGGCGGCGCAGTTGACCTTGACGAAGGCCTTGCCGGACCGGGGACTGAGGGTGTGGATGGCCTGCGCCACCCTTTCCTTGCCGGTACCGCTCTCGCCGCGCAGCAGCACGGTGGCCCGGGTGACGGCGGCTTGGGCCACCTGGGCAAAGACCCGCATCATCGCCTCGGACTCGCCGATGACGTCCTCCAGTCCGCGGATGGGAGCCGCCGGCTTGATTTCGGCAATTCTCTTGTGCAGCCGGGCGTTGTCGGCCATCAGCTGCTTGCGGTCGGCGGCCACCTTACCGTGCAGGCTGACGGTCTGGCCGATCAGCGTCGCCACCATGGTGAGGAAGCGCAGGTCGTGCTCGAACACGCGGCGCAAGCCGCCAGCCATCGGACGCTCGGCCGACAGCGCGCCGAATGGCCGATCGGTGGTCTTGACCGGCACACAGAAGAACGAGGTGCCTTCGCCGTCCAGGGCGCCCCCTTGCGCCTGATAGTCGGCCAGCAACGGTTCGTCGGCGGTCTCGGACGCAACCAGGGGAATGCCGGTGGCGATGACCCGGCGCACCACCTCGGCGGGATAGGCGAAGGCCCCGCTCTTGGCCAGGGTCAGGGACATGCCGGTGACCGCCACCAGTTGCAGCGTCCCGTCATCGTCCTTCAACATCACCGAACACTGCCGGAGGCCGAGGAAGGACGACAGGATGTTGAGGACGTCGTGCAGCGCCTTGTCGAGGTCCAGCGTTGCCCCCAGCACCTTGCCGATTTCATACAAGCCGCTGAGGGGCGAAGCGTAGTCGGCATCTTGCGAGGTCATCAGGCAACTCCAGTCTTCACCCGATAAACAGCAAGCATCATGCCAGAGGCGGAAAACCAGCCTCGGCCGCAGTCACGGTTCGGTGGTTGAGCAAATTTTGATCAAATCTCCATCTGACCTTGCCGCAGGTTTAAGCGAAGCCGGGCGCATCATCGAGCTTGCGGCGCACGGATTTCGCCCTCGCGCCGTCGCCCCGGCCTCGGCCTCGGCCGCCCCATCCCGGATGGTGAAGTGGAACGTGGAGCCCTGGCCGGGGTGGAGTCCGCCCAAATGGTTCCGCGCCGATGCCGTAGCCGCGAACGGGCGGCGGTGGGCGATCAGCCCTTGGGGGCCGGGCCGCGGCGGGCGAGGTCGATGAGCTGGCGGAAGGTGGGCTGGTCCAGCGCGCTGGAAACCAGACGGTCGCCGATAATGAAGGTGGGGGTGCCGCCAATGTCCAGCGCATGGGCGAGATCGAGGTTCTTCTTCAGTTGCCTGTCGATTTCGGGACCGGTCATTTCCTTTTTGACCTGCTCGATATTGAGCCCGACTTCGCCGGCAATGCGGAAGATGGCCTTCTCATCCAGGCGCCCCCGGAACTTCATGAAGGCGCGGTGCATGTCGTCATACTTGCCGTGGGCCTTGGCCACCAGGGCGACCCGGGCGGCGATCACCGAGTCGGGGCCGAGGATGGGGTATTCCTTGAACACCAGGCGGACCTTGCCGTCGGCCTTCATCGCCTCGAACATGACGTCATAGGTCTGCTTGCAGAAGCCGCAGTTGTAGTCGAAGAACTCGACCACGGCGACGTCGCCCTTGGCGTTGCCGGCCACCGGGTCGTCGGTGTTCTTCAGCAGGTCGTCCTTACGGGCGTCGACCATCTTGCGCGCCTCGGACTCGGCCTGCAGGCGCATCTTCTCGCGCAGCGCTTCGAGCGCCTCACCCAGCACCTCGGGATGACCCATCAGGTATTCCCGCACGATCTTCCGCACGTCCTCCACCTGCTTGGGAGAGAGTGTCATGTCCTCTTGGGCGAAGACCGGCGAGGAAGCGGGGATCGCGGCCAGCGTCAGGCCGGAGGCGACGAGAATGGCGGCGAACGTCTTGGCGATCATCGGTGGCACAACCCTTCGAGGCGAAACGACGCCGGCATATTGGCGGAAGGCCGGGCGGTGAGCAAGGCCGACTTACCGCCGCTTGCGCTCCTGCTGAACCTGGGCCGCAAGTTCCTTGATGTCCTGGAGGCGCAACCAGATGGGACCGGTCTTGCCCAGCAGCTGCTCTGCCTTGTTGGCATGGAAGTTGGCCTCGGGCAGCTTGCCGCGCAACAGGAAGTGCTCCGCCAGGGCGTATGAGGCCATACCCTCCTTGCCCTCGTCACGCCCGAAGGCGGTGGCGAGCCGCTGCCAGGTCCCGGAATCCCCCGGCTCCCGCTGTACTGCCATGGACAGGTGCTTCTGCGCGTCCTTGAGGAAGGCGGGATCGTCCAGTTCCACCTCGACGGTGCCCAGTTCGGCCAGCAGCAGGGCGTTGTCGGGCAGCAGGTCGGTGGCCTTGCGATAGGGTTCGACAGCCTCGATGCCACGGCCGTTCTCGAACAGCATCTGGCCCTTCAGCTCCCAAAAATAGGGATCGTTGGGCCGTTCCTTGATGAGCGCGTCGATCAGCGGAATGGCGGTGTCGAGGTCGGGCTTGCGGTAAGCGGCGATGGCGCGGGCATAGCGGGCCTCGATGCTGGCGTCGTTTTCCTTGTAGCGCTGGAAGGTGCGCATGGGAGATTCGATGAAGGCGAACAGCTTGGCCCGCATGCGCCGGTGCATCTCGACCCAGGCCGGCGGCGTCTCGGTATTGGCGTAAGGCGACTTCTCCACATACTGCCGCACGAAGGAGACGCGGTCGCGCGTCAACGGGTGGCTTGGGCGATTGGCCGGAGGCGTCGAGGAAGCGCATGGCCATCTGGTCCGCCTGCTGTTCCTGGCTGCGGGTGAAGGCCAGCATGTCGCGCATGGCGAGGTGCTGCGATCCCATCATCACCGCGGTCCCCACGTCGCCGCGTCCGCTGGCGGCTCCGGCGGCGGCGCCCAGCAGCATGCCGATCAATGCCTCGGTGGAGACATTGCCTGCCTGCTCATTGCCGCGAATGAGATGACCGCCTGCAATATGGCCGGTCTCGTGGGCGATCACGCCGATCAACTGGCCGGGGCTCTCGGTGCGGACCAACAGTCCGGTGTGGAAGAACATGTTCAGCCCGCCGGCCACGAAGGCATTCAAGCTGGGGTCGACCATCAGGTGGAGGCGCACCGAGTCGGGATCGAGGCCGGCGGCCTGGAACAGTGGCGTCGCGAAGGTGCGGATGATACTTTCCACCTCGGCATCGCGAATGAATTGCGCTTTGTTGCGGGCGGACTGGGCGTGGGCGCCCGGCGCCGCAACGGCCAGCAGCAGAAACACCAGAAGGAACAATCGCGTGAGCAAGGACTTCTCTCCGTCGGTCGCCGGCGTCAAGGCCGCCCGCCTGTTCGTACTGGCCGCCGCCCTCGCCACCTCCGCCTGCGGCGACAGCAGGCCGGTCGGCACGGTCGGCCACGTCAAGGGCTTCGCCGGGCTGGTTGCCGCCGATGAGCCCCGCGCCGCCGTGGTGGCGCGCGACGTGCTGTCGGCCGGCGGCACCGCCGCCGACGCCGCCGTCGCCCTCTATTTCACTCTGGCGAGCACCTATCCGTCAACGGCTAGCCTAGGTGGCGGCGGAATGTGCATAGTCCACGATAAAGGCACAAAAAAGACCGAGGTGCTTGATTTCATCGCGCCGCCGCTGACCGCGGCGGCGGCGACCGCCAGCGCGGCCCCGGCCGCTCCCCGCGGTTTCTTCGCCCTGCACGCCAAATACGGCCGTTTGCGTTGGGAAAGCCTGCTGGCCGAGCCGGAGCGCGTCGCCCGCATGGGCATGCCGGTTTCACGCGCCCTGGCCAACGACATCGCCCGCAGCGCCCAATTGCTGGCCCGCGACCCCGCCGCCAAGGCGCTGTTCTTCCGCCCCGACGGCAGCAGCCTGCGCGAAGGCGACATGCTGCGGCAACCGGAGTTGGCCGGGGTGATCTCCCGACTGCGGCACAACACCGGCGATTTCTACATGGGGCACCAAGCCCGCGAACTGGTCGAGGGCGCCGGCAAGGTGGGCGCCGCGCTCGGCCTCGACGATCTGCGCGAGTTCAAGCCGCAATGGCGCGACAGCATCACGGTCAAGGTCGGCAACGAGACCGCTCATTTCGCTCCTCCCCCGGCGGTGGCCAGCACGGTGGCCGCCCAATTGGTCGGCACCCTATGGGACCGTTGGGAGGGCGCCTCCGCCGACGAGCGCCCGCACCTGATGGCCGAAGCCGCGGCGCGCGCCTTCATCGAGCGCGGCCGCTGGATGCAGCCGCACGGCTGGACCAGCGAACCGGCCGCCACCCTGGCCTCGCCGCAGCGGCTTCAGGTGCTGCTGGCCGGTTACACCGCCGAACGCCACACCCCCGCCACCGGAGGTCAGCCTCCGGGCGACGCCCAGGCCGGCACCGGCTTCGTCCTGCTCGATTCCTACGGCGGGGCGGTGGCCTGCGGCGTCACCACCTACGGCCTGTTCGGCAGCGGCCGCATGGTGCCGGGCGCCGGCTTCTTCCTGTCGGGCTCGCCGGGGCGCAACGGCCCGCCGGCGGTGGCGCCGATGATGACCGTCAACCCGCATGTGCAGGAGGTGCACTTCGCCGCCGCCGCCTCGGGCGGGGTCACCGCGCCGACCGCCCTGGCGACCGCGTTCCTCGCCGCCGAGCGGGAGAACCGCAAGCTCGACCAAGCCCTGGCGGCGCCGCGGGTGCACCACAACGGCGCCCCCGACGTCGTCTTCGTCGAAGCCAAGGGCACCGACCCGGCCGGCTTGCAGAGGCGCGGCCACCAGGTGGCGGCGGTGGACATGCCCAGCCGCGTCAATGCGGTACGGTGCACCACCGGCCGCCCCGATCTCCAGACCTGCTCCGCCGCTACCGACCCGCGCGGCTTCGGCCTGGCCGAAGTGATCGGGAAGAACTGATGGCCTTCAAGGTCGCCGAGCGCGGCGCCATCGCGCCCTTCATCGTCATGGACGTGATGCGGGCGGCCAATGAGCGGGAACAGGCCGGCGGCGACGTCATCCACCTGGAGGTAGGGCAGCCCTCGGGCCAGGCACCGTCCAGGGTGCTGGAGGCGGCCAAGCGCGCCATCGATGGCGAGCCGTTGGGCTATACCCTGGCGTTGGGCACCGAAACCCTGCGTGAGCGCATCTCCCAGCACTATCGCATCGCCTACGGTGCGACGGTGGAGCCGGGATGCATCTGCATCACCACCGGCTCCTCCGGCGCCTTCCTGCTGGCCTTCCTGGCTGCCTTCGCCCCCGGCGACCGGGTGGCGGTGGCGGCGCCGGGCTATCCCGCCTACCGCAACATCCTGAAGGCGCTGGGCGTCGAGTGCGTGCCGGTTCCGGTCGGCGCCTCCAGCCGCTGGCAACTCACCGCCGAGGTGCTGGAGGGCGTGCCCGGCCGCCTCGATGGCGCGGTGGTGGCGAGCCCCTCCAACCCCACCGGCAGCATGCTCGGCGCCGCGGAGATCGCCCGGCTGGTGACTTGGTGCGAGTCCCGGGGGGTCCGTCTGGTCTCGGACGAGATCTACCACGGCATCTCGTTCGGCGCGAAGGCGGCCACCGCCGCCGGCCGCGCCGCCCATACCATCGTGGTCAACAGCTTTTCGAAATACTACGCCATGACCGGGTGGCGGCTGGGGTGGATGGTGGTGCCGTCGGACCTGCTGCGCGCCGTGGAATGCCTGCAACAGAACCTGTTCATTTCGCCGCCCACCCTGTCGCAGCTGGCGGCCGAGGCGGTGTTCGACTGTGGCGACGAACTGGAAACCCGTGTCGCCCGCTACGCCATGAACCGCGACGTGCTGCTGAACGAGCTTCCGTCGGCGGGGTTCGACCGGCTGGCACCTTCGGACGGCGCCTTCTACCTGTATGCCGACGTCTCGGCACTGACCAACGACAGCCAGGAGTTCTGCCGGCGCATGCTGGCCGAGATCGGGGTGGCGACCACCCCGGGCGTCGACTTCGACCCCTTCGAGGGCGACCGCACGCTGCGCCTGTCGTTCGCCGGCCCCACCGAGGCCATGGTCGAAGCGGCCCGGCGTCTCAAGGCGTGGCGGAAATAGGCTAACCCTTCAGGTCGCGCGCCGTCGTCGTCATCTCGTCGGCGGTCTTGAACACCGTGGCGTTGCTCGAATAGGCCTTCTGGGTGATGATCATCCGGGTGAACTCGTCCTCCAGTTCGACGGTGGAGGCCTCCAGCGAGTTGGCGACCATGCTGGCGCCGCTGCCCTGATCGGCGATCTCCGCCACCGAAACCTCGCCCGCCTCGGCGGTGTAGCGGAACATGGTGCCCGAAACGCTTTCCAAGGAGTTGGGGGCGACGAAGGTGGCCACCGGCACAACATAAAGCGTGCGCGCATTGCCGTTGGTGAAATGCCCTACCAGTTCGCCGGTGCCGAGGAATTCCAGATTATCGAGCTGGCCCGACCCGTATCCGTCCTGCTCGACGCTCTTGATGAAGACCTTCTTCGTCGGATCGCTGAACTGGGTCAGCTTGGTCATGTCCACTTCAACGGTGTTGCTCCCGGGAGCGAGGACGGTGCCCGCCGGAGAGACCGTCCAGTCGACGGTGAAGGTCATGTCCGTCGGCGAGACAATCTGCCCCGCGCCGTCGAACACGATCGGCACCGATTCGACGCCGGCTGTGGTGGTGGTGGTGGTGCCGGTGGTGGAGGTGTAGGTGATGGCGCTGATGGCCCCGGTGATGGTGGCGGTAACGTCGGCTCCGGTGGTGGCATTCGTCGTTTCCACCGTATGGGACTGAGGCCGGATCCGCATGTTCCAGGCGTCGGTGCCGGTGTGCTCGAATTCCGCGACCACGCTCTGCGGGTTGAACTTCTCATCGTAGATGGTGAAGGTGGTGCTCTCCGACTCCAGCGGGGCATCGAGGGTTGCGAGGTCGATGGCCGCCACCTGCGCCGATACGCCGCCGTAGAGGGGCTGCCAGGCGACGGTCGGCTGGTCCAGCCCACCGGTCGGGGTGAGGATGTCGCCTTGCGAATCATAGGTCACCGCGGTGGTGGCGGCGATGGTCCCCGATCCGTCGCCCAGGGAATAGGTCACCGTCCAGGCATTGGGATCGGTGGCGTCGCGGGCCCACTGCACGTCCATGGTGTGGGTGCCGGCAAGCGGGTCGGTCACCGTGGTGGAGGTGCGGTAACTCCCGTTGGTCTGCTCGAGATTGGCCGGGATGTTCATCACCGGCTGGATGATGGTGGTGGTGACGCCGTCCAGCGTCAGGTTGGGTTGCACCGAAATGGGAACCAGCGTCGACGAGGCGCTGGACGAACCCGAACTTGCAGCCACCGGGCTGCTGTAGGTCGTGTTGACGCCCGGAATGCGGCCCCAGGCATCCGCCTTCCAGCCCATCAGGAACTGGCCGCCGGCGGTGACCAGATAGCGTTTCTGGGCCTCACCCGGCGAAGACGAAGGGCTCGACGACGAGGTGGCGGTGCCGGTTCCCGCGGTGCCGATGGCCAGTTCGCGGAAATCGCCGGCGCGGGTGTACAGGATGTTCTGGTTGTCGGTGAGGGACAGCGAGGTCTGCGGCTCACCGGTGGTGTCGGGCTGCGAGACGATGAAGAAGCCGCGGCCGTTGATGGACAGATCGGACCATGAATTGCCGGCGATGGACTGCCCCTGCTGGCTGACCATGGTGCGGTCGGCGGGCCTGACACCGAAAATGCTGAGTCCGCCGCCAGGCGTCTGGGGCGCCGAATGGCTCTCGGACAGCATGGTCTTGAACTCGGTGTCTTTGCGCTTGTAGCCCACCGTGTTCATGTTGGAGATGTTCTGCGAGATGGAGCCCATCCCGTAGCTCATCGCCATCATGGCGCTGCTGGCATTGTTGAAAGCACCCCAGAGCATCGCACGCCTCCGACAGTCCCAAGCGGATTGACCCGCGACAAGACCTGCAAGGCGAATGCCAGAGGTGAATTCATCATTTTCAATGAGTTGGCAACTGCGGACCCCGGCAGATTATGCCGAAGGCGGCAGGATTTGCCGGGAGCCCCCCTTGGCTCCCGTCTCCGTCAGATCACATACGTCTTCAGCGGCGCGAAACCGTTGAAATTCACCGAGGAATAGCTCGAGGTATACGCGCCGGTGGCGAGGATGCGGACCTTGTCGCCGACCTTCAGCGTCACCGGCATGCGATAGCCGGACTTCTCATAGAGGATGTCGGCCGAGTCGCAGGTCGGACCGGCCAGGCAAACCGGGCCGGTGGCATCGGTATCGCGCGGGGTGGTGATGCGGTACTTGATGGCCTCGTCCATGGTCTCGGCCAGGCCGCCGAACTTGCCGACGTCGAGATAGACCCAGCGGACGTCCTCGTCGTAGCCCTTGCGGCTGATCAGCACGATCTCGCTTTCCAGGATGCCCGCATCGCCCACCAGACCGCGGCCGGGCTCGACGATCATCGCCGGCAGGTTGTTGCCGAAATGCCGGGTCATGGCGTCCATGATGGCGCCGGCATAGCGGTCGACGCCGGGGACATCGGTGCGGTAGCGCGCCGGCAGGCCGCCGCCCAGGTTCACCATCCTGATTTCGATGCCGGCCTCGTTGAGGGCGGTGAACAGCATGGCGGTCTTGCCCACCGCGATGTCCCACTGCGCCAGGTCGGTCTGCTGGCTGCCGACGTGGAACGACACGCCATAGGGGTCGAGGCCGAGGGCGCGGGCCCGGATCAACAGGTCGCGCGCCATGTCGAGATCGCAGCCGAATTTGCGGCTCAGGGGCCACTCGGCACCGTCGCAGGTCATCAGGATGCGGCAGAACACGCGGGAACCGGGCGCCGCCTCGGCCAGCTTCTCCAACTCGGGCTCGGAGTCGAACGCGAACAGGCGCACGCCCTTGGCATGGGCATAGGCGATGTCGATCTTCTTCTTGATGGTGTTGCCGTAGGACATATTGGCCGCCGAGGCTCCCGCGGCCAGGCACAGGTCGATCTCCGCCGGGCTTGCGACGTCGAAGTTGGAGCCCAAGGCGGCCAGCATGGCGACGATCTCCGTCTCCGGGTTGGCCTTGACCGCATAAAACACCTCCGCCAGCGGCAGCCAGCGGCGGATGTTGAGGAAGTTGTCGCGGATGACGTCGAGGTCGACCACCAGGCAAGGAGTGGGCGGCTGCACTTCGTCGAGGAAGCGGGCGATCTTGGCGGTCATCGGCGAAAAACCTTCACACGGAAATAAGACACGTCGCCGCGGCCTGGGGCCGGGGCGGGTGGAACAGACCTTACCGGCCTGTCGGCTTCAAAGTGCGAAGATACTTCGCTTATCGAACCACAGCATCGCCCAGGCCAGCTGTGGGCCCGAATCTGCGGCGAAGATGTCGGTGGCGTCGGACGCCAGCGCGATCGCGGTCATCAGCTCATCCCCTCAAGCACCGGGAGCCGTTGGCCCCACCTGCACCCAGAAGACGCCTCGGACGTCGTTGCCAACCGGCACGTGCGCTGTACGTCTGGGGGCCGCATTTAGCGCCGATCGGCCCCAATGAAAAGTGAATTTTTGTGCGACGGGAAAAAAAGTTCCCGACCATGAGGGTTGGGCCGAGGGGAGAGCCCCGACCATGGTGCCGGCGGCCCCCTCACCCTGCCCTCTCCCGCCTAAATCAGCCCGGCCAGCGGCGAGCTGGGATCGGCATACATCTTCCTCGGCATGCGGCCCGCCAGATAGGACAGGCGGCCGGCCTCCACCGCCAGCTTCATGGCGCGGGCCATGCGGATGGGATCGCGGGCGGCCGCAATGGCGGTGTTCATCAGCACGCCGTCGCAACCGAGTTCCATGGCCACCGCAGCGTCGGAAGCGGTGCCGACGCCGGCGTCCACCAGCACGGGCACGGCGCAGTTCTCCTTGATCAGCCGGATGTTGATGGGGTTGATGATGCCGAGGCCGGAGCCGATCAGCGAGCCCAGCGGCATGATGGCGACACAGCCCATCCCCTCCAGCATCTTGGCCTGGATGGGGTCGTCCGAGCAGTACACCATCACCTTGAAACCGTCCTTGATCAGCGCCTCGGCAGCCTTCAGGGTCTCGGGCATATTGGGATAGAGGGTCTTCTGGTCGCCCAACACCTCCAGCTTGACCAGATCCCAGCCGCCGGCCTCGCGCGCCAGCCTGAGCGTGCGCACCGCTTCCTCGGCGGAGTAGCAGCCGGCCGTGTTGGGCAGAAAGGTGTAGTCCTTGGGGCTGACGTAATCGACCAGCATGGGCTGAGAGGGGTCGGACAGATTGACCCGGCGCACCGCGACGGTGACGATCTCGGCGCCGCTGGCCTTGATCGCCACCGCCGTCTCCTCGAAATCCTTGTATTTGCCGGTCCCCACCAGCAGGCGGGAATGGAAGCGCCGCCCGGCGACCTCGAAGGAGTCGTCGGCCACCGGCGCGTCCGAGCCGCCGCCGATGAAATGCACCACCTCCAAGCGATCACCCTCGCCCACCTCCACCCGGTCATAGGCGGACTTGGGCACGATCTCCAGATTGCGCTCCACCGCCACCTTGCGCGAATCCACGCCCAACTGGCCCAGCAGGGTCTCAACACTCATGGGAGCCGCGAAGAGCCGCTCTTCCCCGTTGATCAACACTTTCATCGAACGGTCACCTATGCTTGAACTGCCGACAGTATGGTGCGGCCCCAAGCGCGATGCAATCGGCGCCCGCTGCATTAGCTCTTGCTGAATCTACCCAGCGGATTATCCTTTCCGCCGCATGAGCGGACTGACGGGTGACGGGTGGCAATGGCCGAGGTGGGATTTAGCGATATGCAGGCGCTCGAAGCCATGATCGACCGCCTGATGGAGGGTGGCTACCGCTCACTGCCCGAGGGCGGCGACGAAGTTCTGGCCGGCAAACTGCGCGGCCTGGCCGCCAGGCTGGAGGAGCGGTCGCGCGGCCTTCTGGTGCAGGCGGTGGGAATGTCCATCCACCTCAACGGCACCGTCACCCAGGCGGTTCAGACCCTGCGCAGCATCCGCGAGATGAGTAGCCGCATGACCAACATCTCGGCCTCCACCGAGGAACTGGTCGCCACCGTGCAGGCCATCAGCCGCACCTCGGAACTGGCCGCCGACAACGCCCGCTCGGTGCAGGCGGAATCGGACGAGGGCGCCCGCAGCACCGAGGCGGTCATCGCCACCATGCAGGAGATCGTCGGCACGGTGAACAGCACCACCGGCCGCCTGGGCCGGCTGTCCGAGGCAAGCCTGGGCATCGGCGCCATCGTCAAGCAGATCGAGCAGATTGCCAAGCAGACCAATATCCTGGCGCTCAACGCCACCATCGAGGCGGCCCGCGCCGGCGACGCCGGCAAGGGCTTCGCGGTGGTGGCCACCGAGGTCAAGAACCTGGCCAACCAGACCGGCCGTGCGACGCTGGACATTCGCAAACGCATCGACACGCTGAGGGAAGAGACCGACACCATCCTCGACAGCATGAACCATGCCGTCGACACGGTGCGCGACGGCGAGCGGGTGGTGCTGGGGTCGGTGACCAAGATGCGCACCGTCAGCGACGAGATCCGCGACGTCACCACCCTGATGCAGGAGATCGCCCAGCACCTCGGCCAGCAGCGCGAGGCGGCGCAGCTGATCGCCCGGAACCTGGAGGCCGCTGCAGTCCGCTCGGCCAACGACACCGACGCCGTCAACACCATGATCGACATTTCGGGTAAGGCCAGCGCCCATCTCGTCGATCTGCTGACCGACGTGGCCAAGGTGGAAATCCGCAACGCCGTGATCCACCTCGCCAAATCCGACCATATGATCTGGCGCCGCCGCCTGGCCGAGATGCTGGCCGGACGCACCACCATCAACCCCGACGAACTGGCCAACCATCATAGCTGCCGCCTGGGCAAGTGGTATTACTCGGTCACCGACGAAGCGATCAAGCGCCACGCCGCCTTCCGCGCCCTGGAAGCACCGCACGAGCGGGTACACCAGTTGGGCATCGAAGCGGCCAAGCTGTTCCGCGACGGCAACTTCGACCGTGCGGTGGAGGCGGTGGCCGGCATCGAGGAGCCCTCGGCCGAGGTACAGCGCCTGCTCGACCAACTGACCGAAGAATTCGCCTGATTTCCGCGGGCAAACCGCCTCCCCTGCCGAAGCATTGAGCGGGCGGACGGCCCCTCCCCCCGCTATCGCCGCACTGACACCAGGGTGAGGTCGTCGGGTGGTTCGCCCGGGATCCATTCACGGAAACGAGCCAGCAGATCGGCGGTCGGGGAAATTCCGGCCATGGCGGCAATCACCCAGGCCGGCAGCGAGGCCTCGTCCACCACCGGCACCCCCTCCGCCAAGCTTTCCAGCAGGGCATCGCTGTATGCCATCAGGCCAGCCCCAACCGGCATGGCGGTGACATGCTCCTCGTAGGTGGCGTCGGCGAAGGCGCCCAGGGGCGGGCCGGCGGTATCCAGCGCCCGCGGCTCCCCGTCCACCACCAGGATGGGCGCCGGCATGGCGGCGCCGGCATAGGTCAAGGTGCCGGCGTCGCCATCGACGATGCCGACGAACGCGGCGGCGAACTGGCCGGGCGCCAGCAACTTCTTCAATTCGCGATTGAGCAGTCCCAGCAGGCCCGCCGGCCCCAGCATGACCGAGGGGCGACGGCTCATCAGCGCATGCAGACGAAAGACATTGAGCGAGGCGGCCACGCCGTGGCCGGCGAAATCGGCCAGCAAGACGCCGATGCGGTTGCTGCCGCGATCCGGCTCGAACACGGTCCAGAAATCCCCGCCCATCCCGGAGGAGGTCTCGATCAGGCCCTCGATGGCGATGCCGGTGCGGTTTCGGATGCCGGCCAGACGCGCCGTCTCCGGCAGCAGGGCGAACTGGGCGGCGCGGGCGGTCGCCAGTTCAAGACGAACGCGCCCGCGATACTCCTCCAGCCCGGCCAGCAGCAGGCGATTCTCCAGATGGACTCCGACCCGGGCGGTGATTTCGGCGGCGCTGAACGGCTTGCCCACCACGTCGGTCCCGCCGGCGGCGAAACAGGCCGCCCGCTGCCCGGGGTCGTCCATTCCGGTGACGAACAGCACCGGCAACTCGGAGCGCGGATGGATTTTGCGCAGCCGCCGGCACATTTCCAGTCCATCCATGTTGGGCATCATGACGTCGAGCAACACCAGGTCGGGCCGCTTGCTCTCCACGGCGGCCAGCCCTTCCAGGCCGTCTGCTGCGGTGTCGACTTGGCCAACCCCCATCGCCTCGGCCAATGCCATCAGCGTGGCGCGGTTCATTGGGTTGTCGTCGACCACCAGCACGCGCACCTTGTCGAGTCTCATCGCTCGCCCTCGTGGCGCCCGACAGGAAAATGCAGCACCGCCAGCCTGCCCTCCTCCGCCAAGGTCAATGTCGCCGCCTCGCCGATGATCGTCAGGCCGTGGCGGCGATCGGACGCCACCCGGCGCGGCACCGGGCGGTACCCGGGGCCTTCATTGCGCACCGCCACCTCCAGCCCGCCGGTGACCCGTGCCGCCGAGATCTCGACATGTCGTGCCGCCCATTGCCGGTCCTCCAAACGTTGATCCAGCAGGCGGCAATAGGCGGCGAAGGAGTCCGGATCGTTGGCCGGCGAGGCGATTTCCAGATTGCCGTGGATGATGGCGTTGGCGACGGCCTCGTGCAGCGCCAGGCACAGCCCGGAGATGCATTCCCCGCTGGCCAACAGGCGGCGGCACACCGCGTCGGCGAAGACCACCGCCACGTCGCCCCGCTGCGCGGTGTCGGAGCACAGCCACAGCCCCAGGCCACCGCCCATCAGATGGCGCCGGAATGCATCACCTGCCGGTTGCGATGGCGCCCCTTCGCACTCGCACCCACCGGAAAATGGGGCGCGGAGGCCTTCTTCAAGGGTGGCCGCATCGAAGCGGGGCGATACCAATACCGCCGGTCCACCGCCGCCGTCGCCGCCGAACAGGTCGGTGAAGGCCACTTCACGGCGGCCGGCATGGTGGCTTGTCGAGCTGCGGATATGTGATTCGTTCATTAGTTCTTGCCCCAGAACCAGTTTGAAGCAAACCTAGCTGTTGGGGAAGAGACTTCGAATGCGGACGGGAGTTGACATGGAGTACGGAGTAGAGACCAGACCAGGCGGCCTTTCAGTGCACATCACCGGGCGGATGACGCATGCCGACTACAAGGGATTCCGCCATATTCTGCAGGCCATCAACGAACACGAGGCGCCCCGTATCGTCTTTGACCTGGGCGCAGTGGAATTCGTCGATTCGTCGGCGCTGGGAATGCTGCTCATCGTCCGCGATGCCGCCGTGCAGCAAAAACGAGACGTGGTCTTGAAAGGCGCCACCGGCCAAGTGGAAAAGCTCATCACTATCGGCAAGCTGCACAAATATTTCATCGTCGAGTAGCGGATTTTTTCGGGAGCGTCCCTTGTCGAGATGAGGCACTTTTCAAAACCGCACCACCAGCGTACGCCCGCCGTCTTCGCCGCCCACCGTGCGGGCGATCTTGCGGATCAGGGCCAACCCGCGCCCGCTGCGCGCGTCGGCCTCAACCGGCCGGCTGAGCTGCCCCTGGACGTCGAAGCCGGCCCCCTGGTCGCTCACCGTCAGCGTCAGCCCGCCTCCGGCGGCGGGAACGGCGCAGATCTCGACCCGTCGGACGGCACGTTCCGGGTCGGCCAGTCGCTCCGCCAACTGGGTGCGGAATGCCGCAAATCGCTGCGCGTCGAACCGCAGATCGCTCTCAATGCCCAGATTGCCGTGAATCACCGCGTTGGACACCGCCTCGGCCAATGCCAGCAGCACGACATCGGGACCGGAGCCGGGCGGCAGGAAGCGATGCCGCACCGCCTCGCAGACCATCTCGGTGACGTCCAGCCGGTATGCCGCCGCCGTGGTGAGCGACAAGGCGATGCCGCCGGCCTCGATGGCGTCGAGACAGCGGCGTCCGACAAAGCCGCCGCCTTCCTCGCAGAAGCCGTGATAGGGGGAGTGCAGCCCCCGGCGCACCGCCGCCTCTTCGGCGGCACCGACGACGACCCGCGACATCACGGGCCACTCTCCCGCTGCCGCCGCAGCCACAGCAAGGTGAGATCGTCCTCGATATCCTGCCCTGGCAGAGCCAAAAGGGCGTCAAGCAGCGCTTGCAGACGGGGACCGCCATGGCGGCGGGCGGCGGCGGCCAGTTTGCGCACACCGGCCATGCCGACCAGCCCACCGGTGCCGTCGTCCTTCTCGGACACCGCGTCACTGTAGACCAGCACTTCGGCGCCGGGCGGGAACGGCGTCCGCCGGTTGTCGTAGACGGTGGTGCCGGCGATGCCCAGCGGCAGCCCCTTGGTGTCGAGCATCGCCACATCGTCGGCGGCCATCAGCACCGGCTGCGGCCAGCCACCGGCCGCCCACACCAACTCGTCTGCCTCGGCGTCGATGATGCCGTAGAACATGGTGGCGTACTGCCCGTGCGGCAGCAGCGGCTTCAAGGCGGCGTTGACCTCGGTCAGCAAGGCTCCTGGATCGCCGTGCAGGTGCCCATGGTCCGACATCAGGGCGTGCAGGCGAAAGGCATTCAGCGCCGCCTGCACGCCGTGACCGGAGAAGTCGAAGGCGAAGATGCCGACCCGCCGCGAGCCGCAGTCGAAGCAGCCCCACAGGTCGCCGCCGATACCCGAGGAGGGCTCGAAGAAGGACTCCACCGAGAGACCGACCCGCAGCAACAGCGGATGGACGCGGTCGGGACGCGGCAGCAGGGCAAACTGCATGCTGCGCGCCGCCTCGATCTCCTGCGCCATCTTGAAGCGCTCGAACTCCAGCATGGCCATCAGCGAGTGGAAGGCCTGCTGCGTCTTCATGCGGGTGATGGCGTAGCGCACCGCCCGCACCACGCTGTGGCTGGAGAACTCGCCCTTGACCAGGAAGTCCTGCGCCCCCTGCTCAAGGGCAAGGTCGGCCTGGGCCGGGTCGGTATCGCCGGTCATCACCACCACAGGCACCACCGGCGCGGCCTCGCGCACCCGCCCCAGCGACACCATGCCGAGGGAATCGGGCAGGCTGGGGTCGAGCAGCACGGCGTCGAACGGGCGCCCGGCCAGCGCGTCGAGGGCGGCGGCCATGGTTCGGACATGGGTGACATCGAAGAAGGCCTCGCCGGAGGCCAGCAGCGCCTCCCATACCAGGCGGGCGTCACCGGGATTGTCTTCCACCAACAGCACATTGAGCGGTGTCGTCGACAGCGATTCGGGCCGCGGCAAACGCGGCACCGGACCGCCGGAGCCACCGCCGGCGCCCCGGGTCATCCGCCGCCGTCCCGCCAGCCGCACCAGCCCCGCCCGGACCCGCTCCTCCACCATGCCCCTCACCCGGCTAGTACAAGCCCCCCGGCCTCGCTCCCGTCACCGCGCCCATTCCGCGGGAGATGCCGGCCCCACACCACGATGTCCCGGGTGTGGTCCACACCGCAGCCATGACTTGTTCCCTGGTCTTACCACATTCGCCCTCTTGTTCTACACCGATGCAGGCGGGGACGCCATCGCGGCGCTTTCCTTCCGCACCGGAGAAGGGAATCGGGTATAAAGAAGACCCATTCCGCAATTTTGGGGTTTTGCGTGCGACTTGAGGCGACATTCCGCGGGAACGACCGGTTGCCGGCGGATGTCATCGCCACCCTGGTACGCGACCGGGCCGGCATTGCGCTTCACCGCGACAAGGACTACCTCATCGAGGGTCGTCTGCTGCCGTTGCTGAAGTCCCGTGGCTTTGCCAGCCTGGCGGGACTGGTCGCGGCCCTGGGCGGACCGGGCGGCGAGGCGCTGGCCGACACCGTGGTGGATGCGCTGACCACCAACGAGACCACCTTCTTCCGCGACATCCGCCCTTTCGAGACCCTGCGAAGAGAGGTGCTGCCCGCGCTGGTTGCCGGCCGCCCCAGCGGCGTCCCCCTGCGCATCTGGTGTGCCGCCGCCGCCACCGGTCAGGAGCCCTACAGCCTGGCGATGCTGTTCGACAGCGAGCCGGGACTGCTGGCCGGCCGCCCCTACCAGATCCTGGCCACCGACATCTCCCGCGAGTCCCTGGCCCGCGCCCGCGATGGGATCTATTCCCACTTTGAAATCCAGCGTGGGCTGCCGGCCTCGCTGCTGGTGCGCTATTTCCGTCACAGTCCCAACGGCCGCTGGGTGCTCGAGCCCACCATCCGCGACAAGGTTCGCTTCGCCGAGCACAATCTGATGACGGATCCCCGCCGGCTGGGGCCGTTCGACCTGGTGCTATGCCGCAACGTGCTGCTTTATTTCGATCCGCCGACCAAGGGCCGCGCGCTGCATGCCGTGCGCGCCGCAATGGCCGACCACGCCGTCCTGATGCTGGGAGGAGCAGAATCGCTGCTTGGCATCGACGCCCCCTTCGCCGCCATCCGAGGGCAAAACGGCTTCTTTTCGGTCAGGGAGTGAGCCATGGCCATCTTGACCTGGGACGACCGGTTCCTGCTTGGCCTTCCCGACATCGACCAGGAACACCGCATCCTGTTCGACCTGATCAACCAGTTGCACGACGCATACGCCGCCGGCCACGGCGGTGAGCGATTGGATGTCGTGTTCGGGGTCCTGGGCGACTACGTCACCATCCATTTCCGCCGTGAAGAGGACCTGCTGCGGGCCTGCCACTACCCCTATCTGGCACCGCATCTGGCGGCCCATACCGTGTTCTCGACCAACGTCGACGACATGTTTCATCGCTATCGCCAGGGCGGCAACGAACAACTGGTGATCGAGCTGCTGGCAACACTTAGCAACTGGTGGCGTTTCCACGTCCTCGAAGACGATGCCGACTACGGCCGTTACGTCCACGACAAGGCCAGTTTGGGCGGTTGAGCGTGTATCAACGGCTGGTTGTCAACCATGTCCTGGGCGAAGACAAGAAATACGTTCCCTTCCTCGCCAACCAGAGGCCCAATCCCACCGCCACCTGGACCCGGTTCAACGGGCGCCAGTACTGAGCGGATTTTTTCGCCCGCTCGCCGCTTTGCATATCGGCGGGCATATGGCACGATGCGTCTGGGAATGAATGCGTGCCTTAGCGGGATCATGAGCTGTTCCATGCCTTTTATTCTGCGTCGCCGGGCTGTTCCAGCTGGTCGCCGGGCGACCGTGCCTGCGGCTGGTCCATGAGCGCCGACTCGCCGGACACCGACGAGGACCGCCTCCTCATTTCGCTGATTGATAAGCTCGATGGCGTCAGCGAACGGCGCGTGCTGCTCGAGAGCATCGAGTTGATGATGCGCCTGCTCTATCGCCGGCCAAAGGAGCAGAACGCCGCCCCCACCATTTCCGGGCTGATGGAAATCCTGCAGGGACTCGGCAGCGCCTCCACCGCCGAAGATCTGGCCAACGCCGGCCATCGCTGTTCCGACCTGCTGCGCAAGCTGCTTGGCCGCGAGAAGGCCGCCGCCGATGCGCCTCCCCCCTCCGCCGCCGCGCCTGTGACCCCGCCGGCGGCGATGAAGACCGCCACCACCACGGCCGCCGACGACGACATTTCCTATGAGGTGCCGGAGCACCTGGCCTACCTGCTCAAGCGCATCTCCTACGAGTTGCCGCAGCCGGCGGCACCGGTGGGCAATTTCGGCAGTTTCGACGAGCTGTGCGAGGCCGCCGTGATGGCCCGCGTCGACAGCGTCCTCGTCTTCTTCCAACGCCGCAACCCCGAGATTCAGCGGGCGCTGCCGCCGCCATTCCTGCTTTCGCCGGAGTTCGCCGAGAACTTCCGCAAAGCGGTCAGCCGCTTCGTCTTGCCGGCGATCCGCGGAAGCCGCCAGATCCGCATGCAGGCGACCAGCTTCAAGTGGGAGGAGGCGACCACCGATTCGTTCTGGGACCACACCAGCCGCCAGTTGAAGGAGAAGCTGCAACAGGTATGGATTCAGGCTTGGTGCGAACTCAAGCTGATCGAGACGCGCAAGCCCGATGGCACCAAGGTCTTCCAGGTCAAGAGCGAGACCAAGGGGCTGCGGGAGATGCTGCAGCCGCCGCATCCCGACACCTACGATCTGCCCAAGATCGGCAACCGCGAGCTGGATGTATTCTGCTCGTTGTTGGATCCGGCCACCGACTGGTTCACCAGGCTCTCCGACATCTGGCAGACCTGCCACGATCTCTACGAGCAGGAGAAGGACCCGCGGGTGTTCCAGGACCGGGCCCGCGAGGGCGCCCTGCGCGACAACCTGTTGACCGCCTTCCAGCGCTTTCCCGACCAGTGGGCCGACTTCCTGGTGCTCACCTGCCACCGGGTCTTCCCGCGGGTCAACTGCGCCTTCATCGAGAAATTCACCACCAATGTCGGCTCCACCGACGCCGAGCGCGAGCGGCACCTGCCGTTCGTCATGCGCTACCTCTACCAGGTCAAGGACAACCCCGAGATATCGGTGTGGGAGCGCAAGGAAGAGAATGACTGGGTGCAGAAGGCCCAGGAGCTGCGCCGCTGGCTGCGGGGCGACGACGACGACCAGAGGGGCGATGCCGGCACTTGGAAAAAGAAGGAGCCGGACCCCCGGACCAAGGTGGCCGAGAGCTGGATCGGCCAGCCCGCCGCTTCGAAGACCGAGGCCGCAGCCCCGCCCAAGCCCAAAGCAGGCGGCTGAATTTTCTTGACGGGGTTCGGCGCAGCCCGCACTTATTTCCGCCCGATTCCGGCCCCGCGTGGAGGACCAATGGCGAGCGAGCATTCCGTCCCCCAACCAATGCGCCGCACGTAGCCGCCGGTGGACAATCCCGGCCTGATCCTGGCATCGGCCTCGCCGAGGCGCCTCGACCTGTTGCGGCAGATCGGCGTCGAGCCCGCCGCCGTCGAGCCCGCCGAGATCGACGAGACGCCCACCAAGGGCGAGCTGCCCGCCCCCCATGCCGAGCGCCTCGCCGTCGAAAAGGCCGCGGCGGTGGCGGCGCGCCACCCCGGATTGTTCATCCTCGGCGCCGATACCGTGGTGGCCTGCGGCCGGCGCATCCTGCCCAAGGCCGAGGACGCGCGCACCGCCAGGCGCTGCCTTGAGCTGCTGTCGGGCCGCCGCCACCACGTGCTGGGCGGCGTCTGCCTCGTCACCCCCGAGGGCCGCACCGTCAGCCGTCTGGTGGACACCACCGTGACCTTCAAGCGCCTGTCGGCGGCCGAGATCGACGCCTACCTATCCGGCGGCGAGTGGCGCGGCAAGGCCGGCGGCTACGCCATCCAGGGCCGCGCCGCGGTGTTCGTGCGCCAGGTCAACGGGTCCTATTCCAACATCGTCGGGCTGCCCCTGTACGAAACCGCCGCCCTGCTGCAGGGGCGGGGTTACGGTGGCTGAGGCCGAGGAAATCCTGTTTGCCTGGGGTCCGGGGGAATCGCGTCTCGCCCTGGTGGCCGGCGGCCGCGTGGTGGAATTCGCCGTCGATCGGCCCGAGTTATTGGCCGGAGCCGTGATGCTGGGCCGAGTCGTCGAGGTCAACCCTGTCCTCGACGCCGCCTTCGTCGACATCGGCGCCGACCGTCCCGGCTTCCTGCCCGGCGCCGCGGCGCTCGGCCTCAGCCAGGGGAAAGCGGTGACGGTCGCGGTGCGCGCCGATGCCCGCGGCGGCAAGGGCGCCCTGCTCAGCCCGGCCGAGCCGGCCCAAACCGCCGCCGCCAAGCCCCCAGCCCTGCTGAGCCGGCCGCACCCGCTGGCCCGCCTGCTGGCCGCCCACCCAACGGTGCGCCGCGTCCATATGGACGATGCCGCCGCCCTGGCCGAGGTTCGCCCCCAATTCCCCGATCTGGTGGAGCACCACCGCGACGGCTCCGCCTTCTCGCTCTACGACGCCGAGGAGACCTTCGAGCAGGCGCTGGCGCCGGTGGTGGCACTACCGTCGGGCGGGCGGCTGACCATCGAGCCCACGACGGCATTGACCGCCATCGACGTCGACTCCGGCCCTGGCCGCCCCGACGATGCCAACCGCGAGGCGGTGGAGGCCATCGCCCGCCAGCTCCGCCTGCGCGGCATCGGCGGCCAGGTGACGGTGGATTTCGTCTCGACCAAGGGCCGGCGAGGCTCCTACAAGCTGGCGGAAGCGCTGAAGCGCGCGGTGGCGTCGGACCCGGTGCCCACCCATGTCTTCGGGGTGACGCCCCTGGGCATGGTGGAACTGACCCGCGAACGCCGCGGCCCCTCGCTGGCCGAACTGATGGTTGAACGCAGCCAGGGCGCCAGCCCGCGCGCCGCCGCCATGGCCGGCCTCCGTCGCCTGCTGTGCGAAGCCGCCAGCCGCCCCGGCCTCGCCCCGGTGCTGGTGGTGGCCCCCGAGGTGGCGGCCGCCCTGGCCGCCTGCCCGGAAGCGGTGGCCGAGACCGAACGCCGGCTGGGGCGAGCCCTGACGGTCCGCACCGAGGCCGGACGCCTGCGCGAAGATGTGGGAGTGGATGGATGACCGAGACCGTGACGACCAAGCCCTGCCCGACCTGCGGCAAGCCGGCGATCGAGCAGAGGTACCATCCGTTCTGCTCGGCCCGATGCGCCGACCTCGACCTTCACCGCTGGCTGAGCGGCGCCTACCGAGTGGAGACCGAGGAGACTCCCGAGGACGCCCCACCGCCACCGTGAACTTTTCCGCCAACTGGGGCTTGACCGCCCCCCCGAAACCGCACTATAAGCGCCGTCTCTTGTCCAGAGAGCGCTTGTGCCCGGGTAGCTCAGTTGGTAGAGCATGCGACTGAAAATCGCAGTGTCGGTGGTTCGACTCCGCCCCCGGGCACCACTCTAAGCCCCTGAAAGGTAATGCCTTTCGGGGGCTTTCCATTTCGGGCGCCTCCCAAGCATGCACGGCAAAGGTAACGCCTCAGGTAACTCCTTGTAGCGCGGTGGCCGTTTTTAGACAGATTGGTGTAGCGCGCCAAACAGTTTTGGCCCGGACGACACTTAGGTTTGGCCCGCAGTGAACCCGTTCACCCGGCCCCATTCCCGCCCCCGATGATGATGACCTCACGAGCCGCTTTGACGCGCCCTCGGCCGCCCGCCGAGTAGCTGGTGCTGACCTCCCTGATCTCGCAGCCGGCGAAGGCCGCGCGGACCTCTGGGCAGTCGGCGTTGGAGGTGATGAACCGCCCTTGAATGCCCTTCAAAACGCTCGCCAACCGCTCCAGATCGTCGGGGCGGAACAGGTGCTTGCCGTAGTAGCCCTCCGATCCAGCATAAGGCGGATCGACGTAGAACAGGGTGAACGGGCGGTCATAACGCCGGATGAATGCCTCAAAATCGAGACACTCCAGCACGACACCCGCCAGCCGCTCGTGCAGTTCGGCGAGGCGCTGCGCCAGCAACGTCACGTTGAATCGGCCACCTCGACGAGGATCGACACCGAAGGTCCGTGTGGCCACCTTGCCGCCGTAGGCCGTAGCCTGGAGGTACAGGAAACGGGCCGCCCGCTCCAGGTCGGTCAGGGTCTCGGGGTCGGTGGCCACCAGGCGCTCGAAGGCCGACCGGCTGGTGACCTGGAAGCGCAGCATCTCCATGAACTGGGGATAGTGCCGCTGCAGGATGCGGAAGAAGGTGGCCACGTCGCGCGAGGCGTCGTTGATCACCTCGGATTTGGGGGCGCGGGCGCGCCTTAAGAAAACGCCGCCCATGCCGACGAAGGGCTCGGCATAGGTGGCGTGGGGCGTGGCATCGATCAGCGCCACCACCCTGGCGGCCAGGTTGCGCTTGCCGCCCACATAGGCGGCGGCCGGGGCGACGGGGCGCACCGGGTTCAGAGGGGTATCAGTGGTATCCGTGGACTCCATTCGCTTCTCTACTCATACTCGCCCCGCCCGTGGCACGGGTGCGGGGATGGCCATGATCGGCCGGTTCTGGTCATGCGGGTGGTGATGACTTTCCCGCGGCTCTGGGTGTTGACGCACCCATCCCCCCGCCGGCCGTAGTCGGCGAGATCAATCCTTCACTTCGCCCTTGGGCGTCTCGCCCTCGACCTCCGTGCGCAGGCCACCGGACTTGTCGAGGCTGTGGGTGGCCCGGGTGATCGTCCAGGTGCCGCTGGCGACGTCGCCCAGCCCCGACACGGTCATCTTGCCCTCGGCGCCCAGCCCGGGGCGGCCGGGCACCACCGCGCCGCTGAACGTCCCCACGCCCCTGGCCAGCGCGTCGAGCTTGGCGCTCGCGGCGGCCTGGGCCTGGGATGCGTCGGGGTATTTCTGGCGGATGGTGTGGGTGGGGCCGTCGCCGCCGCCCATCTTGATGGATTCCGGCTGGCCGGTGGCCGGGTTGTGCCACTGGGCCACGACGGAGCCGTACTTGCCCCGCTCGGCCTGGGTGGCGCGGTAGCTGCGGAAGTCGCCGGGGCCGAGCGAGACGCTGGGCATGGCCTTGCCCGACGCCGACTTGGCTTCGCCCCTGGGCACGAACAGCAGGCGCCCCGCAACCGGCTTGGCCACCGCGTCGTAGGTCTTGGCCACCCGGGTCAGCAGGTTGAGGTCGCTCTCGTTGGTCTGCGCAAGATTGGCCACGGCGATCTGCGCCAACTGGGGCGAGACGGCCGGGATCAGCTGGTGTTCGCCGGCGATGGTCTTGACCAGGTCGCCGATGGTGATCTGGTCCCAGCCCCGGGTCTTCTGTTCCTTGAAGCTGGTCCGCATGTCGGCCGCCTTGCCCTTGATGGTCAGGGCGTGGGGCGGGCCTTCGGCCTCGATCTCGTCGACGACGTACTGGCCCATATGGACGAGGCCGCCGCCGGCTCCGCCGGCAGCACCATTGATTGCGGGCGTATGCCCGCTGGCCTCGTAGCCCATCCACACCTCCAGCTTCGCGCCCTTGCGGGGTGCGGCGATGGTCAGGCCGCGGTTGTCGAGAGTGAGCGAGACGGTGTCGCTCGCGATACCGGCCTCGTCGGTCACCACCAGCTGCAGCAGGCGCTTGGCGCAGGCGGCGGTGATGTCGGCGCCATCGGCCGAGATCTTCCAGATCGGCTTCACGGCGTCAGTCCCACAGCTTGACCATGGTCGGCGCCGACACCGGCTCGGCCAAGTCCGGCAGCTCGATCTCCAGCCCGGCCGGCAGGATGGGGCCAAAGCCGGCCAGACCGGGGTTGGCCTCGTAGACCGCCTCGGCCGCGCTCTCGCGGCCGTAATAGCGCCAGCAGATGGCGTCGAGGCGGTCGCCCTGCCTGGTGCGGTACCTCATGGTCCCGTCTCCTGATCGTCGCCATAGGCGGCCAGCTCGATGGTGAACTCGATCTTCAGGGGTGCGCCGTTGCCCAGGAATTGGGACTGGCCCTCGCGCACCTTGAGGATGCAGTACTTGCCCCAGACCTTGCCCATGCCGTCGACCAGCATCAGCGGCTTGCCGGCGCCGGCCTGGGCGCGCATGGCGTTCAGCTGGCCGAGGCCGCCCCGGTAATGGGGCAGGATCACGCCGGCCAGCGAGATGGTGTCGTCGTCGATGCCGCCGAACTGGCGCGCCGGGGCGCGCCCCATGCGGTCCTGCTTGGCCCACCGGTACTCGGTCTGCCGTTCCAGGGTCTGGTAGGCAGCCGTCGCGACCGAGAAGCGGTAGTCGCCCAGCGCCATCATCACCTCAGCCATTGGCCACCTCAGTCATGCCCACCTCATCAGTCATGTAGCGCCGCCCGCTGGCGCTCCTGGAGCAGCCGGGCCACCCGGTCGGCGAGGGCGCGCGCGTCCTCTCCCGGCTGCTGGTAGATGTTGAAGATGTAGGTCCCCCCGGCCTCCTGCTGGGCCTTGGGCGTGGCGGCGGCCGCCGCCGATCCGCCACCGCCCGCCGGCGCCGCCGAATTGCCCAGCGGCGGCTCCGGCCCGGTCGGCGGTGCCGGTGTCTTATACTTGGCCAGCCAGCCGCCCAGCTTCTCGCCACCGAAAGCGCCGAGCGTGCCGCCGATGATGGCGCCCAGCGCCGTGCCGATCACCGGCACGAACGAACCGATGGCGGCGCCGGCGGCGGCACCGGCCAGGCCGCCTGCCAGGTTGCCGGCCGCGCCGCCCTTCTCCTCCTTCGAGAGGTTTGGGTCCATCAGGTCGCTGACCGCCATGCCGGCGCCCAGCAGCAGGCCGGCGCCACCCAAAGCCTTGCCGCCGAAGCGTAAGGCGCGGCCCAGCTTGCCGGCACCGCCCAAACCGCCCAGCCCACCGACCCCACCCTGGGCGCCGGCCAGCCGGTTCGACGCGCCGGCAGCCGAGTTGGCGGCGGCGGTGTACTGGCGCAGGCGCAGGATCGCCGCTCCCAGCCGGCTGCCCATGCCGGCGCTGCTGGCGGCCACCCGGCCGGCCCCGGCCGCCGCCGGCGCCGAGGCACGGCCGACGTTGAGCATCTCGCGCACCACGCCGCCGAGGCCTGAGCGGTAGAAGGTCAGGGCATAGCGGCCGGCGATCGCCACGGCCTTGTAGGTCACCATGACGCCGACCAAACCGACCAGGGCGGCGGTGGCATGGGGGGCGGCATCGGCGAGGTTGGCCAGGGCATCGACGCCGGTGGCCAGCCCATTGACCAGGGGCGTCACCACCGGCAGCAGCGCCTTGCCGATGCTGCCCATCAGCTTGTCCCAGGCCAGCCCCAGCTTCTTGCTCGAATCGTTGAAGGTCGATGCCATGTTGGCGAAGTCCTTGTCGACCACGCCGCCGGCGCCCGCCGCCTTCTGCTTGATCTTCAGGTACTCCTGATAGTTCCCCAGCATCGGCGCCAGGAAGTCCTGGACCTGCTTGTCGCCGAACAGCTCGCCCAGCTTGAACCGCTCGCTGATCTTCTCGGCCGCGCCTTCGACCAGCTTGCCGTTCGCGTCGAAGGCGTCCGCCATGGCCTTGTCTAGGTCGGCGCCAGTGGCGGTGGCGATCTCCTTCATCACCACTTCAAGCGGGTTCTCGCCGGCAGCGGCGCCATCGGCCAGGGCTTGCTTGATGTCGATGCCCAGCTTGCTGAAATTCCGCACCGTCTCGGGGCTGGCGATCTTGCCGAGGAAGTTGGCCAAGTTGTTGGCGGCGGTGCTGGGGTCGCTGGCGCCCTTCATCGCGACCTGCAGCGCCGCGCCCAGGCTGGCCACCGCTTCGGTTCCGGTCAGGCCCAGGCTGGCTGCGGCGGCGGTCAGCTGGGGGAACTGCTGGGCCATGTGCTTCAGCTCGAAACCGCCCTCCTTGCCGGCCTGGGCCATGATGTCGAGGGCCTTGCCCAGCTTGTCGACCGGCACATGCAGGTTGCTCATCACGCTGAAGGACAGGTTGGCCATGTCGTCGATGCTGGCCCCCGTCGCGGTGGCGGCCCGGCCGATATCCTTGATGGCGGCCAGCGCCTGCTTGGCCTCCATGCCCTTGCCCACCAGCACCTCGACACCGGAGAGCAGGGCGGAGTTGGACTGGATCACCTCGGTGGACATGCCGCGCACCTGGGCGCGCACCTTCTCCAACTCGTCGGCCGTCATGCCGGCGGTGTTGCCGAAAGCGCGCAGCTGATGCTCGAAATCGCCCTCGGCCTTGACCGGCTGTCGGATGGCCGCGAACGCCGCCCCGATCTTGAGCGCTTCGCCGACGAACTGGCCACCAAGCTCGCGCCGCTTGTTGGCCCGCTCCATGGCGTCGCCCAGGCGGCCGATGGATTGGGTGGTCTGATCGACCTTGGCCTTGGCCTCGGCCATGTCGGCGGCCAGCTTGCGCTCGGCGCCGGCCAGGTCTCGGGTGTCGATGCCGGCCGCCTTCAATTCCGCCCGCAAGCTCGCCAGGCGCTGCTTCTTGGCCGCCTCGGCCGCCGCCGCCCGCTCGACCGCGCGCCGGGCAGCTTCCAGGGCCTTTTCCTGAGCCTTGGTCGGTTCCTCCGACGCGGCGATCTCCCGGGCCAGACCGCGCACCTTGTCTTGGGCCTCGCGATGCGCCCGGCCGGCGGCCAGCACCTCCATGCCGAGCGTGCGGTAGCCCTTTAGCTGGCGCTCGGTCTGCTCGACCCGCGCCGTCGCCTTCAGCGCGTCGGCCTTCTGCCGCTCGGCCTCCTGGACAGCTTGGCCCAGGCGCCCCACTTGCGCTATGGTTGTCCCGACGGCAGCCCTCAGGCCAGCACCGACGGTGGCACCGATGACCAGGGATAGAGCGAGTTCCGACATGACCGAAGGACGCCTTAAGCTGGCTGCGTTGGGGTGGATGGCCCTGTGGTTCGTAGGTCTTTGGATCGGCGGCTATTCATCTCCGTTCGCTCCCAACGGCATCGGCATTCTCGCCTTCGGCACCATCTTTTTCGGCACGCTCGCCAGTCTGGCCATCTTCGTACTTCTCTGGCTGCTGCGGCACATGTTCGGCATCGTCACCCTGGTGCCGTTCGTGCGCGAGAAGGACCTCATCGGCCACTGACCCCGACCTCGGCGGCTACTTCCTCGGCCGCCGAGATCCACGCCTCCAGCTCGCGCAGATCCAGCTCCATCAGATCGAAGCCGAGCCCCGCCAGCCGGAGGCACTTCTTCCTCAAGTCGTGGGCGCTGCGCCGGAGGACTTCGCCTCCGGCTTCTTCCGAAAATCCCGCAGGGCTTCCTGCAGCTTGTCGTAATCGGCCATGTCCAGCTCGTGGATGACCTCGGGCGCCTGGGCGGTCAGCAGGGCGAACAGCGCGATCTCGATCTCGCCTTCATCGAGGCGGCCCTTCTTGGCCTCCATCTCGTCCCTCACCTTCGGCCGGCGCATGGTCAGCTCGGCCACCGGCGGGTGGGGCGGCAGGTTCAGGGGGTAATCCAGGGTGATCTTCTTCATCTCTCAAGACCCCCTTACATGCCCAGCGCGCGGCGGATGGCCGCCAGCTGATCCTTGCCGGCGACGCGGCGGATCATGTTCTCGATGTCGATCTCGATGACCTCGGTCGAGCCGATGGTGATCTTCAGGTACTTGACCTCGACCGTGCATTTCTTGGCGGTCTTGTCGCCCGGCTTCCACGAGCCGGGGTCGACCGCGCTGAACAGGCCGCGCATGGTGACGATCACCGCCTCGGCGTCGCCGGAGTCGCCCTCCTGGGCGCCGCGGAAGGTGAAGCTGGCGTTGGCGTTGCCGAACAGCGCGAGCACGATGGAGTTGTATTCGGCGAAGGTCACCTCCGCCTCCATCTTCTCCATCACGCCCATGTCGATGGACGCCACGCCGGCCAGGCCGCCGGCGCTGTAGTCCTCGGTCTTGATCTTGATCTGCGGCAGCTTCAACTCGGGGGCCTTGCCGGCGTAGCCGTAGCCGTCGGCATAGGCGACGTAGTTCTTCAGGACTTTGGGGAGGGTGGACATGGGTCTTGATCCTTATCAAACCAGGATGGTGGCGGCCTCGTTGACGAGTTCCTCGTAGTAGTCCGCGTTGCGGTGCATGCGGAACCGCAGGTGCTCGATGGGCGCCGGCGCCTCGTTGTCGAAATCGACGGTGAACTCGCCCGCCAGCAGCCGGTCCTTGGTGTTGAGGTCGGGGTCGATCCACACCTTGCCGCCCAGCAGGGCGCCGCGGGTCTTCATGCCGGCCAGGTAGAGATTGAGGGTGGTCGTGGCGTCCAGCAGCGCCTGGACGCTGAAGGGCCGGTCCATGATCCACAGATAGCTCTGCTCGATGGACTCGTTGATCATGTCGTGGGTGCGCCGGACGGAAAGGAACGCCCACAGCGGATCGTCCGAGCAGGTACGGTTGCCCCACAGGCGGAAGCCGTTCTCCTGGACGATGGTGGCCACCTCGTTGCTGTTGAGGTAGTTGGCCACGCAGTCGGGGTCGGACAGGGCGAAGTCGATGGGCCGCGCGATGCCGGTGATGCCGGTGATCAGCTTGTTGGACGGCGACCACCAGAAGCCCATGGCCGGGTCGTTGTCGGTGCGGGCGATCACGCCGGCGGCCCAGGCGCTGCCCGGCTGCACCACGTTCATGGCAAGGGCGGTGTCCCACACGGTGACGAAGGGATCCACGACATAGACGCGGGCCGAGCCCCAATCCTTGCGGTAGGCGACCGCCGCCTCGTCGGTGGTGTTGGGGCCTTCGGCGACGATGGCCGCCCGCAGCTTGGTCGCCAGCCCCTCCATCTCGGCCACCACCGGGTTGCGGGCGGCGCCCACCGTGGCGGTGGCAAGGGCGCCGGCGCCGTCGCCGGTGATGGTGACGTCGGGCACGCCGGTGTAGCCGACGCCCGAGCGGGTGACCTGGATGGCGGTGACCTTGCCGCCGGTGATCACCGCCGTGGCGGTGGCGCCGGAGCAGCCGCCGGCAGCGATCGCGACCGTGGCCTGGGTATAGCCGTCGCCCTGGGCGGTGACCGCGATGGTCTTGACGCCCTGGGGCTTGACCGAGGTGAAGCCGGGGGCGATCAGGATCTTCGGCTTGACAAAGACGGTCGAGGCGGCCGAGCGGAAGGCGTGCACGCCGGTCATCAGCGTCACGTCGCCGATGATGTTGGACAGGGTCTCGTTGGCGTTGGCGCCTTCCTCGACGCGCACCACCACGATCATGGCGCCGGTCTGCTTGTAGACGGCCTCGACGGCATCCTTGAGCGTGCCGGCGCCGCCCAGCTTGGCCGCCTTGCGCGGGTTGTTGGCCAGCAGCACCGGGGTGTCCAGCGGGAAGTCGGCGACGACGGCGTCGGGCGCCGTGCCGATGATGCCGATCACCGAGGACTTCACGGTGCGGATGGGGCGGATGCCGTCGACGACTTCGGCGACCTCGCATCCATGCAGGAAATAATCAGCCATGGGCAATTCTCCTTGGGCTACTGCGGCCAGCCGGCCGCGACGGGTGGAACTACCGTGTCACCAGACGACGGCCAGGACGGCAGCGGCATCGGCTGCCTGACGAATTGAGTCCTTGCGATCCTGGAGCCGCTGGAATGCTTCCCAGCCCCGTACCAGCATGGCGGCGGCCAAGCCCTGCAGGTCGGCGAAGGTGAAGGGGACACGCACGTTGTCCTCGGCCACCCAATAGAAGCCGGCCGGGGTTTCCTGGCTGGCGCCGTAGCCGGCCAGTGTGGCTTGAAGGTTCGCGACCGAGGATTGATCAGCCTGGAAGAAGTTGGACACGCCGCCGGCCGTGGTGAACTCAACGGACAAACCCACGGCGGCGGCATACGCCGCCTCCATCTCCCCGATCCGTTCGGCCTGAAGTTCGGCCAGCGGCCGGGCCTCGGTCAGCCACACCCGAGTGGGAACCGCCTCGACCATCCGGACCTCGGTGCCGAGTGCCACCAGAGCCGGGTCGGTGGGGCGGTCCGTTTGCACCACCTCGCGCAGGCCGGGGATGTCGGACTTGGGCCAGTTGCCCGGATATTGGGTGCCGTCCTCGCCGACAACTGGTGAGGTGTCGCCATAGACGATTGAGAGGTCATCTCCCAGGACGTATTCAGCCATGTTCAGCCCCTGGTGGTGTAAATGATGATGATGGCGCCCTGGTGGCCAAGGCCGCCGTCTGTGTTCGGGTTGGTGTCGGGGCATGCGCCGCCGCCGGCCCCGCCGTAGTTGCCGGCGTCACCGCCCTTGAAGCTGGCCGACCCGGTCGGGAAGATGCAGGCAGCCCCGCTGCCGCCACCGCCAGGACCGGCCTGACCCCCGGCAGTAGCGGTGTAGTCGTTCCCAGTGGCCCCGTCGTTGCCGGCACCGGGAGTGGATCGGGCCGCGCCGCCTATCGCGGTGCCGCCGCTGTCTCCGCCTTTTCCGCTGGTGCCGATGACGCCGTTCTGCCCGTTCTGGCCGTTGCCATTGGGTCCACCAGCCCCACCACCGCCGCCGCCGAAACCGTCGCGGTTGAGGTTGCCGGCGCCGTTGCCGCCGTTCCCCCCCGAATGACATACATCGCCGCAGCACTGAGCCGCCTGGCCGCCCTGTCCACCGTTACCGTTGGACTTGTACCCGCCCTGGCCACCTTTGGCGCCAACGGCACCCGCCGTCCCAGGAGCAGGCATTGAAAGGGCATTGAACCAGGTGTCCCCGCCAGCCGGCCCAGGGCTCTGGTAGCGGTCGGTGCCTGCGGCGCCGATACTGATACTGATCGAGCTGCCGGGGACCAGGGGGAGGTTGCTGCGCTTTGCCCAGGCGCCAGCACCACCGCCTCCAGTACCCGTCCCGTAGGTGCAGTCGTGGCCGCCTCCAGCAGCCGCCCCGGCCCCAATGCAGTGGACTTCGTTGGCGGTCTGGTTGAAATCGTCGGGGACTGTCCACACCCCGGCGCCGGGGATGTTGAGAACGATGACCTTGGTGACCGGCGGAAGGGCGCAGCAAGATGCCAGCAGAAGGGACTTGAGCGACATCAGGCACCCACCCCGGCACGCCAGCCGACAAGGTGCATGTTCGCGCCATTGGAACGAAAGACCAGGTGATTGACGGCGCCAAGGGTGGTGGACAGGGCGATGCCCGAGACCCCCGTGTAGGCCGGCCCGAAGGCCAGCGCGGCCCCGCCGGCGCCAACCGTCACTTCAAGGCCGTAATAGCCGCCGGCTACCTGGTGGTCGGGGTTGCCCAAGGTACGACTGGTCGAAATGGTGACGGTGGCGACCATGCCAACATCCAGGTCCCAAGCAATGGTGGCCGCATCGACCAAGGCCGCCGGAGTGAAACTCTGCTGCCTAATCCACTGCTGCACCGTGTCGAGCCGGGCGTAGCCGACAAGACTGATGGCCGCTATGGCCGCCTGGACGAAGGCGGTCGTGGCGAGCTGGGCGGTGTTGGTGCCGCCCGCAGCGGTGGGCGCGGTCGGGGTGCCGGTCAGCGCGGGCGAGGCCAACGGCGCCAGCGCTGATAAAAGCGTGTTGATCGCCGCCGTGAGCTGCGTGTCGTCGGCATCCGCCCAGACGATGCCACCCGCGGCCACGGTGTGGCGGACCTTGCCCTCCAACCGCTCATGGTCGATGGAGAGCGCGGTGTAGGCGGCGTCGCCGTCATAGACCACCGTGATGGCGTCGGCCGGCAGGTCGGTCCACGCCAGGACATACCGAAACACCCAGTCGGCGGCGCCGCGATAGCCAAGGTTGGAGATGGCGGAAGACCAGATGCACAGCAGGGTGCCGTCCTCGGCCACAAAGCCAATTTCCTTGATCCAGAACTCGGGCGCCCCGCCGGCCACGATGGCTTCGACCAGCACCTGGTTGTTCCCCAGCGCACCGCCGGCCGAGAGGGCCACCCGCACCCGCTCGTTGTCCAGCGCCACCCTGGCCCTGGCCGAGGCCAGCGCCACGCCGTTGACGTCGCGCACGTCGTAAGCGCCGTCGCCCAGCGCCAGGTGTGAGATCTTGACCGACAGCCCTTGGGCGTGGGCCGCCTCGATGGCGGCCAGGCCGGCGGAGGTGAAGACGGGATACAGCTCGCTCATGAGACGGTCATCCTGGCGTGGTGGATGGAGGCGGCGTCGGTACCGGCGCCCAGCACCAGGCCGCCGATCAGGCCGCCGGCCGGCGTCAGCTCGGCACGCAGGCGCTGCTGGCCGATGGCAATGGCGCCCAGGCCGATGGCCCCGTCCAGGGCGGCGCCGGCGCGAAAGGTGGGGTGCTGGGATTCCCGCTTGGCCCCGGCGATCACCGCCAGGGCATCGGTGAAGAACGCGCCGTCGAAGACGGTGGCGGGATCGGCGTCGTTGGCCCAGGTGGTCAGCAGAAAGGTTCCCGGCTCGGCCGCCGGCGCCGCGTCGAACCATTCGACGATCTCCGGCGGCGAGCCCAGCGCGGTAAGCGCCCGCCGTACCGCGCCGATGGTGCCTTTGCGCCGGTGGACGTCGACGCTGGCGGCGATCACGCGGCGCTTGGTCGCCTCGGGCCAGTCGGAACGCCAGTAGTCCACCGACAGCGACCAGGCCAGCCACGGCAGATGGCTGGTCGGGCAGCGCTGGGGGTCGAACAGTGTGTCCACCGGCACCGGCACCGCGCCGATCCGCGCCGTCGCCGCCTCAAGGGCCAACTCCTGGGCCGAGGCGTTGGATGGCAGCAGGCTGTCAGCCATTGGCCACCTCGGTGGTGATCGTGGTCGTGGTGCAATAGGCGGCCTGCCCGGCCGCCAGGGTCACGCCTGCCGCCGGCTGCACCAGGGTGACTTTCTGGACCCCGGCGACATGGAGCGCCGCCTTGAGGGCCGACTCGGGGACCTCGACTTCGCCCAGGCGGTGGCGGGCCGCCACCAGGGATGCCAGCTGGGCCTGCGCCGCCTGCCGCACCACCTCGGCATCCGGGCCGCGATAGAGGGTCAGCACCGCTTCGACCTGGTAGGGCACGATCTCGGCCGCCTCGACGGTGACGCGGTCCCCCAGGGGGCGCACGTCCTCGTCGGCCAGCGCCGCCTCGACCGTGGCCAGCAGCTCGGCCGATGGGGTGCCGTCGCCGATGGTCGACAGGATGGTGACCACGATGGTGCTGGGCGACGGTGAGGCCACGTCCACATCCTTGACCAGCCCCGACGCCGACAGCGAATGGAACTCGTAGGCGCCGGCAGGGCCGGCGGTGGAAAAGCCCTCGAGCGCCAGCTGGATGCGCTGACGGTAGCGGTCGTGGCTCTCCATGACGCGCGGCCGGGGCGGGATGGCGGTGTCGTCGCCGGGATCCACCACCAGCCGCTCCACGCCGTAGAAGGCGCCCAGGTTGTCGAGGTCGGCTCCCTGGGCGCTGGCCAGCATCACCGCGCGGCCGGCATCGTTGACCCGCTGGCGCAGCACCATCTCCCGGTAGGCCGCCACCTCCAGCACCTTGATGGCTGGGTCGCTTTCCAGCAGCGCCGAGAAGCTGGGATCCTTCGCCACCAGATCGGCGCGCATGTCGGCCAGGATCTGCTCGTAGGACAGCGCCTCGACCACGTCGGGGGGCGGCAGCTTGTCGAGATCGATGGGGGTGAAGCGGCTCATGAGACGACGATCCCGTCGATGGTGACCTCGCGGCCCTCGGGCAGGTAGATCCCGACCAGGTCGAGCACACAACGGCCGGGGACGGTCTGGTCGGCGATAACGCGGGTCAGGCGGAAGCGCGGTTCCCAGCGGTCGATGGCCTGGGCGGTATCGGCGAACAGGTCGATGGCGGTGGCCGGGCCGGCGGGATTGTCGATGCGCTCGGGCAGGCGCGAGCCGTACTCCCGCCGCATCACCCGGCTACCGATGCGGGTGGTCAGGATGTCGGCAAGCGACTGGGCGAGGTGATCGACCCCGTCCATCGGCTTGCCGGTGGTGCCGCTCATCCCGCGCATGGGGTCAGTCCTCCGCGCCCCGCTTCCGGCGCGGAGCAACGGCGGGCTCGCCCGCACCTGCATCGGTGGCGGCGCTGCCAGCCGGCAGCTCGGCCGCCTGCAGCATCTCTCCCTCGGCCAGCTCGCGCGGCGGGATCTCGACGACTTCCTCCAGGATGCCGGCATTGACCAGATACCTGGCGGCCGCGGGCGGCAGCTCGATGGTGTCGCCCACCTTCTTCTTCAGCTGGCGGGAATCGGCCAGCAGGCGATAGGTCTTCATGCTTCTACCTCCGGGGGATGGAACCCATGGTCGGGTTCGGGCGTGACCACCGAACCGGCGGCCCAGGACTCGGACGTGAACTGGCTGCCACCCTGGTGGGTGATGCGGGTGGCCATGCCGGCGTGGTCGACGTGGAAGAAGCCACCCTCGCCGGTCTTGATCGCCACGTTCTTGGCGCGGATCTCCACCGTGCCCCCGGCGTCCCAGCCGTCCAGCACCAGGCGGCCGGGCTCGTGGACGATGCGCATGCCGTCCGCATAGGCGACGACATGGCGGGCCGGGTCGTTGTCCGGGGCCGGATGGGCGTCGGAGAAGGCTGCCGGCAGCACCCAACCCTGGTTGGGCTCGCCATCGGGCGCGAACAGCACCGCCTGCTCGCCGACGCTGGGGCACCACCAGTCGCGGTCGGCGCCGGCGCGGGTGGTCAGCCAACGGACCCAGCCGGTGGTCAGTGAACCGGACTTGAACCGGCATTTGAGGGCGGCCGGGTCCACCTCGGAGACCACGCCGGGCAGCACCAGGTTGGACAGGCGCCGCGACAGATCGGCGACCTCCTGGCGCAGCTCCTCGATGATGACGGCGATGCTCATGCCCCGCCTCCGGCATAAGCCTCTTCCGAGAGGATCGGCCCCTGGGGATAGGCGTTGGTTCCCATGCGGACCTTCTGCGTCCAGGCCACCGCCCACAGCGACATGCCGACGTTGTCGACGCTGCTGGAGTACAGGTTCTCGGCCTTGATCTTGGCCTCGTCCACGCCGTACACGCCGGCCTGGCCCCACCGCTGGCCGGGCAGGCGCAGCAGCAGATCCTCGGCCATGTTGATGGCGGCGGTGTCGCGCGGCAGCTGGGGTTTGTCGGTGGTGATGATGAAGGCGGCAAATGCCACCTCCCGGTCCACCTCGCCATCGCCCACCGCCTGACCAGCCGAGATAGAGGGTGGTCGCCTCGGCCGGCTGGCCGAAGCACATGGCCAGGCCCATCACCAGGGCGAGGCCGAGAAAGGCGAGAGCGGTTTTCCGCATGGTCAGTCCCCTTGCTTACTTGAACTCGACCCAGACGCCCCTGGCGTCCACGTCGAACACCTTGCCGGCGACCGAGCGGGTGCCGGCGCCGTCGGTCTTGGCCGCCGTCTGGTCGTCGACCAGGTAGCAGTCGTTGCCGATGTCGGCGGCGGTGATCTCGTCGGCCGCGGCCGAGTTGCCGATTTGGTAGACGCCGGCATCGACGTCGACCGACATGGCGCCGTTGGCGCCGCCGGTGTTGTCGACGGCATCCTGGGCGATGCCGAGCGCGTGCAGGCCCAGCGCGGTCGAGGCCGGGGCGGCGAAGCCGGCGGCGTTGCGGACGGCGATGGCGCCGGCGAAGATCACCGCGTTGGCGGCGACGCCGGGGGTGCGACGGACGCCGTCACGGCGGCGGGTGTCGCGGTCCTTGACGAGGGCGGCCATTTATTCGACCCCCTTCGACTTGATGTAGTCGGCCTCGGTAATGCCCATTTGCTTGCAGATCGCCTTCTCGCCGTCGCTCAGCCCGGTCTGCTTGGCGGCCGGGGGCTCGCCGGTGACGATGGCGTTGCCGTCGACGATCTTGGGGGCGGCGCCGATGAACTTGCGGAACTCCTCCAGGCCGCCTTCCTTGCGGCACTGGGCGCGGTAGTACTCCTCCGACGCGGGGGCGATCTTGCCCTCGGCCAGGGCCTGCTTGACGACCACGTCGATCTCGACGTTCATGGCCTTGCCGCGCTCCGCCTGCAGGGTCTGCTCGGCATTGGTGGCGCGGGCCACCGCCTGGTCGTAGTCGGCGCGGGGCACGAACCGCTCCAGGTCGGGCGTGGCGGCCTTGTTGGCGGCCACCCCCAGATCGGTCTTCAGCTTGTTGACGGCGGCGAGGATCTGATCCTCGTTGGCGCCGTCGACCAAGCCGAGGGCCGCATAGATCTTCGCAAGATCCATCTGCTGTTCCTCTTGGTGGTTGGACGAGTTGAGGGCCTTCAGGCCGAGGTTCGGCTCATGCACCAGGCCGGCCGAGATCAGCCCGACAATGCGGGCGGTATTCTTGTCGTAGGCGAAGACCGGCGAGATGTAGCGGTAGGCGCCGGTGCGCACGTCGTCGGCGCCCTGGGGGGTCCAGTTGATCTTTCCCCAGATCGCGCCGCCCTCGCGCTGCTCGACCGCCTCGATGTGCCCGGCGGCCGGCGCCCGCTCGCCCTTGGGCGACTTGATCTCGGTGGCGTGTTCCCAATCGAGCGGCAGGGATCGGCCCTTGCGGCCGAACTCGCCCACCACCTGGTCGGGACGATCGTTGACCCACTGGCGGCCGTCGCGGCCGGTGACGATGGCGCCGGCCGGGATCAGCTCGATCCACTCGGGCGGCGCGTCGAGCGGCAGCACGGCGTTGATGGCGACGACGATATGGGCGCGGGCGGTCTTCATGGCCGCCATCATCGCGGGCACATGAAATGAAATTCCCCTGAACTGGTTCAGGGGCTGGCCTTCTGGGGCTTAAGGGATGGCGCCCAGAATGCCTGCACTCTGGGCGCTTCTGGAGTGTGGCCGATGTCCCGGCGCCAGGCAATACCGTTGGGCGCCCCTAGGAGCGTTCAATTTCGCGTTCAATAGTTCCTTTGGTAGTCCGGACAAGGTCGGAGGGAATGCGGGCTCCTGAGCCGCTGGCAGCGGGAAATGGGCGCATGCGGGATCGAGGGTCTATTTGGCGGTCAACGCAGCAAGGGCACCGGGGAACCGCCCCGACGCCTCCAGGTCGCGGATCGCCACCTGCGCCAAGTCGTCGGGCATCTCCTTGATCTTGCCGGCCAGGGCGCGGTCGAGGTTCCGCTGGCGGTGCTTGCCCGGGTTGGTGTCCCAGGCCGGATCGATCCCCTCCGGCACCTGCAGCACCTCGCCGGTGCGGCTGTTGCGCCAGGTGCGGGTCGGCACCACCGGGGCGGTGCCGACACCGCCCTTCCGGCCGGCCTCGGCCGCGCCGATCTGGCGCACCCGGCATTTGCACCCCCAGGCGTTCTGGGGCATCCAGTGATCCCAGAACGGATCGTCGATGGGCAGGATCAGGCCGGCCTTCGATGCGTGCGCCGGGCGGTGCCGCTCGGACGGCCCCAGCTCGTAGACGAAATACGGCAAGGCATCCTTGGTGCGCTGCGCCCGCTCCCACTGGCCGGCGGCACGCGCCGAGCGAGTGTTGGCCCAGTAAATGGTCTGAAGCCGCCGGGGGCTGCCCAGCTGGGCCAGCACCATCTTACCCGACAGCGGATCCTCGACCTTCTTCTTTCCCCACCAGCCCAGCGCCTGCAGGCGCGGCTCCAGCTCCTTCTTGAACTGCTCGAAGGGGATGCCCTCTTCCAGGGCCTTCTCGAGCGCCTCGCGGATGGTGGTGAGCACGTCCAGCTCCAGGGCCTTGGCCACCGTGAAGGCGAAGGCGTGTTCCTCGCCCCAGACGTCCTTGTAGCTGAAGGCCGGCGTCCAGCCCTTGTGCTTCAGGTACGCCATGACCTCGGGCGATGGCCCAGGGCCAAAGCGGAATCCCGGCTTGGGGGTAAAAGGCTCGGCCATCAGTCGGCCTGGTCGCCGGCGGCGCGGGCCAGGAACATGGACTTGGCCAACGCCTCTACCAGCTGGGAGCTGTCCATCTTGAGCCCCTTGAGGCCGGCGATGGCCTCCTCGTAGCTGGACGCACCCTGGATCAGCGCGCGCACCGGGTCGATCACCGGCGCCAGCTGCTGCTCCCACCCGTCCAGACCGGCCTGCTCGATCTCGTCGACCGGGTCGGGATCAGCATCGGCCGAATTCCGGGCGGTAGCGCAGTGTGGGCAGTCGTGGCGATGGGTGCGGTTGACGGCGGCGGGCGAAGCCCGCGAATCGGCGGAATTGCCGCCGGAGGCGGCGGGCGGATCGACCTCGGCTGCCGTGCCGGGTTCGGCCGGCGGCGGCGCCTTCGGGGCGCCCAGCAACTCGGCGCCCTCTTCGGGGTCGGGCAGGTTGAGCTTGTCGCGGATGACCGAGGTCTCGACCTTCAGGCCCAGCGGCACCAGCTTGGCGAGGGCGTCCACCAGGGCGGTGATGTCCTCCGGCTCCAGCACCGGGATGGTCAGCAGCGGATAGCGTTCCTGGGGACCGAAGTTCAAGTCGATGAATGGCCGCACCAGGTCGCGGTTGATGGTCATGGCCAGTTGCCGCGCGTCGGAGCGCAGGATGTCGTGGCGCACCTCGTTATGAACCTTGGCCTGGGCCATGCTCGACCCGTTGTCGCTGGTCATGGTCTGGCCCAGCACGGCCTTGGACACCTGCTCGTCCAGCCATTCGGCCATGGCCTTGAAGACCTCGTGGCCGCTCTTGCCGGCAGTGGTCTCCTGGAACTCGATCTTCATGGACTCCGGCATGACGGCCGCCGCGTCGGTGCCTATGTTGGCCACCGCGCGGGCCAAAATGTCGATGTCGTCTTCGGTCGCCGCCGGGCCGTACTTGCCCAGCCTGAGCGGCATGCCGAACACCTCGATGAAGGCCATCCAATCCTTCACCGTGTAGCTCTTGAACATGAACGACCACGCGACCAGACGCGCCAGGCCGCCGCGGATCGGCAGGCCGCTCTTCAGCCTGGGCACATGGGTGATGAACTTGAACGGCGGCAGCGGCATGCCCATGGGCGCCTGCTCGTCCAGCAGCAGCAGCCGGCGCCCACTCTCGCGGTCGAAGGTGAACCAGCGCGGGTCGCGGTGCTCGTAGCGCTCCGGCCGCCACAGCTTGCCCCGGGTGTCCCACATGGTCTCGACGGCCGAATAGCCCTTGCCCAGGGCGTCGAGCAGATCGTCCACCATCTCGGGGTATTGGGGATCGGCGACCAGGTCGCGGACGGCGTCGGCCAGCTCGACGTCGCGCGCATCGTCGCTGGCCGCCGCCACAGCCGGATCGAGCCCCGACAGGGCGCGCTTGCGGGTGCCCAGCACCGAGGCGTAATGCAGCTCCCGCTCTTCCATCTCTTCGGCCAGCACCAGGTAGTCCTGGGCGTCGCCCTCGGCGGCGCGGGTCAGCAGGTTGGCCAGCCGATCCGGGGTCAGCCCCGAGGCCACCGTGTTGGTCCAGATGGTGCGGATCCCGGCCAGCGCCGGCGCCGCCACCTCCCGCTTCAGGGCCTCGCGCTTGATGGGCAGGTTGTCGGGGCCGTAGAGGACGACGGGCTTGATCATCACAGCAATCCTTTGCGGGCGTTGAAACCGCCGGTGACGCGGACGCGGCGCTGCTGCGAATCGTCGGCGTGGCGGTCGCGGCGATCCGGCGCGGCGCCGGTGGGAAGAATGGCGCGGTAGGCATAGGGCTGATAGGCGGTCTGGGCGCCTTCGAGCGCCAGGAACAATGCCCATGTACGGTCGGCGTGGCCGCCTTCGTCGCTCTCGGCGACGAAGCGCGGGACGCCGGTGGGGCCGACCACCTTCTTCAGCTTGTGGAGATCGGCGCGCAGCGCCGGATCGCCTTCGGGGATGCGCAAGGTGCGATCCTCGAATGCCTGCTTGCCGCCGGTGGCAAGCACCAGCTTGGTGGCCGGCGAGAACAGCACGCCCTGTACGCGGGTCTCGCCATAGCGGCGCTTGGCGTCTTCCACCGGCTTCTCGCCCATGCCGGTCTGGTCCATGACCAAGCGCGCCACCCGGTAGCGGCCCATCAGATCGTCCATGACGGCGTCCTGCTGGGCAAAGCTGGCTCGCTTCAGGGTGACGATCTCCCGCGTCCACAGGACGTCGCCGACCTCTTCCAGCACCCACGCCACCCACAGATCGTTGCGGGCGGCGATGTCGTTTCCGATGAAGCACACGCCGCCCTGGTAGTGCTCGGGCACGCCGGCGGCGCCATCCTCGACCGAAGAGATCAACTCATAGGATAACCAAGCGCTGGCCTCGTCCAGCCATTGCAGCAGGTATTCCTGCGCCCAGGCATCCTCGTCGCCCAGGGCATCGTGCAGTTCCTCGATGTCGCGAGGCAGGCCGTCGGCGACGGCGCGGTGGATGTCGACGACGTGGCGGGACCAGCGCTCGTCCTCTCCCGTCATCAGCTCGTAGAACTTGTTGCCCTTGCCGTTGGGGGTCGAGACGACGCGAAGCTTCCAGCCGTTGGAGATGACGGGAAACAGGGCCGTCCAGATCTTGCGGCTGTCCATATGGAAGGCGAATTCGTCCAGGAACACGTTGGCCGAGAAGCCGCGCGCGGTGTCGGGGTTGGCCGGCAGCGCGGTGATGCGGCTGCCGTTGGGGAATTCGACCTCCAGGGCGCGGTACACGACCGATTCACCCTTGGCGTTCTCGGTGTGCCAGTCGCTCTCGGTGAACATGGGTTCCGCCGCCAGGACCGCCTTGAACAGCTCGTAATAGGCCCGGCAGAACGGCTTGATCCCCGCTTCCATCGCCTCCTTCGCCTGCCGCTCGCCGCGCGACAGGATGACCCATCGGGTACGCTTGCCCTGCACCTCGTGCTCGAAGCAGTCGTCGACGATCTCCAGGCAGGTGGTGAAGGTCTTGCCACACTGGCGCGCAAACATGCCGATCTTGAAACGGGAGTGGTCGCCGAACCATTCCTGCTGATAGCCCAGTAGCTCGATGGCGGTATCCGCCATCACCGCACCCCGAGGTACTGGCGGACCTTCTCCAGCGCCGCCAGCATGTCGCCACCACCGGACTCGGCCGAGGCTTCGCGTTCCAGTTCGTCGAGCTTGGCCCTGTCCTCTTCGCGGATCCGCTTGATGACCTCCAGCTCACGCTCGGCATTGGTCTTCTCGGCCAGCTCCAGGTTTCGGGCCATCTTGGCCAGCTCGTTGAGTACCTTGGGCGGGATCGGCTCATCGCCCTCGGCCAAGGTGGTGGTGGACTCATAGGCCATGATGCGGATGGTCTCGATCAGCCAGCGGCCGACCTTGCCATCCGGCATCTCGCCCAGCTTGCCCACCCACAGGTCGGCGACCTCGCGCGCCTGGCGGACACGCGCGCCGATCCTCTCGGCGGTGAGGGCGTAGCGGTTGAAGCCGGAACGCGACAAGGGCTGCTCGCCCCGGTCTCCCAGCATCTCGTTCACCTTGGCCAGGATGGCCAGTTGGCTTTCCCGTCCCTGGACCAGCAGCCGGTCCACCATGGCCTTGATGTCCGGCGGCAGTTCCTTGACGCGCGACCTGGCCATGGTCAACCCCGCGGACTGGGACGCTTGACCCCCGGGACGCGGGCGCGGCCGGCGGCGACTTCGGCGCCGCGGGGCGTCAGCTTGACGACCGTGACGCTCATCACCTTTTCGATGGAGACCAGACATTGCTCCTCAAGCCAGGCGCAGATGGTCTCGACCTGGTCGCGCGAGAGGCCGAAGCCGATCTGCTCCAGGGCATCCTGCAGGATCGAGGTGTTGAGCGAATAGTCGGTATCTTCCTCCAGGAAACGAAGGACGGCCAGCCGAATGCTTTCCTCCATCAGCGCTTTCAGGCTCACGGCTTCACTCCGTTCATGGCGTTTTCGACCACCAGATCAACTGGCCCCTCGACCTTGCGCAGCACGGCGGTGGCCACGCGGATGTCACCGGACAGGCGCTCTATGTTGATCCGCAAGCCCACCAGGTCATCCTTGGTGGGCAAGTGACCCAGGCGCTCGTCGAGGCGGGCGAAGCGCAGCTCACCCTCCTTCAACTGCTCGTCCAGTTCGTCGTGCTGCTCCTCGTGCGAGCTGCGGAAGGTGTCGAAGTCGGCCTTGGGCACGAACTTCTTCGACAGCGACCACATGATCCACAGACCCAGGCCATTCGCCAGCACCACCAATATCGGCCACCACTTCAGGAGATCGTCCATGGTCAGCTCCGGCCCCCCAGGCGTTGCGCGATGGCGCCCATCAGGCCGGTAGCGGGCGGGTTGCCCGCCGCCACCGACTTGTCGTCGGAGCGCTTGACAACCGCCACGCCAAGGACGGCCAGCGCCACGCTCCACTGCACCGCCAGCGCGCCGGCCAGCGAGGCCGAGCCGGTCAGCAGCGCGGTGACCACGTCGGCCTTGCCCTCGATCGACGCCCAGACGGCGCCCATTAGGCAGGCGACGATGGCGACGGTCTGTAGCCCCCAGGTGGCGGCGGTGACGTAGCCCCAGGTCGGGCGCCAGCGGCGGGTGTAGGGGTCCTCCGAGGCAGCTTCGGCGCGGATGGTGGTGTTGACCTCGGACAGAGTCACCTTGGCCACATCGCCGTCGATTTCGGCCATCCGCTCGACATGGCGGTTGGCCTCGGCCAGTTGCTCGGGCGAGATCTCGTTGCCGGCCATCGCCTGGCCGACGGTGCCGAGCGCCTGGGATGCGACCTTGGCCGCGGGATGGTCGATCTTGTCCAGCGCACCGCCCACCAGCTTGGTCAGCAGCGGCAGGCCGATCTGGGCCAGCAGGGCGGGGATCATGCCGCACCCCCGCGCCGGACGAAGTGGTGCCACAAAGCCCAGGCCAGCACGCCCAGCAGCACGGCGCCGGCGCTCAGGGCCAGGACGGCCAGCGATACGGTGTAGCCGCTCATGACATAACCGCGCGGGCGGCCAGCACGAAGATCCAGACGATGCCGCCCGCCAGGAACAGCAGGCCGGACGGGATCAGCAGCAGGTACTTGGCGCCCCGGCCTTCGGGGTCGGCGCCGGCCGCCAGACCGAAGGCGACCATGACCAGACCGAGAATGATGGCGATGATTGTCAGGGTGACTTGCATTGGGCGGTCTCCTCAGGCGTAGGCGCGGTTGAGCCAGCCCGGCAGGAACTTGGCCAGGTTGGGTTTGGCGGCGGCGATGGTGCGGTAGAAGCCGGAGGCTTCCGACTTCAGCGCGGCGAGCAGCGAGCGGGGCTCGGCGGCGTTGACGCTGGAAATGGTCTGGGGGCCGAGCACGCCGTCGTCGGGCAGCGCGAACCAGGCGGCGCGGACAGCCCGCTGCAGCACCTTGTGCGCCTGGGCGGAGCCCATGTTGACCGCCAAGTCGAATACCTTGATGGCGATCTCGGGCGCGGCGATGGCGGCGTAGCCGTGCTTGTCCCACCACTGGCTGCGGTAGTAGGCGGCAGCCGCCTCGGGCGTCATGGCGCGGATGTCGTCGGCATCCACGTCGCCATCCCCGTCGAAGTCGAAGTCGAGCCGGCCGTCGCCGTTGGCGTCCAGCTTGGCGACGGTGCGCAAGGAGACACCGAAGTTGGTGGCGCCGCCCGGATCGGCGGCATCGTTGACGAAACCGCCCTCGTGCTTGAGCACGATGGCCAGGGCGGTGGCGAAAACGCCGTCCCCCTTCGGGTTGGACATGGGAAAACCCCTCTCGCTTACAACGATGGGCCATTCAACCGCGAAGGGTGCAGGGGATTTCCCCTGAAGGGCTTCAGGGGAAGTTAGATAAGGGAGAGCTGGCGGGCGTCGGGAACATCGTCGCGGGCACGGGCCAGGGCCATGTAGATGCCACGCTCGGTCATGCCCAGCTGCAGGGCGATGTCGGCCACCTTAACGCTCTCTTGCCGCATCGCCAAGATGCGGCGATGGCGCTGCTGCTCCAGCCGCTTCGACATGATGGGCACGTCGAAGTGCTTGATGTGCTCGGCCGCCAGGCGGGCGTAGATCCGGCGTGCAGCCTCCAGCCCCACCGCCTCGGCCAGCCGGCTGTCCGCCGCCGGCTCGCTGCCGATGTAGACCCGTGTCCCCCCACAGGTGGTCACCAGGCGCAGCATGACGTCCTCCCCGGCCGCGTCCAGGACATGGAACAGCACCGCCGGGAGGTAGCCATACTTCTGCCGGGGGGACAGGTCGTTCATCGCGCCATCGTCCGGCGAACCCAGGCCCCAAGCTTCTCGGCGGCCTGGTCGAGCTGGTTGATGTCGAGGTGGCCCAGCGCCGTGGTGTGCGGCGAGATCCGCGCGGTGGTGAACCAGTCATCCAGCGCCCCCAGCTCGGCGGTTCGCACCGCGCCGAGCGCGGCCAGCTTCGCCCACTGGCAGCGCAGCAGCTCGCGCTTGGCCGCCATCCAGTCGGCGCCGACGACGAAGCCCTCGCGGCGGCACCAGTCCTTCAGTGTCTCGATCACCACGTTGGCCTGGGCCGGGGTGAGCCATTGCAGCGCCGACACGCGGGTCTGGCGCTGGACGAAGGCGGCCAGGGCCATTTCCTCGGGGTTGCGCACGGCGCCCAGGTGGTAGAGGGCCAGCCACAGCGCCCGCATCTTGGTCGCCTGGTCGCTGTCGGCCAACGGCCGGCTGCCGGCCCGCTTCGGCTGCTTCTGCGGCTTCCACAGGCCGCGCGTCTTCAGGTCCGTTAAACAGGCGTTGAAGTCGCTGGCGGTCATCTCGGTGGCGGACGCTTTGCCGGCGACGCGCTCCTGGATGGCCTTGCGGCCGTCGTCGTCGATCTTGGCTTCGCGGCACGCGGCGAACCAGGCCCGCCGCAGGGCGTTGACGTCGGCGGTCATCGAGACAGCTCCTGGTGTAGCTTGTAGAGCCGATCTGCCCGGCGCTCGAAGCGCTCGACCTTGGCATACAGCTTGTCCTTCTCGTCCGAGGCGGCCTTGTAGGCGGCCCAGGCACGCTCGAAGACCTCGGCGGCCTTCTGCATTTCCTTGAGGTCTCCCAAGGCGTGGGCGGCATTGCGCTCCCGGATGGTGGCATCCAGGTCTGTTGCCAGCGGAATGATCGCGACGCCCTTTGTGATCTCCAGTTCCCGCATCTCATGGGCGCGGCGACAGGCGACTTCCCACTGCGCCCAGACCAGATCACGCTCCGAGTATCCAAACCCTCGGGGCAGGCCGCCGCGGATCAGCTGCAGCAGTTCGTCTCGGTCGAGATCGTCAAGGGTGACGGGCTTGCGGGGGGCGGTCATCGACCATCGCTCCGCAGGACCTCGTCCGGCTCCAAGCCCGAGCCACTGCAATACTGACACGGCACCCACAAGCCGGTCGGGCGGCCGAACAGATAGTCGGGCTCGCCGCGGGTATCAGCGCACAGCTCGACCTCGCCAGCGCCGCGGCAGACCATGCAGTCGCGCCAAGTCAGGACGGTGGTGATCACAGCAGGCCTCCCTCGGCCGAGGCGGCCGGATAGTCCTCCGGGCGCTCCAGCCGGGCACGGGCATCGGGCGAGATCCACACCAAGCGCGTGCCCCCCTCGAAGCCATGGCGCCAGATGATCCAGCAGTAGGCAGTGGCCATGTTCGCCTTTGGATCGAGACGACCCGGAACGAGGGACACCCGACCGGAAAATTGCGCCACGGCCGCTGGCGGGAAACGGCGGAAGAAGTGGTACCGGCCCTCGGTTTCCAGAAACCCGGTGCGCACCAGCACGGCGGCGCCATGGGTTGCGATCGAGAGCGCCCGCTCGACAAATTCTTGGGCTGCGTTGAAGGGAGGGTTGGTGAAGATCCACTCGGGCCTTTCGCAGGGCGCCGACGTGGCCGCCAGATCACCGGCGCCGCCGAGGAAGTCATAGACCGGTGCGTCGACCCCGTAGTCGAACACATCGGAGGCCACGACCTCTCCCAGATATTCCTCCAACACCTTGGCCATGTGCAGCTCGCCGCAGGCAGGCTCCCAGGCCAGACATTCCGACAGCGGCAGATCTTCGGCACCGCCGGCCAGCAGCGACCAAAGTTCGCGCGTCTCGAACAGCGCCCGCGTGGCCCAAGGGAGCGTCGGGAAGTAGTCCAGCCCCTTCGGCGGACAGCGGCGCCGGGCCATGACAGCGGAGGAGCGGTTTGGAACGGTCATTGCTGCGGCCCTTTCCCGAAGAACCAGCCCGCATAGACCGTGACGGTCCAGCTGGCCGTTTCCCAGCCACTGCGGTCGGCGAACTTCCGCTTGTAGGTAAACGGAACCTTCGTCGTCCCGTCCTTCAGGATCCTGACGGTCACCGGCGTCTTGAGGACGTAGCCATCGGCCAGCAGTTGGGCGTGGTCTTCAACGACCTTCTGCGCCGACGGCAGCAGGTCGAGCGTCAGCGACCCGCCGACCACCATGCCGTAGGGGGATTTCTTGCTCATGCGGACCTCCCAAACAGGGGCAACGGCGCCGTCGGCTTCTCCTCCGGCTGGCGCCGGCGAGGCTGGTGCTTGTCGGGCCAGGCAAGCATCCACGGCAGCGGCGCCGCCACCTGGCCGGCCGTGGCCCACTCGAAGTAACCGAGGGCACCAGCCGCCGGGATCGGCTCGACCTGGATGGCGTCGCGCAGCATCAAGCCGCGAGGCCCGAAGAACCATGGGCTGTCGCTCTCCGCGACCACCGCCGTCACTGTGGCGGCGCCGAGAATGGCTCCGCGCAACAGGGCGTCGGGCCGGGGGACCTTGATGCCGAGCCGGGCCATGAAGTCGGCGGCATCCTCATATTCGTCGATGGTCATGCCCTTGGCCGCGTGAATGGCGACCCGGCGGGCGTCGAACCCAGCTTTGGAGACGGCGAAGGTCGAACGGTTCTCGACGTCCTTGTGCCCGGCGGCGATGGCCCAGGCCCAGGGCTGGCGAACGCTCAGGGCGATTTCGGGCAGCTGGATCATTACGCAGCCTCCTTCAGCAGCTCGTCCACCTTCGGCCGCAGGGCGTTGGAGATGATGGCCTGGGCCATATGCACCGG
>JACPDP010000032.1 GCA_016183945.1 Magnetospirillum sp.
GGTGGTGAAGACGATGCCGACGTCGGAAACGCTGAGATAGGCGGGCATGGCGTGGACTCCTTGATGCGGCTCAGCCCGAGACCTTCTTGCCCACCGCCGTGATCAGGCGATCGAGCATGAAGCCCACCAGGCCGACATAGATCAGTGCCAGGATGATTTCGCTCATCAGCGAGCTGTTCCAGGCGTCCCAGATGAAGAAGCCGATGCCGACGCCGCCGATCAGCATCTCGGCCGCGACGATGGCCAGCCAGGACAGGCCGATGCCGATCTTCAGGCCGGTGAAGATGTAGGGCACCGTCGCCGGCAGCACGATGCGGAAGAAATACTCGGGCGGCGACAACCGCAGCACGCGGGCGACGTTGCGGTAATCCTCGGGAATGTTGCGCACCCCCACCGCGGTGTTGAGGATGATCGGCCACACCGAGGTGATGAAGATGACGAAGATCGCCGAGGGGTCGGAGGCCTTGAAGGCGGCCAGCGAGATGGGCAGCCAAGCCAGCGGCGGCACGGTGCGCAGCACCTGGAAGATGGGATCGAGCGCCCGGAAGGCCAGCATGCTCTGGCCGATCAGCACCCCCAGCAGGATGCCCGCCGCCGCCGACAGCGAGAAGCCGAACGCCACCCGCTTCAGGCTGGCGGAGAGGTGCCAGAACAGGCCCTTGTCGGTGCCGCCGTGGTCGAAGAACGGGTTGGCGATCAGCTCCCAGGTGTCCTTCACCACCTTGACCGGGCCGGGCAGCATGGCGCCGGGCCGATCGCAGGCCAGCTGCCACAGCGCCATCAGGATGACCAGGCCGACCAGCGGCGGCACCACGCGGGCCGCCGCATCGTGCGCCATCTTGCGCCAAGGGATGGAGGGCCGGGCCGGCTTGCCCAGCGCGGCAGCCTCCGCGGTTTGCGAGGCAATGCTCATGGGGCGGTCCTCCATCATGCCATGGTCCGCTTGATCGCCAGGCTCTTGAGGTAGGCCTGCGGGTTGGCGGGATCGAAGGTCTTGCCGTCGAAGAAGGTCTCGACTCCGCGCGAGATCGAGGCGGGCACCTGCGTCCCCGACACGCCCAGCCCCTTGGCGGCGTCGCGCCAGATGTCCTCGCGGTTGACCTGCTTGATCAGCGCCTTGGCGTCGAGGTCGGCCGGCTGGTAACCCCAGCGCATGTTCTCGGTGAGGAACCACAGCTCGTGGCTCTGGAAGGGATAGCTGGCATGGTCGCGCCAGAACTTCATGGCGTAGGGATGCCGCTCGACCTTGGGGCGGCCGTCGCCGTAGTCGACGGTGCCCAGCGAGCGCTCGGTGATGTCGTCCACCGGGCACTTCAAGTATTCGCGCCCGGCGATGATCTGGCACATCTCGGCCAGGTTGGCGTCGCACCAGGCGGCGGCCTCCATGATGGCCATGGTGGCGGCGCGGGCGGCCTTGGGGTTCTTCCCGGCCCAGTCGGCGCGCACCGCGAAGCTCTTCTCGGGATGGTCATGCCACATCTCGCCGGTGGTCATGGCGGTGAAGCCGATCTTCTGGTGCACCAACTGGGCGTTCCACGGCTCGCCGACGCAGAAGGCCTCCATGCTGTCCACCTTCATGTTGGCCACCATCTGGGCCGGCGGCACGGTGATGGTGGAGACGTCGCGGTCGGGGTCGATGCCGTTGGCCGCCAGCCAGTAGCGCAGCCACATGTCGTGGGTGCCGCCGGGGAAGGTCATGGCGACCTTGACCTCCTTGCCGGCCGCCTTGGCCTTGGCGAAGGCCGGCCCCAGCGCCTTGGCGTCGGCGGTGACGCCCATTCCCTTGTAGGCGTTGGCCACCGAGATGGCCTGGCCGTTGATGTTGAGGCGGGTCAGGATGTTCATCCCGACCTTGGCGCTGTTCTTGGTGATGCGGCCCGAGGCCATCAGGTAGGGCATGGGCGTCAGGATGTGGGCGCCGTCGATGCCGCCGCCGGCCGAGCCCAGCTCGAGATTATCGCGGGTGGTGCCCCAGCTGGCCTGCTTGGCCACCACCACCTCGGTCAGGCCATGCTTGGCGAAGAAGCCCTTCTCCTTGGCGACGATCAGCGGGGCGGCGTCGGTCAGCGCGATGAAGCCGAAGATGGCGCTCTTGACCTCGGGCGCGTCGCCGGCGGCGGCCCAGGCGCCGGACGGCAGGGCGGCGCGGGCGGCAACCAGCAGCGAGGTGGTGGCCGTGCTCTTGAGCAGGGTCCGGCGGGAGATGGCGATGTCGGTCATGGTCTTCCCTCTCAGTCGAAGTGCGCAGGACAGGTGCCGCAGTGTTCTTGGCGGAGCCGCTTCGCATCGGCCCCTCACTCCGATGAGTGCACACCCCGTGCCAGCCTGCCGCGGTGCAGCAGAACGGGGCGGCGGGGTCAATCAGGGAAATAATTTGCACAATTCATAGGCAGCGACCTTGGCTGCGATGATTTTTTGTGCATGTCATGGGGCGCGGGCGTCCCGCCCGCTGAAAACGCGTGGCGGGCGGCCCCCGCGCCCCATTTGCCCTCCGTGCCACGCGGGATTGCCAATAAGAATGCGTTGCAATACGGTACCCCGCGCCATGACTCCCGCTCCCGCCGCCCTCCCCACCCGCCCGGCCCGCCTTCCCGGCGGCGTCAGCGGCTGGTCGGTGGCGGTATTCGCCCTGATGGTGATGGTATCGCTGCCGGTCGTGGCGGTGGTGCTGACCCTGCTGTCGCCCGCCGGCGAGGTCTGGTCCCATTTGGCCGAGACCGTGCTGCCGACCTATCTGATCAATTCGGCCTGGCTGATGCTGGGGGTCGGCGCCTGCGTCACCTTCGGCGGCGTCGGCACCGCCTGGCTGGTCACCATGTGCCGCTTCCCCCTGAGCCGTCCCTTGGAATGGGCGCTGCTGCTGCCCATGGCCATGCCGGCCTATGTGGTGGCCTATACCTATACCGGCCTGCTGGATTATGCCGGGCCGGTGCAGAGCGCGTTGCGGGCGCTGTTCGGCTGGACTTCGGCGCGCGATTACTGGTTCCCCGAGCTGCGCTCGCTGGGCGGCGCCATCGCGGTGATGGCGATGGTGCTCTACCCCTATGTCTACATGCTGGCCCGCGCCGCCTTCCTGGAGCAGTCGGTCTGCGTGCTGGAGGCCAGCCGCACCCTGGGTCGGCGGCCGTGGCGCGCCTTCGTCGAGGTGGCGCTGCCGCTGGCCCGCCCGGCGGTGGCGGCCGGCGTGGCGCTGGCGCTGATGGAGACGCTGAACGACTTCGGCACCGTGCACTACTTCGCGGTGGACACCTTCACCACCGGCATCTACCGGACATGGTTGGGCCTGGGGCAGCCCGAGGCGGCGGCGCAGTTGGGCGCCGTGCTGATGCTGTTCGTGCTGGCGCTGGTGCTGGTGGAGCGCCTGTCGCGCGGCAGCCGCCGCTTCCACCACACCACCGGCCGCTACCGGCGGCTGCCGCGGCTGCCGCTGCACGGTATCGCGTCGGCGGCGGCGCTGCTGTTCTGCCTGGCGCCCATCATCATGGGCTTCCTGGTACCGGCATTGGTGCTGGCGAATTGGGCGATCGAGGCGGGGGCGACCCGCTCGTTCGGCGCCGGCTTTCTGGTGCCGGTGGGCAACAGCCTGATCCTGGCGGCTGTGACCGGCGCCGTGGCGGTGGCCGTGGCGCTGCTGCTGGCCTACGCCCAGCGCCTCACCCCCGGCCCCGGGGTGCCGAGTTCGCCCAGGATCGGCTGGGCTGGGGCCTCGGCCTGCTGCTGACCGGCAGCATCGCCGGCCTGATCTACGCCTATGTGGTGCGCTTCCTGGCGGTGGCGGTCAACGGCATCGAGGCCAGCCTGGGCAAGGTCACCCCCTCCATGGAGGCGGCCGCCCGCACCCTCGGCGAAGGCAGCCTCGGCACCCTGCGCCGCGTCCACTTGCCCATCATGCGCGGCAGCCTGCTGTCGGCCGGCCTGCTGGTGTTCGTCGACGTGATGAAGGAACTGCCGGCCACCCTGATCATGCGACCGTTCAACTTCGACACCCTGGCCACCCGCACCTTCACCCTGGCCTCGGACGAGCGGCTGGCCGACGCGGCGGCACCGGCGCTGGCCATCGTGCTGGCCGGGCTGCTGCCGGTGGTGCTGTTGAGCCGGGCCATCGCGCGCTCGCGCCCGGGAGGACCAACCCCATGATGCAAGCCGCCACCGACGGGCTGATGCTGGACGATATCGGCCACGACTACGGCGGCCAGGCGGTGGTGCGCGGCGTCAGCCTGGTGGTGCGGCCGGGCGAGCTGGTCTGCCTGCTGGGACCCTCGGGCTGCGGCAAGACCACCACGCTCAGGGTCGCGGCCGGGCTGGAGGCGCCGCGCCACGGCCGGGTAGTGCTCAACGGCCGGCTGGTCTCCGGGGAGGGTGTCCACCTGCCGCCGGAACAGCGCAATGTCGGCTTCCTGTTCCAGGATTACGCCCTGTTCCCCCATCTCGACGTGCTGGGCAACGTCGCCTTCGGGCTGACCGCCCTGCGCCCCCCGGCGCGGCGCGAGCGTGCCCTGCGGATGCTGGAGCAGGTGGGGATGACCTCGCACGCCGGCCATTGGCCGCACCAGCTGTCGGGCGGCCAGATGCAGCGGGTGGCGCTGGCCCGCGCCCTGGCGCCCAGCCCCAGCCTGATGCTGCTGGACGAGCCGTTCTCCGGGCTGGACAAGCGGCTGCGCGACCAGGTGCGCGACGAAACCCTGCACGTGCTGAAATCGTCGCGGGTTTCGACCCTGATGGTCACCCACGACCCGGAAGAGGCGATGTTCATGGCCGACCGCATCGCGGTGATGCGGGCCGGGCGGGTGGTGCAGATGGGACGCCCCGACGAGTTGTACAGCCGTCCCTGCGACCCGTTCGTCGCCTCGTTTTTCGGCGAGGTCAACCTGATCCACGCCGCGGTGAGCGGCGGAGCGGTGACCTCCGCCGTGGGCGTGTTCCCCGCCCCGGGCCTGTGCGAAGGCGCCGCCGCCGACGTGCTGATCCGCCCCGAGGCGCTGTCGCTGACGGCCGCGCCCGACGGTGCCGGCATCGTACTGGCCTCGCGGCCGCTGGGCCGCTCCAGCCTGGTGCATCTGCGGGTGGAGGCGGCGAACGCACCGCCCTGCCACCTCCACGCCCGCCTCGCCGGCCGCAATCCGCCTCGGGAGGGCGAGCGGGTCGCTGTGACCGTGGACGCCTCGCAGGTGTTCGTCTATCCCGCGGAGGTCGACGAGGAGGGGTGACCCCGGAGCGCGGGCGTCCCGCCCGCCGAAAGCGCCTCCGCAAGCGGGCGGGACGCCCGCGCTCCAAGAAAGGCCTTTCCACTGGAGGGACTTTCTGCTACATGCAACTCATTCTCATTCGCCACATAAGGAACCCGCCCCATGCGCCTTTCCGTCCGTCTCGCCGCGCTGGCCCTGGCAACCCTCATGGGGTCGGCCGCCGCTTCGGCCGACGAGGTCAACGTCTATTCCGCCCGCAAGGACCACCTGATCAAGCCGGTGCTGGACGAGTTCACCAGGCAGACCGGCGTCAAGGTCAACCTGCTGTCGGCCGGCGAGGACCAACTGCTGGAACGGCTCAAGAGCGAGGGCGCCCGCAGCCCCGCCGACCTGTTCGTCACCACCGACGTCGCCCACCTGCACAAGGCGCGGGTCGCCGGGGTGCTGCAGCCGGTGGCCTCGCCGGTGCTGGAGCGCAACATTCCGGCCCGCTTTCGTGACCCGCAGGGCTACTGGTTCGGCCTGTCGGCCCGCGCCCGGGTGATCTTCACCGCCAAGGACCGGGTCAAGCCGGGCGAAATCGCCACCTATGCCGACCTGGCCGATCCCAAATGGAAGGGCCGCCTCTGCGTGCGCAGCTCGTCGTCGACCTACAACCAGTCGCTGCTGGCCCACATCATCGCGGTCGAGGGTCTGGAGAAGGCCGAGGCCTGGGCCAAGGGCGTCGTCGCCAATTTCGCCCGCAAGCCCCAGGGCGGCGACCGTGACCAGATTCTGGCGGTGGCGGCCGGCCAGTGCGACATCGCGGTGGCCAACACCTACTACTACGGCAACCTGGTGACCTCGGAGAAGGCCGACGAGCGCGAGGCCGCCGCCAAGGCGGCGGTGGTGTTCCCCAACCAGCAGGGCCGCGGTGCCCACATGAACGTCGCCGGCGCCGGCCTCACCGCCTCGGCCAAGAACAAGGCGGCGGCGGTCCGGCTGCTGGAGTTCCTCTCCGCCGCCGACGCCCAGCGCCTGTTCGCCGAGGCCAACAGCGAATTCCCCGTCCTGCCCTCGGCCAAACTGTCGCCGACGGTGGCTGCCTGGGGACCGTTCAAGGGCGACGACATCAATGTCGCCATGCTGGGCGAGAACAACGCGCAGGCGGTGCGGATCTTCGACCGCGTCGGCTGGCGGTGAAGTATTGCGGCGAGCCGCGGACGCGGCTCGCCTGCTGGCCTATTCCGCCGCGGCCGTAATCCCTGCCGACTCGGGCGGAGCCGCCTTATGCCGCAATCCCGGCAGGACCGGCAGCAACCGTGCCAGCACGATGTAGGCCAGCACCTCGAAAGCGACGATGCCCACCGTCACCATGATCTCCGGCAGCGACGGGAAATAGCTGAAGCCGGGGGTGGCGGGGAAATAGGCCACCAGGAAGGTGTCGAGGCGGTAGAGCGAGCCCCCCAGCAGCATGCAGACCGCCGCGAGGAACAGCGTCTGCGGCCGGCGGCGATTGGCCTCGGGCAACAGCAGCAGGATGGGCAGCGCGAACAGGGCGATCTCGGCCAGGAAGAAACCGGACAGCCAGCCACTGCCCAGCACCAGGCCCAGCTTGCCGTCGATGGCGAGGTCGGCGAAGCGCAGCACCAGATAGGTTGCCAGCAGGGCGATGATCACGCCCGACATCCTGCCCAGGATGTGCGCCTCGCCCGGGCGGCGGAACCCCGCCGAAACCAGGCTGGCCTCGAAGATGACGATGCAAAATCCCATGGTGACCGCCGACACCAGGAACAGCAGCGGCAGCAGGGTGGTCTGCCACAACGGGTGCACCTGGTGGCCGAAGATCACCATCAGCGTTCCCAGCGACGACTGATGCATGGTCGGCAGCACGATGCCCAGCGCGATGAAGACGAACATGGCCCTTTCCACCGTCTTCTTCATCCCCGACCAGCCGAAGCGCTCCAGGAAGGCGGGCGAGAACTCGATCAGCAGCACCATGCAATAGGCCGCAACGCACAGGCCGACTTCGAGCATCACCGAATTGGGCTGGGCGTAGCCCGGCGCCATCATGTGCCAGACGTTCCAATAGCGCCCGAGGTCGATCATCACCGAGACGCCGCCCAGGCCGTAGCCGAACAGGCTGGCCAGCAGGGCCGGGCGCACCAGCGGATGGTACTCGCCCTTGTTGAAGACGTAGACCAGCAGCGCCATGGCATAGCCGCCGCAGCCGAACGCCGTGCCGATCACCACGTCGTAGGCGATCCAGATGCCCCAGGTGTAGCCGTCGTTGAAGGCGGCGGCGGCGTTGAAGCCGTAGATGAACCGCTGCAGGACGAAGAAGGCCCCGATCGCCGCCAGCACCGCCAACGTCGCGGTGAACGGTGTGACCAACTTGCCGCCCAGGGGTTGCGGAGAATGGATCATGGCTGTTGCCCCTCAATCGCCGGGCGCCCGCATCCGCGGGCTTGGCTGCCTGCGCTTCGCTCCGGGCCGCTCAACGCGGCCGCGCTCGCCTGCGGCTCGCTCATGGCTTCTGCTCCCCGTCGCCGTTCTTCTTCTTGTTGCGCGCGACCACGGCGGTCAGGCCCGCCAGAGCCACCACCGGCGCGATCATGCCGCTGTAGAGGGTGTGCTGGATGGTTTCGGACACCGAGGCGTAGGAGCGCTCGGGCAGCACCGGCATCCCCAATTTCTCGAACGCCACCCCCGACAGCATCAGCAACTGGGTGCCGCCCATCTCCTTGTCGCCGTAGATGTGCTGCAGATATTTGGCCGACAGGCGCGGCCGTCCCTGGTCGCCCGACCCGACCACGCGGCGGTCGGGACGGACCTCGGTACCGGGCGGCGTGGCGAGGCGGCGCCTGGCCTCCTCCTTGAGCAGCGCCACCGGGCCGAACATGGTGGCCCCGGTGGGGCATGAATCGGCACAGGCCGGCACCTTGCCCTCGGCCTGGAGGTGCTTGCACAACTGGCACTTGGAGATGGCCGGAAAGGCGTTGTCGTACTCGAAACGCGGCACGCCGAACGGACACGAGGCGACGCAGTAGCGGCAGCCGATGCAGTTTTCCTTGTAGTGGCTGACGATGCCGGTCAGCGGGTCCTTCTGCATGGCCGAAACCGGGCAGACCGAGACGCAGGACGGATCGACGCAATGCATGCAGGACTTCTTGGTGAAGGCGAAACCGTCGGTCTCGCGGTCCTTCACCGAGGCATCGCCATCCCGGTACATCTTGATGACGTTGAGCGCCTTGGCACCGATATCCACCGAGACGTCCAGATGCGGCTCGCGCACCGGCGTGTCGAACGGAATGGAGTTGGCCTGCTTGCAGGCGGTGACGCAGATCTTGCAGCCGACGCACAGCGTCGAATCGAACAGCAGACCCAGCGCCTGCGGCGGCATCGCCAGGTTGCCGCGGGCCTCGGCGACCGACGGCAACGCCGCTGCGGCCGCAGTGCCCGCCGCGGCGGATTTGAGGAAATCGCGTCTGCTGATGGTCATGGCGCCATCCTGCCCATCTGGAGAATCACGCCTCGGGATGCCTGCCGAGGTTGCGAGCCAGCATCGCCCCGGCGCCGATGCCGAGACCGAACAGCACCGCCAGCAGGGCCATGGCCGAGGTGCTCGGCCCCTGGCCCTGCGGCGCTCCCACCGGCGGCACGTTGGCGTTCACCGGCGTGGTGAACCCGACGGCGCGGTCGGCGCAGCCCGGTATCGGCCTGATCAGCGTGGCGTCCCCCCCGGTGGCGGAGGGCTGCCCCTGAGCCCCCTGCTTGATGGAGCGCCAGATGTCCGGGTTGCTCGGCTTCGACTGAGCGGCGGTCGGCAGGTCCACGTCGATGGCCTGCGCGACGGGTGCGACCAGCATCGCCGCGGCGAGGGCAGCGGCGGCAAGCCGCGGACTGCGACGCGCCGTCATCGCCCGCCCCCCTCCTTGGGCCCGGCGGCGCCGGCCTTGCGCTGATAGGCGGTGCCCCAGCCCCACGCCCCGGCCCCGAAGCCACGGGCGGCGACGCGATGGCGATAGATGTCCGACACCTTGTCGGCATCGCCGGCCATCAGCGCCTTGGTGGCGCACATCTCGGCGCACAGCGGCAATTTTCCCTCGGCCAGACGGTTGCGGCCGTACTTGCGCAGCTCGGCCTCGGAGCCCGCCTGCTCGGGGCCGCCGGAGCAGAAGGTGCACTTGTCCATCTTGCCGCGGCCGGAATAGGCGCTGGATTGCGGGAACTGCGGTGCCCCGAACGGACAGGCGTACAGGCAGTAGCCGCAGCCGATGCACAGGTCCTTGTTGTGCAGGACCACGCCCTGTTCGGTCTGGTAGAAGCAGTCCACCGGGCACACCGCCATGCAGGGCGGGTCCGAGCAGTGCATGCACGACACCGACAGCGAGCGCTCGCCCGGCTGGCCGTCGTTCAAGGTGATGACGCGCCGCCGGTTGATGCCCCAGGGCACCTCGTGCTCGTTCTTGCAGGCGGTGACGCAGCCGTTGCACTCGATGCAACTCTCTGCGTCGCAGAGGAATTTCATGCGGGCCATGGGTGTTCCTCCTTAGGCCTTCTCGATGCGGCACAGGGTGACCTTGGTTTCCTGCATGCAGGTCACCGGGTCGTAACCGTAGGTGGTCACGGCGTTGCAGGACTCGCCCAGCACATAGGGTGCCGCGCCCTCGGGGTATTTGCCCCTGAGGCTCTGGCCCATGTAATGGCCACCGAAGTGGAAGGGCATGAAGGCGACGCCGGACGCCACACGCTCGGTCACCATCGCCTTGACCTTGACCTTGCCGCCCTCCGGCCCGAGCACCCACATCCATTCGCCGTTTCTGACGCCGGCGTTGTTGGCGTCGTGCGGGTTGACCTCGCAGTACATGTCCTGCTGCAGCTCGGCCAGCCACGGGTTGGAGCGGGTCTCCTCGCCGCCGCCCTCGTACTCGACGATGCGGCCCGAGGTCAGGATGGTGGGGAACTGCTTGGCGACGTCCTTGGCCTGGATGCTCTCGTAGAGCATGGGCAGGCGGAAGTCCTTGCCGTCCTTCCAGGTGGGATACTTGGCCACCAGGTCGCGGCGGTTGGTGTAGAGCGGTTCGCGGTGCAGCGGCACCGGGTCGGGGAAGTTCCACACCACGGCGCGGGCCTTGGCGTTGCCGAAGGGCGCGAGGCCATGCTTGATGGCCACCCGGACGATGCCGCCCGAGAAGTCGGTGTGCCACGCCACCTCGTCGATCTTCTCACCGCCGATCTTGGCGATCACCGCCATTTCGGCCTCGGTGAGTTCCTTGTCCCAGCCGAATTTCTTCAGCATGCCCAGCGACACCGCGGGATGGCCGTCCTTGATCTCCGAACCCTTGGGGTAGGAATCCTCGGCCAGCAGGTTTTCGCCGTTGCGCTCGACGCCGAACGAGGCGCGGAAGCACAGACCGCCGTCCTTCACCGGCTTCGAGGTGTCGTAGAGGTTGGGGGTGCCGGGGTGCTTCAGCGACACGCCGTTGCCCCAGCACGGCCACGGCAGCCCGTAATACTCGCCGTCGCAGGCCCCGCCCTTGGCCTTCAGGGTGACCGGATCGAAGGTCGCCTGGTTCTTCAGGTGCAGCTTGAGACGTTCCGGCGTGATGCCGGAATAGCCGATGGTCAGCACACCCTTGTTGATCTCGCGCAGGATGTCCTCGATCACCGGGACGTTCCCCTGCACCTTGATGTTCTTGAACATGTCCGCGGCGAAGCCGAATTTACGCGCGAACAGGTACATGATCTCGTGGTCGGCCTTGCACTCGAACAACGGCTTGACCACCTGCTCGCTCCACTGCACCGACCGGTTCGAGGCGGTGCGCGAGCCGTCGACCTCGTACTGGGTGGCCGCCGGCAGCAGGTAGACGCCGTCCTTTCGGTCGTGCAACACCGCCGAGACGGTCGGATAGGGATCGATCACCACCAGCAGGTCGAGCTTCTCCATCGCCTTCTTGACGTCGGGCATGCGGGTCTGCGAATTGGGGGCGTGGCCCCAGAACACCATGGCCCGAATGTTGTCGGCCTGGGCGAGGTTCTCCTTGGTCTCCAGCACGCCGTCGAACCAGCGCGACACCGGAATGCCCTTGCCCTCCATCATCTTCTTGTCGGCGAAGCGCCCCAGCAGGGTGTCGTAGGGAACCTCCCACACCCGCGCCCAGTGCTTCCAGGCCGGTTCGGCGATGCCGTAGTAGCCGGGCAGCGTGGCGACGTCGAGGCCCATGTCGGTGGCGCCCTGGACGTTGTCGTGGCCGCGGAAGATGTTGGTGCCGCCGCCGGCCACGCCCATGTTGCCGAGCACGAGTTGCAGCACGCAGTAGATGCGGGTGTTGTTGTTGCCGACGTGATGCTGGGTGCCGCCCATGCACCACACCAGGGTGCCGGGACGGTTCTCGGCCAGCATGCGGGCGACGCGCTTGACCTGGGTGCCCGGCACGCCGGTGACCTTCTCGACCTCGTCGGGGGTCCACTTCTTGGCCTCGTCGCGAATCTGGTTCATGCCCCAGACGCGCTTCTTGATGAAGTCCTTGTCCTCCCAGCCGTTCTCGAAGATGTGCCACATCAGGCCGTAGATCAGCGGCACGTCGGTACCGGGCCGGAAGCGCACGAACTCGTCGGCATGCGCCGCCGTGCGGGTGAAGCGCGGGTCGCAGACGATCAGGGGCGCGTTGTTCTGCTCCTTGGCCTTCAGGATGTGCATCATCGCCACCGGATGCGCCTCGGCGGCGTTGGAGCCGATCATGAAGATGGCTTTGGAGTTGAGAATGTCGTTGTAGCTGTTGGTCATCGCCCCGTAGCCCCAGGTCTGGGCGACGCCGGCGACGGTGGTCGAGTGGCAGATGCGGGCCTGGTGGTCGATGTTGTTGGAGCCCCAGAAGGCGCCGAACTTCCTCAGCAGGTAGGCCTGCTCGTTGGAGAACTTGGCCGAGCCCAGCCAATAGACCGAATCGGGTCCCGATTTCCCGCGGATCGACATCATCTTGTCGCCGATCTGGCCGATGGCCTCGTCCCACGAAATACGCTTCCACTGGCCGCCTTCCAGCTTCATCGGGTATTTGAGGCGGCGTTCGCCGTGGGCGTGCTCGCGGACCGCGGCGCCCTTGGCGCAATGGCCGCCCAGGTTGATGGGGCTGTCGAACGCCGGCTCCTGGCCGACCCACACCCCATTGCGAACCTCGGCCACCACGGTGCAGCCGACCGAGCAGTGGGTGCAGATGGCGAGCTTCTTGACCACCTCGCCGCCGTTGGCGGCGGCGGGAGCGGCGGCTTGGCCATGCCGATGGCGGCACCGGCACCGAGGCCGGATCGCTTGAGGAACGCCCGCCGATCGAGCGTGCCGGCGCTCACCCCCGCCAATGTCCCGGTCATTCGGGACGACCGCACCGTCCCCTCGCCCTTCTTGATGAGCATGGTCGCAACTCCCCTTAGAACCGCGCCACGGTGGCGTAGTAGCGCTTGACGTGCTCGGTTTCGCTGTAGCCGGTGCCGGCGGCCTTGCCGGCCGCCTCGGCCGTGCCGCCGGCGGCGACGGCGGTTACCGCGGCCGCCCCGGCCGCTCCGGCGCCCAGGACGCTGCGGCGCAGGAACTCACGCCGTCCCACCGCTTCCTTGGTCTTGTCCTCGGTCATGACGACACCCCTCCCTTCCGTCTCCGAGCCGTTAAACCGGCTCGCTTTCGTTTGCCCCTCGCCGGGCGCTCGCATCCGCTCGCTTGGCCGCCGCCGCAATGGCGGCTGGAGAAGCGTTGTCAGGCCAAGGTGTACGCCTCGGCCTCGATATCCATGAAGATCCGCCCCAGCCTTCCGACCGCGCGAAACAGCGACGCGGCCTCGGCCTTTTCCAGGTCGGTGAAGAAACGCGGCAGCCAGCTGCCCACATGCCGGCCGAAGAAGATGCGTTGTGTCTCGCTGTCCACCGGCACGCCGAACCCGCCCAGGATCAGGCCCGCCATGGTCTCGCACAGTGCGGCGGCGTGGTCCTCGGGTTCCGGGTTGCCGGCGGCGACGGCCACGCCCAGGGGGGCCAGATCGCCGCGCAGCTCCGCCAGCGGCTTGTCGTGCAGGAAGCCGCACAGATAGTGCGAGCCGTAGGGGAGAAGCTCCCCCTGCCCCAGGCCGATGAACAAGGCGTCGTATTCGGCCTCGGCCGCCGCCGCGGTGGTCCGCGCCGCGGCCGTGGCCAGGGCATCCAGCGCCGCCCCCAGTTCGGTGCCGGCCTCGCCGCCGAACTGTTCACAGCGGGCGAGAAGCCCGGCACACGGCGGCCGGGCGAGAAACTGGGCGAGCAAGGCGTAGAACTCCGCCCGCAGCCGGTCTTCCTCGGCGACGGAGCAGGGTAGCGGATTGGGGCAACAAGATTCGCTCGATGGCTGAACCGCCATTCGACTGCCTCCCCCAGACGACTCCCGACCCACGTTTTTTGGGCCATTATTCTTTGCTTGGAAACACCCTACCTCTTGGAGGGGTATTGGTCAACGCCCTTGAATGCACAAACCAACCCCCTCTTCCAACCCTAAGGGGTGGGCTCCACCGTGGGCGAGGGGCGACGGTGAATAGTAACGCATTGAAAAGACATGGATATCTCCCTAGCCCTCATCTGCGGGAAGCGGGACCCGCGTCGACGGGTCGGTCAGCGGCTCCGCCACCGACGCCCCCTCCCGGACCTCCCGTTGCCCCACCCCTTCGGCTAGGCATTGGGTTGCGCCGGATACAACATTCGCCGCAAGGCCGGTAACATAAACATGATTGTGCAGGTCCATGACGTCCATTGCCGCCAGTGTCGGATCGCTGCGCCACAGGCTGCGGAGGGCCTGGCTGCGCAGCACCGCCGGCAGGTCATCGCCCAGCAGGTCGCGCGCCGCCTTGACCGCGGGATCAAGCTCGACCGTCGGCACGGCGGCCGGCGACGGCACCGGCGCGATGGCCGGCGCCGGTGCCGCCAGCTTGCGGCGCGACCAGCGCGCCAGGAAGCCTTCGTCGCGGCTCATGGCCGCTCCGTTTCACTGCGCCAGTCCTTGCGCTTGCGTTTCTCGAACGGCTGATCGGCGGGACAGCGATCGGTGAAATCGGCGATCCACGCCCGCACCATTTCGGGCATGGCCACCGCCTCGACCACGTCCTCGCCGCACTCCATCAGCTTCTGCGCCTCGTCGGGGGCGGCGGTCACCAGCAACACCTGCCACGGCACCGGCCGCAACTCGTCGGCGCGGCGCAGGGCGATGAACAGGGTCGGCCGCTCGCCGGCCAGGTTGTAGCGATAGCTGGCGGCATCGGAACGGTGCAGCATCAGTTCGGCCGGGCCCAACAGGTACTGTTCGCCCTGGTCGTCGACGCGCAGCCGCCTGGCCGCCCCGTCACCGCCGTGGGGCAACACGGCGACGGGCAGCCACGTCTCGCTCGCCCAGGCACTGGCGAGGCGACGCCGCTCCACGACGATGCCGATCTCAAGCCGTTGGTGGAATTCGCTCATACCCACGACCTTAACGCTGCCGCCGGGTAAAGTCGAATGACTCCGCTGCAACAAGGCGGTTATGGTTTCCCTTCGGCCAGGGAGGTGGGGATGCGGGTATTGCTGTGCGATTGCGGCGGAACGGTGCCGCTGGACGAGGCCTCGACCGGCGATCTTTGCCGCAGTCAGGTCGACCGCTTCCGCGCCGCGCTGAGCGAGGGCGGCCGGTTGCTGCTCGCCTGCCGCCAGGAGACGGCGCTGTTCGACGAGCTGCGCGCCGAGATGGCCCCCGACGTCGAGGTGGTCTACGCCGACATTCGCGACCGCGCCGGCTGGTCCGACGAGGGCGCCCAGGCGGGACCCAAGATCGCCGCCCTGCTGGCCGACGCCGCCACTCCGATGCCCGGCGCGGCGGCGGTCCCCTTCCGCTCCGAGGGCGCCGTGCTGGTGATCGGCCGCGACGAGGCGGCGCTGGCCGCCGCGCGCCGGCTATCGCCACGCCTGCCGGTCAGCCTGCTGCTGGTCGGCGACGCCGTGCCGGACATGGGCAGTCTCGACGACGTTCCGGTGTCGCGCGGCACCATCCGCGCCGCCGCCGGGCATCTCGGCGCCTTCGAGCTGGTGGTGGACGGCCTTGCCGCCCGCCTGCCCGCCGGCCGCGGCCCGGCGCGCTTCGGTGCCGCCAGGAACGGCGTCACGCTCGCCGCCGATATCCTCATCGATCTCGGCGGTGGCCAGCCGATGTTCTCGGACCACTGGCGCCGCGACGGCTATCTGCGGCCGGACCCCGGCGATCCGGCGGCGGTGCAGCGCGCCCTGTTCGACGCCGCCGGCCTGGTGGGCGAGTTCGAGAAGCCACGCTTCATCGCCGTGCGGCCCGAGCTGTGCGCCCATTCCCGCAGCAACAAGCCCGGCTGCACCCGCTGCCTCGACGTCTGCCCCACCGGCGCGGCCGGCCCCGACGGCGCCGCGGTGGCGATCGACCCCCATGTCTGCGCCGGCTGCGGCAGTTGTGCCGCCGCCTGTCCCACCGGCGCCCTGGCCTATCAATTGCCGCCCGATGCCACCCTGCTCGCCCGCCTCGCCACCCTGCTGGCCACCTACGGCGAGCGCGGCGGCCGCGACCCGGTTCTGCTGGTGCATGAAGAGGACGGCTACGACGTGCTGGCCGCCGCCGCCCGCTACGGCCGCGGCCTGCCCGCCCGGGTGCTGCCCTTCGCCGTCAACGAGGTCACCCAGCTTGGCTTCGACCATCTGACGGCCGCCGGGCTGGGCTACGGTGGCGGCCGCGCCCGCCTGATCGAGGCCGAGGACCCCGACGAACTGGTGGCGACGCTGTACGGCCTCACCCCGCGGCCGGTCGTCCCCGGCGACTTCCGTCCGGCCGGCGAGCGTCGCGGCAGCCTGCGCCTCGCCCTGTCGCACCTGCATGCCCAGGCGCCGGCCCCCGCCGACGCCGTCGCCCTGCCGGCCGGCGCCCCCTTCGGCGACGTCCGGCTCGACCTAGCCAAGTGTACCCTGTGCATGGCCTGTACCGAGGGCTGTCCCAGCCGCGCCCTGCGCGCCAGCCCCACCCGGCCGCAGCTGTCCTTCATCGAGCAGTCCTGCGTCCAGTGCGGCCTGTGCCGCGCCATCTGCCCCGAGAGCGCAGTGACCCTGGTGCCCCGCCTGTCTTTCACCGCCGAGGGGCGCGCCCCTCGCGTGCTGAAGGAGGGCGAGGCCGCGCGCTGCATCCGCTGCGACAAGCCCTTCGCCACCGCCGCGGTGGTGGAGCGGATGGCGGCGGCCCTGGCGGACCAGCATCCCATGTTCATGGGCGACGATGCCCGGCGCCTGCGCATGTGCGAGGATTGCCGCGTCATCGATCAGGTCGAGACCGCCGACGACCCCATGGCCGGCCCGCCGCGCCCACGGCCCCGCACCACCGAGGACGACCTGCGCGAACGGGAGCGGCAACACGAGCAGACACGCCACTGATGGAGACACTGAGGTGCAGGATGGCGAGCACACGGGGGCGTGGTGAAACTGCGCCGGCAGCAGCCTGCTCCAAGACCCGGGAAATGAATTCAGGCCCGTTGTCGTCCCTGATCTGATCCGCAGCCACTATGACGAGGTTGGCTCGGTCAGCCGCCCTGTTCGATGGACCAGATGGCGGCCACGAACAGGAAGACGACGAATTCGCCCAGGGTGACCCAGGCGACCAGGCGGCAGATCCGCCGCGACGAGGGCGTCATGGTCAGCCACCAGTCCATCAGCCAGCGCCAGCCCGGCACATGCCGCCAGCGGTGCCAGCGCGCCAGGAAGGGATGCAGGGCCTGCCCCCAGGGCAGCAGGCTGGAGTCCACCTCGGCCAGCCGGGCCTCGCGCTCGTGCACCGGCAGCGGACGGTAGTCGTCGACCACCATCAGCCGGGCGCCGGCGGCGGACTCCTCGACGGTCAGCGCGGTGGACTGCTTGAGGCCGTCGGCAAAGCGCAGCCGCAGGCCGTGCGGCAGCGGTTCCGTCACCGCCTCGACGTCGAAGTCGCGGCCGTTGGCGTGGTTGCGCCCGGCCAGCCGCAGCCGGCCACCGTCGAGAATGGTCCACTCACGGTACTCGATCAGCGGATTGACCCGGAACAGCCGTTCCGGCCCGGCCGTCAGGGCGAGCAACTCCGCCGGCGGCAGTGGCGTATCCACCGCCACCCAGGCGCGATCCGCTTCCAGTCCCTCACCCTCCGGGCCTGAAGCGCGATCGTCGCGGCCGCTCCTTTGCCCACCCTCGGTCATGGCCCGGGATGCGGCACCACCAGCAGCGGGCGACTGAGGCCCCTGGCCAGCGGTTCCAGCGCCATGCGCGAGCGGTAGCCCGGCATCCCCTTGGGCCTCGGCGCGCCCATCACCACCAGCTCGGGACGAAGCTCGTTGGCGGCGGCCAGCAGGCATTCCTCGGGCCGGCCGACCTTGACCCGCGAGGCATAGGAAAATCCCTTCCCCACCGCCAGGGGACCGAGGCGGTCCACCTCGGCGGCGATGTCGGCTTCCAACTCGCTTTCCAGGTGGCGTTCGTAGCGGATCCGGGCGGCGACATTGTTCAGCCAGTCGTCGCCGCGCATGCCCAGCCAGAACTCGGCGACCACGTACACATGCGACAACGACCCGCCGGGCCGCAGCAGCGACAGCGCCACGGCCTCGGCGGCGCGGGCGCCGACGGTGCCGTGGCTGGCGACGAGGATGGAGGCGAAGCTCATCCCACAGTCACGTAGACACCCAACGTAATCAGCAGCGAGCACAGCAGGGCCATGAAATCCTCACGGCGGTCGCTGGAGAAGATGGACAGCGCCGAGCCGCGGTGGAAGGTGAACTGTCCTTCCTTCCGCAGATCGATGTTTTGGCTGGCCTGGTCGGTCATGACGAATCCTCCGGGCTAAATGGTTTCACGGACGAACAGCAGGACGATGATCAGCGATCCCACCGCCTTGAGGGTGCCCACGATTCCGCCGATGATCAACGGCTGGCCGCCGGCCTGCTTCATGGAGGCGATGGTGATCTGCATGCCCAGGCCGGTCAGGCCGAAGGCGAACAGCCAGGCGATCCAGTCGCGGAAGGCCCTGATCTTGGGCGCGGTGTGGCGCACCGCCCGGTGGGCGTTCTTCAGCACCGTGTTGGCATCCTTGGACAGAATGGCGGCGTTGACCAGGCCGCGCAGCACGTCGTCGTCGTCGATGCTCATCAGCTTGCGGTTTTCCATCAGGCGGACCAAGGCCTGCTGCTGGTCGACCCGCTGCACCTTGGGCGCCTCGGCGGCCAGCTTGGCGATATCGGCCGGAGCCAGCAGCTTCTTCTCGGAGACCTTGTTGTCGAAATAGGAGCCCTGGTAGTGGTTGGCCGGGGCGAACACGCCGGTGGACGACAGGGCGAACATCAGGATGAAGCCGAGCACGAACACCGGGAACTTCTCGAACACCACCCGGCCGACATTGACCGACTGCGCCCCCTCCTCGTTCTTGACGTACCACACCGCCAGCCACAGCACGATGATGGGCAGGAACAGGACGCGGGTGATATTGAAGATCTCGGCCACTTTCAGCGTCTCGATGCCGTTGGGCTGGAAAGCCAGTGCCGCCCCGGCCACCTGCGCCGAGTTGAGGATGCCGGTTCCCGCCCAGGCGCCGAACTGGATGTAGCCCATGCCCAGCATGTGGCCGACCACCGGGAACAGGAACATGCAGCCGACGCCCCACACCAGGATGGTACCGATGGTGTAGGCGATCTCGGACGACTTGGCCTTGACCACCGGAGCCGAGGCCACCGCCGCCGATACGCCGCAGACGCCGACGCCGGACGACAGCACGCCGGTCATGGAGTTGGGCAGGCCCTTGCGCTTGCCCCACCACAGCACCAGTCCAACCGAGCCCAGCACGAAGATGCCGATCAGCACCACCGACAGCTTGCCCAACTGGGCCAGTTCGGCCAGGCTGTACAGCGTGCCCAGCAGGATGACGCCGGTCTTGAGGCCGAGGCGCGACACCCGCACGCCGTTCTGCGCCCAGTGGGGGATTTGGAAGACGTTGACCGTCACCATGCCGGCGACGATGCCCAGCACCACGTAGTTCAGCCCCATGACGTCGTGCAGGTACTTATCGGCCAGCACCGGCCCCATGGCCTTGCTGATCACCGCGACCCAGGGATCGACGAACCAGCGGATGATCATGGCGATAAACAGGATGAAGGTGGCTCCCGCCACCGACGAGGCGTAGTAGTCGAGGTTGCCGTGGGTGTGGCGCCCGAACAGGTGCCACAGTCCCACCACGCCCGCAATGCCGCCGAAGACATAGGAGAGGCTGACCATCTCCTTGGCGTTCTTGTCGGCCTGAAGGTATTTCAGCAGGCCGGTCAGCAGGCCGCTGTCGGTGGCGTAGCCGATGGCCAAAATCAGCAGGCCTATGATCAGCAGTGCAGGGTGTTTCCTGGTGTAGACGATGCTGTCGCTCGGCATCGAAACCTGGCTCATGGCGGTCTCCCCCTTCGGTGGCGTCGAGCGGGCGAGGCGGCGACGAAGGAGGCGGCAGATGACGGCTCCGGTGTTTGGGCCATCGCGGGTGCCTACTCCTCCCCGGCCGTCGGTTCTGCGTCCGATCGGAACGATGCCGAGCCTATGCCGTTATTTACAGAACGGCAATGTCGAATCATCTGAATAATGAACACCGCGCCGCGGACATTTAATGCCGGTATGTAATTTGGCATGTAACTTACATATTTTATCATGGAAGCGCAGGGCGGACGCTTCGGAGCCGAGAAACGTGACTTGACCGACCTGCTCCCGTTGCCAAGGCCGCGGCCCGGCAGCGGCCGCCAGGGGACCAAGCCTTAACCTGGGTTAGCGCGCAGCCATCCGGCACCGTGCCCAATATCCCCCTTCCCGCTCTCCGGAAGGGAGGTTCGGGCATGCCCGGCTCGTCCGGCATCCTGCAGACCGATCTCTACCAGCTCGCCATGATGCAGGCATATTTCCGCGAGGGAATGGGCGAGCCGGCGGCGTTCGAGTTCTTCGTCCGCAACCTTCCGACGGAACGCAACTTCCTGATCGCCGCCGGCTTGGAGCAGGCGCTTCAGTACCTCGAAGCCCTGGCGCCGACGGCGCGGGAAACGGAGTGGCTGAAATCATCGGGACAGTTCGATGGCGACTTCCTCGACTGGCTGGCGGCCCTGCGCTTTGCCGGCGATGTCGATGCGATACCCGAGGGGGTTGTGGTTTTCGCCGACGAGCCGATCCTGCGGCTCGTTGCCCCCATTGCCGTGGCACAATTGGTCGAGACCCGGCTGATCAACCTGCTGCATTTCCAAACCCTGATAGCGTCCAAGGCGGCGCGGCTGGTGCTGGCCGCGCAAGGCCGCCTGCTGGTGGATTTCGGCTATCGGCGGGCCCATGGGGCCGAGGCCGGGCTGCTGGCCGCCCGCGCCGCCTATCTGGCCGGCTTCGCTGGAACGGCAACGGTCGCGGCCGGTGTTGAATTCGGCATTCCGCTTTATGGGACCATGGCCCATTCGTTCATCCAGGCGCACGCCGGGGAAGAGGACGCCTTCCTCGCCTTCGCGCGAGCACGTCCGAGCCGGCTGGTGCTGCTGATCGACACCTACGACACCGAGCGGGCGGCCGCCACGGTGGCCAACCTGATCCCGCGCCTCGCGGCAGACGGCATCACGGTCCAGGGCGTGCGCATCGACAGCGGCGACCTCGGCCTTCATGCCCATTCGGTCCGGGCGATCCTCGACGCGCACGGGTGCAGGAGCGTCACCATCTTCGCCAGCGGCGGCCTGGATGAGATGGAAATTGCTCGACTGCTGGCCAGGGGAGCGCCGATCGACGGCTTCGGAATTGGCACCAGCCTGACCACGTCCTCCGACGTGCCCGCGCTGGATTGCGCCTATAAGCTCCAGGAATACGCAGGGATTGCCCGCCGGAAGACCTCGGAGGGCAAGGCCACCTGGCCCGGTCGCAAGCAGGTTTTCCGCACCACCGGCGATGATGGCCGGCTGGCGGGGGATGTCCTCGCCCTCGTCGATGAGCGGTACGACGGTATGCCTCTGCTGCGGCCGGTGCTGCGCGCGGGGCGCCGTGTGCAGCCGGCCGAGCCATTGCAGGCCATCCGGGAACGGGTGGCCGACGGGCTGTCACGCCTCCCCGAGCCTCTCCGGCGGATGAGCGCGGCGCCCGCCTACCCGGTGGTGCCCTCTCTTGGGGTGCGCCGGCTGGCCGAGGAGGTGGATCGGCGGGTCGCCCCCCCTCCGACGCCCACGCAAACACCGACAGGTTGGGAGCATTTCCCCCATGGCTCGGATGTGGGCGTTCGCGGATACGGGCCATCGTTTGCGGGCGCCCTGGAACAGGCCGCGCTGGGGCTGACTGCCGTGGTTGCCGATCCGGCGGGGGTTGATCCCGTGACCGCGGTCGCCATCACCTGCGCGGCCGGCAATCCGGAAGACCTGCTCTACCAATGGCTCAACGCGGTCATCTCCGAAATGGCGACACGCGGCATGGCCTTCAGCCGATACGCAATTGCCGTGGACGGCACGGCGCTCAATGCGCGGGCCTGGGGCGAGCGCCTGTCGGCCGGCCGCCATCATCCCGCCGCGGAACCCAAGGGAGCCACCTCTGCCGAGCTGGCGGTCAGGCGGGGCGAGGACGCCTGCTGGTCGGTCCAATGCGTCATCGAAGTGTGAGGGGGAAAGGGCCTTAGCCCGGGCCGTAGCGGAAGCTGTTCCAGCCGCCGGGGCTGATCATCGCGGCCGCCACCCTGTTGGCGCCGATCACCGTTGCCGCCGAGACCTGCGGCTACCCGAACGCGGCTTCATTGTCCGGCCACCGGATGAGAGATCATCAGATAGCCGACGAAGCGGCGCTCCGCATCGAAGCGCGGGGTGATGACGACCTGGGCGGAGAAGCGCTCGCCGGATTTCCTGACGCGTTGGACCTGTCCCGACCACATGGCGTCGCGCCGAGCGGCGGCGAGGATCGAGGCGATCTTGGTCTTGTCTTCCTCGGTGTGCAGCACCGATACGTTGGCGATGCCGACGACCTCGCCGGAATGGTAGCCGTAAAGCTGCCGCGCCCCCTCATTCCACAGGATGATGCGACCATCGATGTCCAGTCCGATGATCGAGTAATGGGTGGAGGCCTGAAGCAGGGTGATCAGCAATTCCAGCAGATCCTCGGCGGACGTGCCGAATGACTTCACGTCGATGAGTTTGGTTCTGACGATGCGTTCCCGGAGGTGGAATTCCTTCGAGACATCCTTCGAGATGAGCAGGAAGCCGATCGGCGTGCCGGAGGGATCGAGCCGGGGCGTCAGGACGGCACGCACGGTGATGCGCAGCGCATCCTTGGTGATGCGGGAAATGACCCCCTCCCACCGACCGTCGCGCAGTGCCGCGTGGCGCATCTTCTGCGGCAGGCCCAAGGCGAGGTCTTCCGGCGCGTGAAGACTATCGGCGGGCTTGCCGATGATCTCGCTCGGGCGATAGCCATAAAGGCGGGATGCCCCCTCGTTCCACAGCACGACATTGCCGTCGATGTCCTTGGCGATGATCGAGTATTCGGTCGAGGACTGGATGACACCGTCCAGGAACTCGGCCGGTGCGCAGGCCTCCGACACGGCTTGGGCAAAGAGCTGTGTACTCATGGTCAAGTCTCCCCCGCGGTCGGCAAGCCGATCGCCGTCAATGGTCGGTCCCCAGGAGGGTGGCCAATGCCGACAGGAGAGCGCCTGTCGTCAGCGGCTTGTGCATCAATGGGAATCCAGCGTCTCGCACGGCTGCGATGACGTCGGTGCCGGTATCGCCGGTCAGCACCAGGCTGGGAACGCTTCGCCCCACCCTGTCGACAACCAGACGAATCGCATCCACCCCTGTCTCGCCCCGGCGCAGGCGATAATCGGCGATGATGGCGTCGGGTTCAATTCCACCGGCCACGGCGGCGACCGCCTCGGCCCCCGATTCGGCGGCGATGACCCGATACCCCCAACTTTCGAGGATGAGGGCCAAGCCAGACCGAATCGACGCTTCGTCGTCGATGACCAGGATGGTGCGCTCGACGGCACGCGGCGTATCGGCGACATGGAGCGGGCCATCGGGGGACGAGGGGGCGACGGCGGGCAGGAACAACGAGAATCGGGTTCCCCGGCCCGGCCGGGAGGCCACCTCGATGGTGTGGTCCAGCAATCGGCACAGCCGCCTGACGATCGCCAGACCGAGCCCCAACCCCTTGGTTCGATCCCTCACCACAGATCAGTTTATCCAAACCTGCCAGAGCGGCGGCAGCGACCATAGTCGCTGAAGGCAGGTCTGGATTCGCCGGATGCCCCTGGTGAACAGGCATGTCAGCGCCCTGGCGTAGTTGCGTGGCCGCTGGAGGGGGAGTTTTTTTCGGC
>JACPDP010000031.1 GCA_016183945.1 Magnetospirillum sp.
CCACCGGCAAGCCCACCGTGGTCGGCTACACCAAGAACGACGTCTCCATGTGGGCCGACGTGATGGCGCGCTCGATCCGCGCCGGTGGCGGCCGTCCCGGCGACCGCTGCCACATCGCCTATGGCTACGGGCTGTTCACCGGCGGCCTGGGGGCCCATTACGGCGCCGAGCGGCTGGGCTGCACCGTCATCCCCATGTCGGGCGGCCAGACCGAGAAGCAGGTGCAGCTGATCACCGACTTCCAGCCCCGCATCATCATGGTGACGCCCAGCTACATGCTGGCCCTCGCCGATGAGATGGACAACCAGGGTATCGACACCAGGACCTGCTCGCTGCAGATCGGAATTTTCGGCGCCGAGCCGTGGACCGGAGCCATGCGCAGCGAGATCGAGGCCCGCATGGGCATCGACGCCATCGACATCTACGGCCTCTCCGAGGTCATCGGCCCCGGCGTCGCCCAGGAATGCATCGAGACCAAGGACGGCCTGCACATCTGGGAGGATCACTTCTACCCCGAGATCATCGACCCCCACAGCGGCGAGGTGGTGCCCGACGGCCAGATGGGCGAGTTGGTGTTCACCAGCCTGACCAAGGAAGCCATGCCGGTGATGCGCTATCGCACCCGCGACCTCACCATGCTGATGCCGGGCACGGCGCGCACCTTCCGCCGCATGGGCAAGATCACCGGACGGTCGGACGACATGCTGATCATCCGCGGCGTCAACGTCTTCCCCACCCAGGTCGAGGAGTTGATCCTCAAGGACTACCGGCTGGCGCCGCATTACCAGTTGGAGGTCACCCGCGACGGCCATCTCGACGCCGTCACCGTCAATGTCGAGATGCGCCCCGACCAACCCTGCGACGACAGCTCCGCCGCCGCCGCCGCCAAGGACTTGGCACACCACATCAAGAGCTATATCGGCATCTCGACCAAGGTGAACGTGCTGGCACCCAACGCGATCGAACGCTCGATGGGCAAGGCCAAGCGGGTGGTCGACAAGCGGCCGAAGGCGTAAGGAACCGGCATAACCCCGTCATGTGTGGACGGCCCCTGCGTTGCAAGGGAAACGTCACGGATGGCAGCGAAATATCGAACCCTGCCCTCCCCCAGCGGACGGGGGAGGGGGTGACGATATGCTACCGCCGCATGATGGCCTGGCCGGCGTAGCGGGCGGCGGCGCCGAGTTGCTCCTCGATGCGGATCAGCTGGTTGTACTTCGCGAGGCGGTCGGAGCGCGACAGCGAGCCGGTCTTGATCTGGCCGCAGTTGGTGGCCACCGCCAGATCGGCGATGATGGAGTCCTCGGTCTCGCCCGAGCGGTGGCTCATCACCGCCGTGTAGCCGGCCTTGTGGGCCATATCGACGGCCTCCAGGGTCTCGGACAGGGTGCCGATCTGGTTGACCTTGACCAGGATCGAGTTGGCGAGGCCCTTGTCGATGCCCATGGCCAGGCGCTCGGGGTTGGTGACGAACAGGTCGTCGCCCACCAGTTGCACCTTGGCGCCCAGCGCGTCGGTCAGCAGCGCCCAGCCCTCCAGGTCGTCCTCGGCGCAGCCGTCCTCGATGGAGATGATGGGATAGCTGGCCACCAGCTTGGCATAGAACTTCACCAGACCCTTCTGGTCGAAGGTCTTCTTGGCGCCTTCCATGACGTACTTGCCCTCCTTGAAGAACTCGGAGGAGGCGCAGTCCAGCGCCAGCATGACGTCCTCGCCCGGCTTGAAGCCGGCCTTCTCGATGGACTGCATGATGAAGTCCAGCGCCTGCTCGGCGCTCTTCAGGTTGGGGGCGAAGCCGCCCTCGTCGCCGACATTGGTGTTGTGGCCGGCGTCCTTCAGTCCCTTCTTCAGGGCGGCGAACACCTCGGCGCCGACGCGGATGGCCTCGGAACCGCTGGGCGCCCCCACCGGCATGATCATGAATTCCTGGATGTCGATGGGGTTGTCGGCATGGGCGCCGCCGTTGATGATGTTCATCATCGGCACCGGCAGCGTGCTGGCGAAGGCGCCGCCGACATAGCGGAACAGCGGCAGTCCGACCTCGTCGGCCGCCGCCTTGGCCACCGCCAGGCTGACGCCGAGGATGGCGTTGGCGCCGAGGCGGCCCTTGTTGGGGGTGCCGTCGAGGTCGATCATGGTCTTGTCGAGCAGCACCTGATCCTCGACGTCCATGCCGGACAGGGCGTCGTAGATCTCGCCATTGACCGATTCCAGCGCCTTCAGCACGCCCTTGCCGCCGTAGCGCTTCTTGTCGCCGTCGCGCAGCTCCACCGCCTCATGGATGCCGGTGGAGGCGCCCGACGGCACCGCGGCGCGACCCAGGGTGCCGGTCTCCAGCACCACGTCGACTTCGACGGTGGGGTTGCCGCGCGAATCCAGAATCTCGCGGGCATGGATATCGATGATGGCGGTCATTGGCTTACCCCTTGGTTAGTCTTCTATTGGATCCACCGTCATTCCCGCGAAAGCGGGAATCCATCCCCCAGCCCGAAAATGGATCCCCGCTTTCGCGGGGATGACGAAAAACGAACCTAAAGCACGATCGGATGGGCCTTCGCAACCCGATCGAAGGCCTTCAGGGTGGCGATGAGATCGGGCATGGCGGCCAGCGGCAGCATGTTGGGGCCGTCGGAGGGCGCCCTGTCCGGGTCGGGATGGGTCTCGATGAACACCGCGGCAATCCCCACCGCCACGGCGGCGCGCGCCAGCACGGGGGCAAAGCGGCGGTCGCCGCCGGAGGAGGCGCCCTGCCCGCCCGGAGACTGCACCGCGTGGGTGGCGTCCATCACCACCGGATAGCCGGTGGCAGCCATGATCGGCAGCGCCCGCATGTCGGCGACCAGGTCGCCATAGCCGAAGCAGGAGCCGCGCTCGGTCAGCACGATGCGGGTGTTGCCGGTGCTCTCGACCTTGGCGGCGGCGTTGGCCATCTGCGACGGCGCCAGGAACTGGCCCTTCTTGATGTTGATCACGCATCCGGTGCGCCCGGCGGCCAGCAGCAGGTCGGTCTGGCGGCAGAGGAAGGCCGGTATCTGCAGGATGTCGATGACCTTGGCCACCCGCTTGCACTGTTCCTCGGTGTGGATGTCGGTGAGCACCGGCAGCCCCAGGCTTTCGCGAATCTCGGCGAAGATGGGCAGCGAGTCCTTGATCCCGATGCCGCGCCGCCCCGACAGCGAGCTGCGGTTGGCCTTGTCGTAGCTGGTCTTGTAGATCAGCGGCATCCCCGCCTTGGCCGCCATCTCCTTCAACGCCAGGGCGCATTCCAGGGCGTGCGCCCGGCTCTCCAACTGACACGGCCCGGCGATCAGCACCAGCGGCAGGTCGTTGCCGAGGATGACGCTTTCGCCGACGGCGACATGGTGGCAGGGCATCCGGTCTCCTACACCAGCCTCGACTGCCGCACCGCGGCGGCGATGAAGCCGGTGAACAGGGGGTGGGGAGCGAAGGGTTTCGACTTCAGCTCGGGGTGGAACTGCACGCCGATGAACCAGGGATGGTGCGGAAATTCGACGATCTCGGGCAGCACCCCATCGGGCGACATGCCCGAGAACACCATGCCCTGACCCTCCAGGATGCCCTTGTAGTCGAGGTTGACCTCGTAGCGGTGGCGGTGGCGTTCCGAGATCACCTCGGCGCCGTACAGCTCGCGCGCCCTTGATTCGGGCCGCAAATGACAGTCGTAGGCCCCCAGGCGCAACGTGCCGCCCATGTCGCCGCCGGCACGGCGCTTCTCCAGCATGTTGCCCCGCAGCCACTCGGTCATCAGGCCGACCACCGGGTGCTCGCAGGGGCCGAACTCGGTGGAGTTGGCCCCCTTCATCCCGGCCAGATTGCGCGCCGCCTCGACCACCGCCATCTGCATGCCGAAGCAGATGCCGAAATAGGGCACCTGACGCTCGCGGGCGAAGCGCACCGCCTCGATCTTGCCGCCGGCGCCGCGCTCCCCGAAGCCGCCCGGCACCAGGATGCCGTGACAGGGTTCCAGGTGGTGGACAGCGTCCTCGCGCTCGAAGATCTCACTGTCGATCCAGTTGAGCTTGACGCGGACGTTGTTGGCGATGCCGCCATGGTGCAGTGCCTCGGCCAGCGACTTGTAGCTGTCGAGCAGACTGGTGTACTTGCCCACCACGGCGATCACCACCTCGCCCTCGGGCTGGCGCACACGCTCGACGATGGTCTGCCAGCGCGCCAGGTTGGGCGCGGCGCCCTCGATGGCGAAATGCTGGCACACCTGCGCGTCGAGGCCCTGCTCGTGGTAGCTGATGGGAACCTGATAGATGGTATCCACATCCAGCGCCGGAATCACCGCGCCATAGCCGACGTTGCAGAACAGGGCGATCTTCTTGCGCTCCCCCTCGGGGATGTCGCGGTCGGAGCGGCACATCAGCATGTCGGGCTGGATGCCGACGCTCAGCAGCTCCTTGACCGAGTGCTGCGTCGGCTTGGTCTTCAACTCGCCGGCGGTGGGAATATAGGGCAGCAGGGTCAGGTGGATGAACATCACCCGCTCGCGGCCCAGCTCGTTGCGCAACTGGCGGATGGCCTCCAGGAACGGCAGGCTCTCGATGTCGCCCACCGTGCCGCCGATCTCGCACAGGCAGAAGTCCTCGTCGGTGATGTCCGAGAGGATGAAGTCCTTGATGGCGTTGGTGACGTGCGGGATGACCTGCACCGTGGCGCCCAGGTAGTCGCCGCGGCGCTCCTTGGCGATGACGTCGGAATAGATGCGGCCGGTGGTGATGTTGTCGCTCTTGCGCGACGCCACCCCGGTGAAACGCTCGTAGTGGCCGAGGTCGAGATCGGTCTCGGCGCCGTCGTCGGTGACGTAGACCTCGCCGTGCTGGTAGGGGCTCATGGTCCCCGGATCGACGTTGAGGTACGGGTCCAGCTTGCGCAGGCGCACCTTGAAGCCGCGCCCCTGCAGCAGCGCCCCCAGCGCCGCCGAGGCCAGCCCCTTGCCCAGCGAGGACACCACGCCGCCGGTGCTGAAGATGTAACGCGTCATCGCCCCTTTACCCTTCGCTTTTCGGCCGCCCCCCAGGGGGCCGGTCAAGCCGGCCCCACCGCCCTTGTCCCGCGTCCGGACAGCCTAGCGGGAGAGTGGCGCGCTCGGCTCGGCCGGTGCCGCCGGCTTGGCCGGCTCGGCCGGAGCCGTGGCGGCGGGAGCCTTCTCCTGCAACTGCTCGAAGGGCGAGGCGCCGCTGCTGCGGTGGCTGGCGATCAGGGCCAGCGACAGGCTGGTCAAGAAGAAGGCCGCCGCCAGGATGGCGGTGGTACGGGTCAGCAGGTTGCCCGCCGCGCGGCCGCTCATCAGCCCGCCGCCGCCGCCGCCGATGCCCAGCGCGCCGCCTTCGCTGCGCTGGAGCAGGATCACTCCCACCAGCGACACGGCCAGCATCAGGTGGATGACGAGTATGATCGGAAAGACATCCATTTGGGGGTCACCGCAATAGGTATGGGCCGTCGCCGGACTCGGAAACGTTTCGAGCCGTTTTTAGCCCCCGGCGCACGGGATGGCTAGTGCAAAGTTGCCCGGGCGGGACGCCCGCGCTCCCCCCTTAGAGGCACGGCCTTGGCGCTGGAGATGACCATGCGCCCCTGGTGCAATTCCACCAGCGAGCGGGCCAACGGCAGTCCAAGCCCGACCCCCTCGTAGCGCCGCGCCAGACTGCCGTCCACCTGACGGAAGGTCTTCAACGCCTGCTGGATCTCCTCGGGGCTCATGCCGATGCCGGTGTCGCCGACCGCGAAAACCATATGATTGCCGTCGCGGTGAGTGAAGACCCGCACCTTGCCGCCCTCGGGGGTGAACTTGACGGCATTGGCCAGCAGGTTGACCAGAATTTGCAGCAGGCGGCGCCGGTCGGCCTCGATCAGAGGCAGGTCGTCACCGAACCGCGCCGACAGGTCGACCCGGCCCAAGGCGGCGCGAACCTCCACCAGGCGAAGCGCCGACCGGACGATTTCGGCCACCGCCACCGGTTCGAGCTCAAGCATCATCTCGCCGGCCTCGATCTTGGCCACGTCGAGGATGTCGTTGATCAGGGCCAGCAGATGGCGGCCCGAGGCCAGGATATCCCCGGCGTATTCGTGGTAGCGCGGGGTGCCCACCGGACCGAATACCTCGGTCTCGATCACCTCGGAGAAGCCGATGATGGCATTGAGCGGCGTGCGCAGCTCGTGGCTCATATTGGCGAGGAACTCGGTCTTGGTGCGGTTGGCCAGTTCTGCCTGTTCCTTGGCCGCAAGAGCCTTCTCTTCCGCCCGGATATGGCCGGCGACTTCGGCCTGCAGCGCCTCGGTGCGCTCGGCGACGCGCAACTCCAGGGTCTCGTTGGCAGCATAGAGCAGGCGCTCGGCGCTGACGCGGGCGGTGACGTCGGCGCCATAGATGTTGACGTATCCGGCGGAGGGGAGCGGCACCACGTTCAGCGACAGCACGCGGTCGCCGACGATGGCCTCGACTTCGCGCTGCTGCCCCGAGCGCAGAGCCTCGTCGAACACCACGCGCCAGTTGCCGGGTGCGGCACAGCCGATGCCCGAGCCCCAAGAGGCCAGCAACTGGTCGCAGGCGTCGTTGGCGTGCTGCACCACCCCATCCGCTCCGACGCGCAGCACCGGGTGGGGATTCTGGGCGGGGAACAGGGCAAAGGAGGCGACGGCCGCCTCGGCGCGGCGCCGCTCGGTGACGTCCCGCACCAGCAGCAGGCCAAGGTCGAACTCGTGAGCCGAGGTCACCTCGAAGATGCGGCCAGTGGTGCCCTCGCCGAGGCAGAGTTCGCTGACCCCGGCGTCATCGGCCGCCAGGAAGGCCTGCAGCCCGCCGCACTCCCCGGCGAAGCGGTCCATCACCGCGTTCTCGGCGCTGGCGCCCACCGAGCCGATGCGGATGATCCCCACCCCCAGCATCTCGGTGACTCCCTGCAACAGCGCCAGGCGCTTGGCCTCGGCCCGTGCCATCATCCGTTCGGCCATAACGTTGAGGCGGTCCTGCGCCTCCCGCTTCAACGCCTCGCGCGAGGTCTCGACCTCGGCCACCAACCGTCCGACGGCGGCTTCGAGGCCAACCAGTTCGTCCCCGCCGGCTCGCACGTCATCGACACCGAACACCCGGCGGCTCATGTCCGAAACCCGTTCGGTCAACCGCCGCAGCCGCCAGCTCAGATAGGCCAGCACCACCAGGAACAGCCCGCTCATGGCCGCCGCCAGAACGGTGCGCTGGGTGCGCTCCACGGTGAGCAGCGGTGCGCTCATTTCGGTCAGGTGGGCGCGCGGCACCAGACTGGCGAAGCTCAGCTTCCGCTCGGCGATGTCATAGTCGAAATGGGCCTTGCCGGTCACCAGGTAGCGCTCGGACAGGGAGGCCAGGGCAGAGCCCGGCGGGACTTCGGCGGCATCGGTGGTGGCCACCGTCAGGCCGCTGTCGCTGTCGATCAGGGCGGCGATGAAGCTGGGGTCAAGGAAACGCCCGAGGGCCGAGGCCAGGAACCGGCTGTCCAGGCGGGACACCGCCACCAACCAGCCCCGCCCCTCCACCGGAGCCGCCGAAACCAGCACGAGGGCGCCGTCGAGCCGGACCAACATGCTGCCTTCGGCGGCCCGCGCGAAGACCCGCGCGGGCAGGTCATTGAGCGCCGCGAGGGGGTCTTCGCCGCCCAAGGCCACGATTTCCCGCAGCTTGGCCACCTCATCCAGCACCACCACCCATTCAATCCGCGTGAAGGCGCGCTGCTCGTGGCGCGAGGGCAGCCAATCCGGGTCCCCCTCCGCCCGGGATGCGGTGCCTTGCCCACTCACCACGGCGTCGACATGGCGACGCACCCCCTGCATCTGCGTCAGCAACCGGACGAAGGTGTGGTGGCCCCGCAGGGCATTGTCCAGGCGCAGCCGGTCGCGCCGCGCCTTCTCCTCCAGGCGCCCCAACAGTTGGCGGGCCGCCACGTCCTCGATCTGACGCGTCTGGAGGAAGTCGAGGCCCAGCCACAGCAGACCGGCCACAACCAGCCCCACCGTGACGATACGGGTGGTCAGGCTCATGCCGCGGGACGCACTGCCAAAGCGGAGAGACCGCCTATTCCAAGGTATAAGAAATAATGCCTCCGCATAATAGCACCCATACCGCCGCCATCGGCAAAATTTTCAATAGCTAATCATTGCGCAGTTGAAGCAAAACAGCCATACCTTTCGAAGGTTATATACGATGGGGCGGTATTAACGTGGCCCACGGCGCATGAAGCGCATGGGATTTCGCGGAATGCCCCCGACGACGACTTCGTAATGCATGTGGACACCGGTCGATCGTCCACTGGAGCCCACCAGACCGACCAGTTGACCGTCCGCCACCCTTTGCCCGCGGTGGACGCGCAACGCCGCGAGATGGCCGTAGCGGGTGCGGACACCGAAGCCGTGGTCGACCTCCACCATGCGGCCGTAGCCGCCGCGACGGCCGGCGAAAACGACGCGGCCGGGGGCGGTGGCCCGGACGGCGGCACGCGCCGCGGCCTTGAGGTCGATGCCGGTGTGGAAGGCGCGGCGGTGGTTGAAGGGATCGCGGCGCGGCCCAAAGCCCGAGGTCAGGTGATAACGCGCCAGCGGCGGCCCCCACGGCAGCACGCGCACGGCACGCTCCAGGCGGTTCCAGCGCTCGACCTCGCCCATGGCGGCGGCCAGGGCGGAGCCGGCCGGCACGAACGGCCCGCCCTCGGCCCGCCGCTTGGGGGCGCGGCGGACCAGCCGGTCGGGGCTGATGCCGGTGCCGGCCAGTGCCTTTTCGATGGCCCGGATGTTGCCGCGCGCCAGCCCGGCCAGGCGCTCCGCCATCAGGTCGAGACTGCGGTCGCGCTCGGCCAGCGCCTGGCGGAGCCGCTCGGTCTCGATGGTGCAGGCGGTGGGTTCGGCCGCAACGGACACCGAGATCAGGGCGAAGGCGAGACCCAGTCCGACGATACGGTACATTGAGGCTCCTCCGATTTTCCCCTTCAGCACAAAATGGTTTCGCCGGGAGGTTGGGCTATGGCGCGAATGGTTGCCAAGCGGAACGCGGATGGTAGGCTGGCGGGCACGCGTCCGCGCCCCCCTGCTCCCGACGGAGACGCCTTTGCCCTGCCGCCCCGGCATTTCGCCCTTGCATCCCGCCGCCCTGCTGTCCACTTGGTTCGGCGCCGGGCTGTTGCCCAAGGCGCCGGGAACCTGGGGCTCGGCCGCCGCCCTGCCCTTCGCCTGGGTCATCGCCGGCCGCTGGGGAAGCTGGGGACTGGCGGCGGCGGCGGGGATCTGTTTCCTGGTGGGCTGGGCCGCTTCCGAACTGTATGTCCGGCGCACCGCTGCCGACGACCCCGGCGAGGTGGTGATCGACGAGGTCGCCGGCCAGTGGCTGGTGCTGGCCCCCGCCCCCCTCGATCCGCTGTATTATCTGGTGGGGTTCGCCCTGTTCCGGCTGCTCGACATCTGGAAGCCGTGGCCGGCCGGCTGGGCCGATCGTCACCTCTCCGGCGGCCTCGGCGTCATGGCCGACGACATGCTGGCGGCCGCTTACGGCCTGCTCGCCCTTCTGCTCCTCACGAGGTGACCATGCTGCCCGCCGAATTGATCGCCGACGCCGAAGCGGTGCTCGCCGCCTGCCGCGCCGCCGGGCTGAAGGCGGCCACCGCCGAGTCGTGCACCGGCGGGCTGGTGGCGGCGGCGCTGACCGCGGTGGCCGGCTCGTCGGACGTGGTCGAGCGCGGCTTCGTCACCTACTCGAACGAGGCCAAGCAGGAGATGCTGGGAGTGCCCCCCGGCTTGTTCCCGAGTCCCGGCGCGGTTTCCGAGGCGGTGGCCCGAGCCATGGCCGAAGGGGCGCTGGCCCATTCGCGCGCCGACATGGCGGTGGCCATCACCGGGATTGCCGGGCCGGGCGGCGGCTCGACGGAGAAGCCGGTGGGGCTGGTGCATTTCGCCTGCACCCGCCGAGGCGCCGCCACCGTCCACCGCCGCGAGGTCTTCGCCGGCGACCGTGAGCACATCAGGGTGCAGGCGGCGCGGACGGCTCTGGCGATGTTGCGCGCGGCGGCAGGCCCCTGACCGCCACCGCCACCCTGAGGACGGCCAGCGGCACGGTGGGGGCGTCGCAGACGATGCGGGTGCCGTTGGCGGCCAGCGAGGCGTAAGGGAATACTCCGGTGGCGCCGAAGCCGAGATGCAGCGTCCAGTCCGGCAGCGCCGCCGCCACCAGGCGGCGGGCGGCATCGACCGACGCGGAATAGTCGGCCATCGGCTGCTCGAATGCCTCGGCGACGGCGGCGTCGAGCGCGGTGTCGCAGCCCGGGGCCGCGTCCAGGCGCCGGCCAAGTTCCTTCCAATCCCCTGCCATCTTCCCCTTTACCCCCCGTTGACGTAGCGTCTGTGCCACAAGGGTATCAGAGGAGAGGTTGATGCGCACCGCCGGCGAAATCCCGGCGGATGGCGCAGTGCCTGGGAAAGGCAAAGGGCTAATTCGACGACGCCGCCATCGCGCAGCAGTTGACCGCAGCCTCGGCAAAGGGGAATCATGGAGGCGACGGAATTGGCGACCGTGGACCACCGGGACGGGCCAGCCAGGAGAACAGGGTGACCAACCAGGACGACAAGGGATCGACCGTGACATTGTCGGTGCCCGCCGGCACGGTCGTCTTCGCCCAGGGCGAGCCGGGCAATGCCGCCTACCTGTTGCACAGCGGAAGCATTTCCATGCGCCAGGCTGCCTATGGCCAGATGGTGGAATTGGACATCATCACTCCCGGCGAAGTCTTCGGTGAGATGGCGGTGCTGGGCGGCGGAACCCGCCTGGCCGCCGCGGTGGCGGTCGAAGACTGTGTCATCAGCCGCATTCCCGCCGCCGACTTCGCGCGGCACCTTGACGACATCGACCCCTTCCTGCGTGGTCTGGTGGCCAAAGTCATCAAGGACATCCGCTCGTCGTACCGGGCGTTTCTCCGCCGGCCACGCAGCCTGCGCGACCATCTGCGGCAGATGCGCGCCTTCGGCGACAACATGCGCCGTTTCGCCGCCAAGATCGAGGACGCCCCGGTCGCGCCGGAACTGCTGGCCAGCCTCGACCGCATCGACGTCGAGCTGGAGCGCCTGCTGCGGCTGGCCGACGCCACCCCGGACAAGCGCCACGACATCATCCTCGACGAGGGCGAGGAGTACGGCCTGGCGATGAAGTCGGTGCTGGGCTCGGAAGCCCGGCGCAGCGTCACCGCCCGCCCCATCACCGAAGTGGCAAAGATTCAATCGTAACCGCTTCGCGCGGCGGCACCACCGGGCTGACCACCGGCTCCTCGGCCGGCTGGCGCTGAACCGCCGGCTGCACCGGCGGCTGCTCCTCACCGCGGGCAGTGGCGGGCTGCACCCCGGTCTCGCGGCTTTTCTCCACCTGCTTCACCGTATGGGCGATGAGGCCGACGGCGTCGCAGCCGCACAGCGCCAGGGTGACGGCAAGGAGGGCGATCGGGCGGAACATGGGCATCCCCTGAGAGACGGCAGACCGGCGGGACCCTACACCGTCCCCGTCCGATGGCTCAAGTGACCCTTTTGGGGGCATGACCTTCCCTCTCCCCGCAGCGGGAGGGGCTGATCTACTCCACCGCCTCGACGCGGATAGGGTCGCCGGCCTCGATCCCGGCAAGGCGATGGACGTCGTCCGAGGTGCGGCCCCAGATGTTGGCGTGGGAGGCCAGGCGGATTTCGGTGCCTTCCGACCGCGGTGTCGGACCGAAGCCGACCACGACGGCCTCGCCCTCGACGCGGAAGGCCAGCTCGCCCGGTTGCACCACGTCGCGGGCGCCGTCTTCGCGATCCACCGTGACCGGGGCCTGGAAATAGACCTCCTCGCCCCAGGTGGCGGCCCGCGCCTCGAACGGTGCCGCGGCGTAGAGGGCATCGGCGGTGGGCGTGTCGAACAGTTCGGCGACGATGGTCACCGGGCCAATCGCAAGTTTCAGTTTCCGCATTCCCAGCGCCCCGCAAATTTTCCCATGGGGCGCGAGTGTGCCTGTTTCGGCAGGGAGATGGAACCCCCCCACCTGCGGAGGGTGCGCGGGCGTCTCGTCCGCGCACCCGTAACCTTATCCCTGCAGGACCGCCCTGGTATGGCGGGCAATCATCATCTCCTCGTCGGTGGGAACGACCAGGGCGGGGATGGTGCTGCCGGCGGCGGTGATGCACGGCGCGTTGCGGGTGTTTGCCTCGGGGTCGAGGCGAACCCCCAGCCATTCCGCCTGACGGCAAACCCGCTCGCGCACCGCGGCGGCGCGCTCGCCGATGCCGGCGGTGAAGACCAGCGCATCCAACCCGCCCAACGCCGCCGCCAGCGAGCCCAGTTCGCGGCCGATGCGGTAGCAGAACAGCTCGACTGCTTCCTCGGCATGGGGATCGGTGCTGTCGAGCAGGATCCGCATGTCGTTGCTGATGCCCGAGACGCCCAGCAGGCCGGACTCCTTGTACAGCAGCGTCTCCAACTGCTTGGCGTCCATACCCTTGCGCTGCATGAGATAGAGCACCACTCCGGGGTCGAGGTTGCCGGTGCGGGTGCCCATGGGCAGGCCATCCAGGGCGGTGAACCCCATGGTCGAGGCGACGCTGCGGCCGTCCTTGATGGCGCACATGGAGGCGCCCGAGCCGAGATGCGCCACCACCACGCGGCCGCCGGCCACCTCGGGAGCGACCTCCTTGAGCTTGTGGGCGATGTACTCATAGGACAGGCCATGGAAGCCGTAACGGCGCACGCCCTCGGCGGTCAGCGCCCGCGGCAAGGCGAAGAGTTCCGCCACCCGAGGGTTGCTGCGGTGGAAGGCGGTGTCGAAGCAGGCCACCTGGACCAGCTCGGGATGCACCGCGGCCAGCGCCCGGATGGGAGCCAGATTGTGCGGCTGGTGCAAGGGTGCCAGCGGCACCAGCGCCTCCAGCTCCTCGACGATCGCGGCATCGATCCGCACCGGGTGGCTGTAACACAGTCCGCCATGCACCACGCGATGGCCGGCCGCCCTCAGCACGGCGCCGTCGAGATGCTCCTCGATCCAGCGCAACAGGTAGGTCAGCAGGATCTCGTGCGACAGACCCTCGCCGTGCTCCCAGCGCGTTTCGGCCAGGGGCTGACCCTTGGGATCGAAGGCCCTGAAGAAGGGGGCGACGTGGATGCCGTCCACCTGCCCCTTGCTGGACAGCGCCATGTCGCCGCCGGTCTCGCCGAGGTAGAGCGAGAACTTGATGGAAGAGGAGCCGGCGTTGATGACCAGAATGCCCTCGCGCATGTCGCCTACTCCGCCGCCACCTTGCCCTTGCCGCGGCGGGCATGGGCGAACAGCACGGCGACGGCGCACGAGGCCAGACGCGCCTTGGCGCTGTCGGCGCGGCTGGTCAGCACGATGGGCACGCGGGCGCCCAGCACGATGCCGGCGGCATCGGCCTCGGACAGGTAGGACAACTGCTTGGCCAGCATGTTGCCGGCTTCGAGGTCGGGCACCAGCAGGATGTCGGCGCGGCCGGCCACCGGCGAATTGATCTTCTTGATCTTGGCCGCCTCCTCGTTGATGGCGTTGTCGAACGCCAGCGGGCCGTCGAGCAGGGCGCCGGTGATCTGGCCGCGATCGGCCATCTTGCACAGAGCGGCGGCGTCGATGGTGGAGTTGATCTTGGGATAGACCGTCTCCACCGCCGACAGGATGGCGACGCGGGGCTCGGCCACGCCCAGGACATGCGACAGCTCGATGGCGTTCTGCACGATGTCCAGCTTGTCTTCCAGCGTCGGGTAGATGTTGATGGCGGCGTCGGTGATCAGCAGGGTGCGCGGATAGGTCGGCACATCCATGACGAAGACGTGGCTGATGCGCCTGGCGGTGCGCAGGCCGGTGTCGCGCCTGGCGACTTCGTGCATCATCTCGTCGGTGTGCAGGCTGCCCTTCATCAGCGCCTCGGCGGCACCCGAGCGGCACAGCGCCACGGCCTGTTCGGCCGACTCGTGGCTGTGGGCGGTATCGACGATGCGCAGCCCGGCGATGTCGAGCTGGAACTCCGCGGCCACAGCCTGAATCTTGGCTTGCGGCCCCACCAGAATCGGACGGATCAGGCCGGCACGGGCGGCATCGACGGCACCTTCCAGCGACACCTGGTCGCACGGGTGGCACACCGCCACCGAGACCGGGTCGACGACGCCGCAGCGCTCGATGATGGTTTCGAACACATGGTGGCGGCGGCGCAGCTTGACTTCCTGCATCTCCTGCCGGGGCTGGCGCACCTTGACGGTGGGAGCATGCACCCGGGCGGTGCCGGTCAGCACCGTTTCGCTCCGCTGGTTGACGACCTTGCAGTCGAAATCCACCTCGTCGGGCGCCTTTTTGCGCAACACTGTCAGGGTCAGGGTCAGGGTGTCGCCCACCTCGACCACGGAATGGAATTCCAGGCTCTGCCCGATGTAGACGGTGCCCGGCCCGGGCAACTCGTTGCCCAGCAGGGCCGACAGCAAGGAGCCACCCCACATGCTGTGCGCCAATGCCTTACCGTGATGCGCGAACTGTTCCGCCGAGCTGGCGCTGTAATGGGTGGGATTGAAATCGCCGGTAGCGATGCCGAACAACTCGACATCCTCGGGACGGCAGGTCCGGATGAGTGTAGCCTGGTCGCCGACCTTGATTTCGTCGAACGTCCGGTTCTCCAGCATCTCAACCATTGTCATCTCCCGCCGCCGATGTTGCAGTGCAAAATCATACTTCTATCTCCCTGGAGTTACAATGGACGGGATAGAGTGTGTCACGTCGTCGCGGGCATGGCGGAGATATCGCCGCCGGTGTTGCACTGCAAAAAGCACGGGCCTATCTTCGCCACCGGTATGACCACACATAGGGTCCCATGAGCATCCGCAACCTCAAGGCCTTGTTTCGCCCACAGTCCGTCGCCGTGGTGGGGGCATCGACCCGCCCGCACTCCATCGGCGGCGTGGTGATGCGCAACTTGCTTCAGGCCGAGTTCGGCGGGCCGGTGATGCCGGTAACCAACGAACACCCGTCGGTGGGCGGCGTGCTGGCCTATCCCGACGTGGCCTGCCTGCCCAAGGCGCCCGACCTGGCGCTGATCTGCACGCCCCCGGCCACCATCCCCGCCATCATCAAATCGCTGGGCGAGCGCGGCACCCGCGCCGCCTGCATCATGACGCCGGCCTTGCATCATACCCGGCTGGAGGACGGCCGCAGCGCCCTGGAGGCCACCCTGGCCGAGGGCCGCACCGCCGGCATGCGCATCCTGGGACCCAACAGCATGGGCATGCTGGTGCCGGGCATCGGCCTGAATGCCAGCTTCGCCCATGAATGCGCCCTGCCCGGCAAGATCGCCTTCGTCTCGCAGTCGGGTGCGCTGTGCACCGCGGTTCTCGACTGGGCGCGGCCCAAGGGCATCGGGTTCTCGCACTTCATCCATATGGGCGACACCGCCGGCGTCGATTTCGGCGATGTGCTCGACTACCTGGGCAGCGACCCCTCGACGCGCGCCATCCTGCTCTACATCGAGACCATCTCGGAGCGGCGCAACTTCATGAGCGCGGCCCGCGCCGCCGCCCGCAACAAGCCGGTGCTGACCATCAAGGCGGGCCGCAGCCTGGAGGGCGCCAGGGCGGCCACGTCGCATACCGGAGCCCTGGCGGGTTCGGACGCGGTGTTCGACGCCGCCATCCGGCGGGCCGGCATGCTGCGCGTGCAGGACATCGAGGAGATTTTCGGCGCGGTGGAGACCCTGGCCCGCTCGCGCCCCATGAAGGGCCAGCGCCTCGCCATCGTCACCAACGGCGGCGGCATCGGCGTCATTGCCGCCGACGACCTGGCGATGCTGGGCGGCCGGCTGGCCGAGATTCCCCCCGAGGTGATCGAGACGCTGGATGCCTTCCTGCCCTCCAACTGGTCGCACGGCAACCCGGTGGACATCGTCGGCGACGCCGACGGCGCCCGCTACGTCAAGACCCTGACCGCGGTGCTGGACTGCAAGGCGGTGGATGCGGTGCTGGTGATGCACGCGCCCACCGCCATCTCCAGCCCCAGCGAGGTGGCCGAGGCGGTGATCAAGCTGTTCAAGGAGCGCACCCGCGCCAACATCATGACCTGCTGGGTCGGCCACGAAGCGGTGGCGCCGGCGCGGCGGCTGTTCGCCGAGGCGGCGGTGCCCACCTATGACACGCCGCGGGCCGCGGTACAGGCCTTCTGTCACCTGATCCAGTACCGCAAGAACCAGGAACTGCTGATGGAGGTGCCGGCCTCGGCGCCGGTCGAGTTCGTGCCCGACGTGCGCCGCGCCCGCAAGCTGGTCACGGACGCGCTGGCCAGCGGCGGCGGCACCCTGCGCGAGCCCGAGGCCAAGGCGGTGCTGGAGGCCTACGGCATTCCCACCGTCGAGACCCGAATCGCCAAGACCCCGGCCGAGGCCAGCCGCATCGCCCACGACATCGGGGCGCCGGTGGCCTTGAAGATTCTGTCGCCCGACATCGTGCACAAGTCCGACGTCGGCGGCGTGGCGCTCAACCTCGACAGTCCGTTCGAGGTGGAAAAGGCCGCCCATGCCATGCAGGAACGGGTAACCCGAGTCTATCCCGACGCCCGCATCGACTGCTTCACCTTCCAGCGCATGGCGCGCCGCTCGCGCTCGCAGGAGCTGATCATCGGCGTCGCCACCGATCCCATCTTCGGACCCGTCATCCTGTTCGGCCAGGGCGGCATCGCCGTCGAGATCATCGCCGACCGCGCCGTAGCCCTGCCGCCGCTGAACCTCCATCTCGCCTCGGAGCTGATCTCGCGCACCCGGGTGTCGCGGCTGCTGGAGGGCTATCGCGGCCGCCCGCCCGCCGACCGCGAAGCCGTCGAACTGGCTCTGGTGCAGGTGTCGCAGTTGATCATCGACATCCCCGAGATAATCGAGCTCGACATCAACCCGCTGTTCGCCGACGAGCACGGGGTGCTGGCGGTGGACGCCCGCATCGTGGTGGCCGAGGCCAAGGGCGGCACCGACCGGCTGGCCATCCGCCCCTATCCCGGCGAGTTGGAGGAATGGTTCACCATGACCGACGGGCGCAAGACGCTGATCCGCCCGATCCGGCCCGAGGACGAACCCAACCACCATGTCTTCGTCTCCAAGCTGACCGCCGAGGACATCCGCTTCCGCTTCTTCGGACTGGTGCACGAGTTGCCGCACACCGAGATGGCCCGTCTGACCCAGATCGACTACGACCGCGAGATGGCCTTCATCGGCGAGATCGACACGCCCGAGGGCAAGGAAACGTTGGGCGTGGTGCGCACGGTGACCGATCCCGACAACGAGAAGGCCGAGTTCGCCATCGTGGTGCGCTCGGACCTGAAAGGCTCGGGGTTGGGCAAGCGGCTGCTGGTCAAGATGATCGAGTACTGCCGCAGCCGAGGCACCCAGGCCATCGTCGGTCAGGTGCTGCGGGAAAACTACCGCATGCTGAAATTCGTCGAACATCTCGGTTTCGTCCCCATGCGCACCGTCGACGGCGACATCGTCGAAGTGGAGATGGACCTGCAGCACAAGTAGGGGTGTCCCCCGAAACCGTCACCCCCGCGGAAGCGCGGTTCCATGTCCAAGCCCCATTCAGACGAAACCCCCGCTTCCGCGGGGGTGACGACCTCGGTCGACTTGTCGGCAAGAGCCCCCCGGCGGCTTTCACACCGCCGGGGGAGTCCGCTCAGTGGTGCCAGTAGTCGACGGTGGCGGCCACGTGGTTGGCGTCCACCGGTGCCACGACGACCGGCGCCGCCGTGGTCGGCTGCGGTGCCAGCAGGTGAGCCAGTTGGTCCTCAAGCCCCTGGATATGTGTCACCAACGCCTTCTGCTGGCTGGTATCGACGCTGGCGAACAGCTTGTCGAGGTCGAGTTGCAGGTCCTTCAACACCGCGGCCGGAGTCGCCGGCTGGGGCTGCGGAGCAGGGGCCGCCGATCCGCCGAGCTTGAAGTCCTCGGCAATCAGCTTGTCGGTGGTGACGCCGGCCAGGTTCACGGTCTGCCCGTCGCCCAGGTTGAGCTGGACATAGCCGGTCTTCTGCACCATGGCGGCCTTGACCTGGTCGAAGCCGGTGAAGCCGAAGCCGCTCAGGTTCACCACATCATGGCCGGTGCCCTGCGCCGTGAAGTCGGCAACGGTGTCCTTGCCGTCGCCCTTGTGCACCACGAAGGTGTCGGCACCGCCGCCGCCCACCAGCCAATCGTCACCCTTGCCGCCGTCGATGACGTTGTTGGCCGTGTTGCCGGTGATCTTGTTGGCCAGGTCGTTGCCGGTGCCGTTGATGGCAGCGGTACCGCCCAGGATCAGGTTCTCGACATTGGCGGACAGCGTGTAGCTGGTCGAATAGGACAGCACGGTATCGGTGCCCTGTGCGGCCGCCTCCACCACATGGTCGCCCGGCTGATCGACGATGTAGGTGTCGTCACCCTTGCCGCCGGCCAGGTTCGAGTCGACCTTGCCCCGCATGCCGGCCAGTTGATCATGGCCGTCGGTGCCGACCACCGCCTTGCTCGCGTCGGTGGAGGCGGTCCATTTGGTGGGCGCCGCCGAGTCGGCCGGAGCGGTCAGATCCGCGGACGGAACCGGCGCGGGTACCGGAGCCGGAGCCGGAGCGGGCGCGGGTGCCGGCGTGGCGCCCGGGGTGGCCTGGAGGTCGGTCGGAGCGCCGACGATGCCGCCGGTGTAATGCCAGTTGAGGCCGGTCTTGGCCGCGGTGGCGAAATCGGCCGGCGGGTTGCCGACGGTGACGTGGCCGGTGTAAGGCAGGCCCGGCCAGCTGATCTCGTTACCCTGGCGCACGGCGTGGGTGCTGTCGCCCAGCGAAGCCTTCGGCCACACCGAGGCCTCCTCGGCGGTCTGGCCGGCACGCTCGGTGACGTAGACGTTCTTCAGCGTGATGGGATAGGCGTGCTGATCCTTGGAGTCGAGGAACCAGTACTCGTACGAGATGCCCTGGCCGCCCGGAATGTACTTGACGTTGACGTTCTCGAAATCGGCCGACTTGTGCGGCGGATCGTACTGGGGCGAGATGAAGAAGCCCTGGTAGTTGGTGCTCATCGACACATTGTAGAAATGCATGTTGCCAACCGACCCGTGGGTCTGGAAGCCGTCGCCATGGACGCCGCCCTGGGTGCCGTGGATGTTCTCGATCAGCGAGTTCTGCACGGTGACGTCGGGCTGGTGGCCCGAGGCGCCGCCGACGGCGATGCCGTCCTGCGAAGCGTTCTTGCTGTCGATATGGACACCCTCGACATGCACCGAACCATAGAGGTTCAGGAAGTGCATGGTGGCGCCCTTGCTGTCGTAGGTCGGCTGGTAGTCGCCGCCGAGGACGATGATGTTGTGGCCGCCGTCGGTCTGAAGCTTGTTGGTGGTGCGGGTGCTGGTGGCGCCGATGAAGATGACGTCCTCGTCGGGGCGGAACTGCCACCAATCCTGCCCGCCGGTCTTGCTGAGGTCGATGATGGTGGGGTTCTTCATCTCAGGGAACGCCCATTTCATGTCAGCATTCGCCGCCGCAGCGGTCAAAGGGTTGGTCGTCATTGTCAGGAAACCTCTGTTTTCTGTTGCTGTTGGATAGACAGCACGAGCAAACATTTCACCCTGCGTCTGAGGGAGAACATAACCAACAGTGCTTACCTCGATATTAATAGCGCAAATAATCATCAACATCTTTTGTGGTACATAACGAAACAACGCCCGCACTATATTGCGGGCGTTATTCATTTTTGCTCTATTTAAAGAGCACGTCATCATAACTTTCCTTGTCCGCCACCCCCGACGAAACGGGACCCCGCCTTCGCGGGCCTGACGGACATATAAGGAGCCTTAGACCTCCCTGAACCCCCGCGAGAAGCTGTCCATCAGAGGTTTCAGCAGGTATTGCAGGGGGGTGCGCTCGCCCGCCAGGATCATCACCTCGGCCGGCATGCCGGCCTTCAGCGGTTGCGGCAGGCGCGCCAGCTCCTTCTTCGAGACCTCGACCCGCGCCATGTAGTAGGGCTGATGGGTGGCGCCGTCGGTGAAGCGGTCGGCCGACACCACCTGCACCGTTCCCTTCAACACCGGGGTGGTTCGGCTGGAGAAGGAGGAAAAGCGCACCTCGGCGCCCTGGCCCTCGTGCACCTTGTCGGCGTCTCTCGGGCTGAACTGGGCCTCGACCACCAGGCGGTCCTGGTCGGGAATGATCTCGGCGACTTCGCCGCCGGGAGTGACCACCGAGCCGGGGCCGGCCACCTTGACCGACTGCACCGCGCCGCCCACCGGCGCCACCACGTCGAGCCGCTTCACCGCGTCCCGCGCCGCGCCCAGCTTGGCGCCGAGGTCGTTGACCTCGGTCTCCACCTTGGCCAGTTCGGTGGTGGCCTCCTCGCGGAACTTCTGCGTCAGCTGCATGATCTGCAGGCGGTTCTCGCCGATCTCCCGGTCGGACTGGGTGGCGCCGGCGCCGTCGGAGAAGCGCTCGCCCTCCATGCGGGCCAGCTCGCGCTCCTGGGCGCGCAGCTTGTTGCGCGGGTAATAGCCCTTGGCCTCCAGCTGGCGCAGTCCGGCCAGCTCATCCTTGAGCAGGACGAGCTGCCGACGCTTGGAATTCTCCAGCATGGCACGGCCCTCGCGCTGGCTCTCCAGTTGGGTGATGCGCTGCTTGAGGATGCCGATCTGGCCGTCAAGCGATCTGCGCCGCTCGGCGAAGCGGTCCCGTTCGCGGGCCACCACCTCGGTGCGGTCGGCCACGGCGGGCGGGAAGGCGACGGCGTCCAACTCGTCGCGCTCGGCCACCAGGCGCGCCTGTTCCGCCAGGCGGGCATCGAGCTGAGCCGACAGCGTCGACAACTGGGCGGCGGCGGTGGTGTCCTCCAGCCGCACCAGCACGGTCCCCGGCGCCACCATGGCGCCCTCGCGCACCAGCACTTCCTTGACGATGCCGCCCTCGCGGTGCTGCACCGTCTTGCGCTTGCTCTCGACGGTGACGATGCCTTGCGAAACCACGGCGCTGCCGACCGGAGCCAGCGCCGCCCAGGTGCCGAAGCCGCCGAAGGCGATGCCGATCACCGTCAGCCCGGCGATCAGGGGCGTGCGGTAGTTGGAGGGCGGCGTCGGCAAATCGAGCGAGTACCGAGTCGGGAGAGCCGGCAGAGTCGAGCTGTGGATGTTCATATCCGTCCTCATGCGTTGATTGCGGACTTGGCCGCCTGCTGGTTGGCGACCACATGCGGGCGGGCCAGGCGGGCCATCACCTCGTCGCGGCTGCCCATCAGCTCGACCTCGCCGTTGTTGAGCACCAGGATGCGGTCGACGCAGCCCAGGATGGCGACGCGGTGGGTCACCACCACGGTGGTGGCCCCGCCGCGCTTGAGGTCGAGCACCGCCTCCACCAGGGCCTGCTCGCCGGCGGTGTCGAGGTTGGAGTTGGGCTCGTCCAGCACGACGAAGCTGGGGCTGCCATAGAGGGCGCGGGCCAGGGCGATGCGCTGGCGCTGGCCGCCCGACAGGACCCGGCCGCCCTCGCCGATGCGGGTGTCGTAGCCCTGGGGGAGCGCCAGGATGATGTCGTGCACCCCGGCCTTGGCGGCGGCGGCCACCACCTTGTCGGGGTCGACCGACTGGAAGCGGGCGATGTTCTCGGCCACCGAGCCGTCGAACAGTTCGACGTCCTGGGGCAAATAGCCCAGCGCCGGCCCCACTTCCTCGCGCTGCCAGGCGTGCAGGTCGGCGCCGTCCAGTCGCACCGAGCCGGCACCCGGCGGCCACACGCCGGTGAGGGCGCGCGCCAGCGTCGACTTGCCGGCGGCCGAGGGGCCGACGATGCCCAGCACCTCGCCCGGCTTCAGCTCGAACGACACGCCCTTGACCACCGCGGTGCGGCCGCCCGGCGGCAACACGAAGACGCGGTCCACCGTCAGCGCGCCCTTGGGCCTGGGCAGCGGCATGGTCTCGTCGCGCGAGCCGGCCTCGACCAGCAGGTGGCTGAGGCGCTCCCAGGCGCCGCGGGCGCCGACGAAGCCCTTCCAGTGCCCCACCGCCATCTCGATGGGCGCCAGGGCGCGGCCCATGATGATCGAGGCGGCGATGATCGAGCCGCCGGTGATCTGATCGTCCAGTGCCAGCCAGGCGCCGACGCCGAGAATGGCGCTCTGCAGGAACAGGCGGACGAACTTGGACAGCGCCAGCAGCCCGCCGGCCCGGTCGGCCGCCGAAGACTGCAACGCCAGCGCGGTCTGGTGGCGCAGCTGCCACCGCATGGCGATGCCGGGCAGCATGCCCATGGCATGAACCACCTCGGAATTGCGCAGGGACGCATCGGCAAAGGCGCCGGCGCCGATGGACACCGCCGAGGCCTCCTTCAACGCCTTGCGGGTGATCATCTCGTTGACCACCGCCAGGGCGAAGATGCACAGGCCGCCGCCCAGGGTCACCATGCCCAACACCGGATGCAGCACGAAGGCCACGGCGATGAACAAGGGCGCCCACGGGGCGTCGCAGAACACCAGCAGGGCGGGACCGGTGGCGAAGTCGCGCACCATGTCGAGGTCGCGCAACACCTGTCCGCCGGCGGCGCCGGGGGCCTTGCGCGACATCTCGAACAGGCCGGCGAAGGTGCGCCCGGCCAACTCGGCATCGAGGCGGGTGCCGACCCGCACCAGCATGCGCGACCGCAGGAATTCCAGCCCGCCCATGACGGCCAGCATGAAGGCGGCGATGATGGTGAGCATCACCAGCGTGGTGGTGCTGCGGCTGGACAACACCCGGTCATAGACCTGGAGCATGTACAGCGGCGAGACGAACAGCAGCAGATTGCCGCACAGTGAAAACAGCACAGTGGCCGATATGGCGCCGCGGCAGGTGCCGAGCGCTGCTGTCAACGGACCGCCGCTGATCCCGGATTGGGTGGTGGTGAATGGGTTGGAGGCCATCGGATGACCGTTCCTTCTCGCTGTGAATGCGAAGCCTGAGGAACGGCAAACTGCCCCCCGTCTCCTAACGAAGGGTTAATCCGGATGGGGGGATGCGGAGAAACACGGCGGCCTGTCGGAGGTATGCTCAAAGAATAAATCCGTCTATACACGAAAGTGATAGATGGAAATAATTTAAAGCGGATTAAGGCGTTGGGGCATTTTTGGGGATTGGTGATCATACTATTTTGGGCTACGCAAATTTTATGACGCGGTAGCCCGAGCCCCATTTGGGTGAGAGGAACAATATTATGGAGCGCGGGCGTCCCGCCCGCCAAATGGCACTGTTGGGCGGGCGGGACGCCCGCGCTCCAATGAGCTGCATTCACACCTCCACCGTCACCCGCAAGCCGCCCAGTTCCGACCGCCCGAAGGCCAAGCGGCCGCCGTGCAGGGCGGTGAGGTCGGCGACGATGGCCAGGCCGAGGCCCCAGCCGGGGACCATCTCGTCGAGGCGGGCACCGCGGCGCGAAGCGTCCGCGGCATCCGCCTCCGACATGCCGGGGCCGTCGTCCTCGACGGTGAGCCGCAGGCGGCCGTGCTCCGACGCGGCGCCGGCCCGCACCCGTCCCGTCGCCCAGGTGCAGGCGTTGTCCATCAGGTTGCCCAGCATCTCCTCGAGATCCTGGCGCTCGCCGGGGAAATCGGGGTCGCCCTCGACGCAAAGCTCGATGGCCAGCGCCTTGCCGGCGTGGATCCGCTCGATCGCCCGCCGGATGTCGTTCAGCACCGGCGCCACCGCGGTATGCGCCCCCAGCGCCCGGGCCGAGGCGGTGGCGGCCGAGGCCCGCGCCAGATGATGGCGCACCAGCCGGTCCATGGCGGTGACCTGTTCGGCCACCACGGCGGGATTGGGCGGCCCCTCCCCCGAGGCCTCGGCCTTGAGGATGGACAGCGGCGTCTTGAGGCCGTGGGCGAGATTGCCCACATGGGTGCGGGCGCGCTCGATCAGGGTGGCGTCGTGGTCGAGCACGCCGTTCATGGCCTCCACCAGCGGCGCCACCTCGACCGGCTGGCCGCCGCCCAGGCGGGCGCGGACGCCGCGGCGGACCTCGTCCAGCTCGCCGGCCAGGCGGCGCAGGGGGCGCAGGCCATAGCGCACCTGAATATAGACCGCCGCCATCAGACCCATTCCCATCAGTGCCAGCGACACCGCCAGCACGGTCCCGAAGCGCGCCACCTCGCGGTCGACCTCGCCGCGGTCGGCGGCGACCTGCAGGTGCAGCGGCCGATCGAGTCCGGGCCAGGCGAGATCACGCTCCACCATCAGCAGGGTGACGCCGCCATGGCCGGGCAGGTCGATGCTGATGCGGGTGCCGTCGCCCGGGCCGGCATGTACCGGCAGCACCTCCTCCCACAGCGAGCGCGACCGGATCAGGATGTCCTTGCCGTCCGCCACCTGCCAGTACCAGCCGGAATAGATCTGCTCGAAGCGCGGCTCGCCCAACGGCTTGGCAACGCGCAGGCCCTGCTCGCCGCCGGGCTCCAGTCCCGCCAACATGGCGCGGAGCAGCGAATCGAGCCGCTCGACGAAGGTCTCCTCGACGGTCTCGTGCACCGCCAGGGTCAGCACGACGCCGCCCACGCTCATCATCAACGCCAGCCAGGCCAGGGCGCCGATCAGCAGGCGCGAGCCGATGCTGGCGCTAGGCCGCATGGTCCGACAGGCGGTAGCCCTGCCCGCGCACGGTATGGATCAGCTCGATGCCCAACTTCTTGCGGATGCGGCCGATCAATACGTCGATGACGTTGGAATCCGAGTCGTAGTTGCGGTCGTAGACGTGCTCGGCCAGTTCGGTGCGGCTGACCGCCTTGTCGCGGTGGTGCATCAGGTAGGACAGGATGCGGAATTCCTGCGCGGTGAGCGCCAGGGTCGCCCCGTTCAGCGAGAAACGGTCGGTGCGGGTGTCCAGCCTCAGCCGGCCGCACGCCAGTTCGGGGCTGGCATGGCCGGCGGCACGGCGGATCAGCGCCTTGAGGCGCACCACCACCTCCTCCATCTCGAACGGCTTGGTCAGATAGTCGTCGGCGCCGGCGTTGAACCCGGCCATCTTCTCGCTCCAGCGCGACCGCGCGGTGAGGATCAGCACGGGAAAGCCACGCCCGGCCTCCCGCCAGCGGCTTAGCACGGTGATGCCGTCAATGCGCGGCAGGCCGAGGTCGAGCACCGCGGCGTCGTAGGGTTCGGTGTCACCGAGGTACCAGCCGTTCTCGCCGTCATAGGCCACGTCCACCGCGAAGCCGTGGCCGATCAGCAGTTGCTCCAGCCGCAGCGCCAACTGCGGTTCGTCCTCGACCACCAGCACCCTCATCGGCGGTCGCGCTCCCGCGCACTCAGCAGGCTGCCGTCACGGGCGTCGTAGACCAGCTTCACCACCTTGCCGGCCGGCGTGATCAGCTTGACCTTGTAGACCATCCGCTCCCCCTCGTCCTCCAGTTCGGCCTCGATGAACTCGCCACCGTAGTCCGCGGTGGCGCGATCGAGGATGGTGCGCAACGGAACCACCTCGCCGGACAGCACGGCGCGGCGAGCCCGGTCATGGTCCGATTCGGCAATGGCCGGAGCGGCGGCGGTGGCCGACAGCAGCAGAATGACGAGAAACACCTTCATGCGGCAATGATCATCCGTTGTCCGTGAACCGGATATGAACCTCTTAAAACCATGGGGAACAGCGGCCCTCCCCGGCCTGTTCCATTCGTAGATGGGAGGGAGAAGCATGGCGTTTGCGACCGACTCCGGACATGAGCGGGCCCACATCGATGCCGGCCGCACCGGCGATAAGATCAAGGCGCTCGACCCGGCGGCGGCACCGCTGGAGACCGACGCCGAGAGCTCCGGGCACCCAACCCCGCTGGCCGACGCGCTGCAATCGGTGCGACGTCTGGTCGACGAGATAACAGGCCGCTCGCGCGGCGTGACCTTTGGTGCGCTACGCCAGCCGGCCGACGCCGCCGATCAGCAGCGTCGGGGCCGCGTGCTGATGGCCTGGGTGGCGGGTTTGTGCTTGTTCGGCGTGGTGCTGGGGGTGATAACCTGGCCTTAGCCGCTCATGCCCCGCCGCGCCAAGCCGGCGGAGCCTGCGCCCCCGAGAGCGCACGGCCGTCAAGGTGTTGCGCGGCCCCTTTGCCCATGGTCGCGGAAATTCCCGCAAGCGAGGTCCGCGAACCATGGCCACCATCAATCTGCAGGAGCCGGCCTATCGGGGCAAGCAAGGCCCGGTGTTCTTCGCCGCCGGCTTCCGCCCCTTTTTCCTGTTCGCCGGCATCCAGGCGGCGGTGATGCTGCCGTTGTGGCTGCTGATGTGGGAAGGGGTCGCCGACCTTGGCCTGACCTACCCGCCGGCCCTGTGGCACGGCCATGAAATGGTGTTCGGCTTCGGCGCCGCCGCGGTGGGAGGCTTCCTGCTGACCGCCGTGCCCAGTTGGGCCAACACGGGCTATGTCTCCGGCCGGCCGCTGATGGTGCTGTTCGCGCTGTGGCTGGCCGGACGCGCCGCCTTTGCCCTGGGCGGAGTGCTGCCCGCCTGGCTGGTGGCCCCGATCGACCTCGCCTATCTGCCGCTGCTCGCCGTCATGGTTGCCAAGCCGCTGATCGCCGCCGGCAAGTGGCGCAACATCGCTTTCGTGCCGATCCTGGCCCTGTTCACCATCGCCAACGCCCTGGTGCATGTGGAGGCGGCGGGCGGCCTCATCACCGGGCTGATGGGCGTGTGGCTGGGCATCTTCATCCTGCTGCTGATGATCGCCATCGTCGGCGGCCGCATCGTTCCCTCGTTCACCCAGAACTGGCTGCGGATGCAGGGCCAGCCGGTCGATGCCAAGCCCGCCGCCTGGATCGAGAAGGGTGGCGCCGCCGCCGTCGTGCTGGCGGCGGCGGCAATGCAGATCCACTTCCCCGGGCCGGTGGCGGGGGTGGCGCTGCTGCTGGCGGCGGTGGTGCACGGCGTGCGGCTGGCCGGCTGGCACGGCCTGAGGACGCTGGCCAATCCCATCCTGTGGGTGCTTCACCTGGGCTATCTGTGGCTGGTGGTGGGGCTGGCCCTGCTGGGCCTGGCCAACCTGCTGCCGCAACTGCCGGTGTCGGCGGCGGTGCATGCGCTCACCGCCGGCTGCATCGGCACCATGGTGATGGCGGTGATGAGCCGCGCCGCGCTGGGCCATTCCGGCCGGCCGCTCGAACTGCCCCGCCCCATGGTGGCGGCCTATGTGCTGATTTCGCTGGGAACGCTGCTGCGCGTGCTGGCGCCGGTCGCCGGGGACGCGTTGACCGCCGCCGGCGGCCTGGCCTGGAGCGCCGCGTGGTTGGTGTTCGTGGTGGCGTATTGGCCGATTGTGACACGGCCGCGCGCTGATGGGAGGCCGGGCTGAGCCTTAACCGCTCGGCAAGCAAGAGGGCATAGGACATACGGAACGCCAACACATTCGCCAGGAGCTCCGCGCCCATGCCCATCATTGTGATCCAGACCACCATCCCCGGCCGGGATCGCACGCCCTTCCGCATTTCCGAGGTGCTGGGCAGGGTGGCCGACTCGGCGCATGAAGCCCTTGAAATCGCCGCCATCCACATCGGCGGCGACCGCGGGGTGGTGGACGAGCTTTTGACGGTGCGCTGGCACGACTCCGGCGGCTACTGGCTGGTCGCCTACGAGCCGGCTCCCGAATTCGCCAAGGCGGAACGCCTGCTGCTGATGTGACAAATTCGGGATAAGCTCTCCCGCATGACCGTCGTCCATTCCCTTGACCAGGCCCGTGCCGTCGTCGCCGCCGCCACCGGTCCGGTGGTGCTGGAAAGCCCACCGGCGGCGGCGGCATCGCTGGGCATCGGCTGGTGGCGGGAACTGCTGGCCATCATCGCCGACGAATTCCCCGGTCGCGAGGTCGGCGGCGTGCTGGACTGCGGCGATGCGCCCGGCCATGCCGTGGCCGCCATCGCCGCAGGGATCCGGGTGGTTCGCGTGCAGGGGCCGCCCGAGGTGCTGGACAAGATCGCGGACATCGCCCGCCAGTCGGGGGCCGAAGTTCTCGGATAGGCGGCAGGGGCATGGACAGGGACCGATGGGAGGATCGCGGGGCGCCCCCGTGTTCTCCTCACCCTTGCCGCCCACCCTGCCCTTCCCTCCGTTCCCGGAGGGAGGGCATTGCGGGGGTGCCGTCCTACTGCTTGGCGGCCGGCGCCGCGGGGGTGGCGGCCTTCTTGTGCTCGACCTTGGCCGCCTTGGTCGCCTTGGCCTTGGCAACGGCCTTGTCGGCGGCGGGCTGCGCGACCGCCTGGGCCGGAGCGGCGGCGGGCTGGGCCGCGGTTTCCGCCAGCGCGGCCATCGGCAGGAACGAGGCGGCGATCAGGGCGGTGGCGAGGAAACGGGCGATACGCATCTTGAGGCATCCTTTTCGTCTTGTTTCCGGCGGCTCATTCATCCCCCGGTGACATGAAGTCTCACCCCGGCCGGTGGCGGGAATTGGGTGGGAATGTGCTTCTTTCGAGGCAGGGAGCCCGTCCCCTTCGCGCCACCGGGAATGGCGGAAACCTTGCGTCCGGGTGGAAAAATCCCATCTCCAGGCCACTATTCCGCCGCAATCGGAGGGTGAATGCCATGGCAAGCGAAGCGGTGCGCCGCATCCTCGGCCACTATGAGAGCGACAATCCCGGCACCAAGGCCAACCTTGCCCGCCTGCTCAACGCCGGGCGGCTGGGCGGCACCGGCAAGCTGGTGATCCTGCCGGTGGACCAGGGCTTCGAGCACGGCCCGGCGCGCAGCTTCGCCGCCAACCCGGCCGCCATGGACCCGCATTACCACTTCCGTCTGGTCATCGAGGCCGGCTGCAGCGCCTTCGCCGCGCCGCTGGGGCTGCTGGAGGCCGGCGCCGACAGTTTCGCCGGCGAGATTCCGCTGATCCTGAAAGCCAACAGCGCCAACAGCCTGGCCCGCGACCGCGAGGGCGCCACCCAGGCGCTGACCGCCACGGTAGACGATGCGCTGCGGCTGGGCTGCGCCGCCATCGGCTTCACCATCTACCCTGGCTCCGACGAGGCCTACGCCATGATGGAGGACCTGGCCGAACTGGCCGCCGAGGCCAAGGCGCGCGGGCTGGCGGTGGTGGTGTGGTCCTACCCGCGCGGCGGCGCCCTCTCGACCGCCGGCGAGACCGCCATCGACGTGGTGGCCTATGGCGCCCACATGGCCTGCCTGCTCGGCGCCCATGTGGTCAAAGTCAAGCTGCCTGCCGCCCATATCGAGCAGGAGGAGGCACGGAAGGTCTATGAAAAACACGGCATAGACATATCCACCCCGGCCAAACGTATTGCGCATGTCGTGCAGTCGTGCTTCAACGGAAGGCGCATCGTCGTCTTCTCGGGCGGCGCCGCCAAGGACAGCCTGGATGCCGTCTATGACGAGGTCCGCGCCATCCGCGACGGCGGCGGCAACGGGTCGATCATCGGACGCAACAGCTTCCAGCGCCCACAGGATCAGGCCGTGGCGATGCTGGGCCGGATCATGGATATTCTCGCGGGGAAGGATTGACCATCGCCACCGACCGCTGCCGCCTTTATCTGATCACCCCGCCGGTGATCGAACGGCCCTGGGAATGGGTATCCACCTGGGAGGCGGCGCTGGACGCCGGCGACGTCGCCTGCGCCCAGATCCGCCTCAAGGGGTTGGACGACGACGCCTTGGCCCGCGTCGTCGATATCCTGCGCCCGCCGGCCCAGCGCCGCGGCGTCGCCGTGCTGCTCAACGACAACCCGCACCTCGCCTTTGAGACCGGCTGCGACGGCGTCCACATCGGCCAGGACGACGCGTCCTATGCCGAGGCGCGCAAGGCCGTGGGACCCGACGGCATCATCGGCGTCACCTGCCACGACTCGCGCCACCTCGCGATGGAGGCCGGCGACAAGGGCGCCGACTACGTCGCCTTCGGTGCCTTCTTCCCCACCGCCACCAAGGACGCCGCCGTCACCGCGGACCCCGAACTGCTGCGCTGGTGGAGCGAGCTGTTCACCGTGCAATGCGTCGCCATCGGCGGCATCACGGCCGACAACTGCCGCCCCCTGGTGGCGGCCGGCGCCGATTTCCTCGCGGTGTCGGGCGGGGTCTGGAACCACCCCGAAGGTCCCGCCGCGGCGGTGCGGGCCTTCGACCGCATCTTCGAGGGCAAGTGATGCGCAGCGTCTGTGTTTTCTGCGGTTCGAGCATGGGCAACCGCCCGGTCTACGCCGAGGCGGCCGCCGGCCTGGGCCGCCTGCTGGCCGAACGTGGGCTGGGGCTGGTCTACGGCGGTGGCGATGTCGGCCTGATGGGCGCCCTGGCCGACGCCGCCATCACGGCCGGCGGCGATGTCGCCGGGGTCATCCCCGAGGCGCTGATGCGCTTCGAGGGCGTCGGCCACATCGACCGCGTGACATTGCACGTGGTTGGCTCCATGCACGAGCGCAAGAGTTTGATGGCCCAGTTGTCCGACGCCTTCATCGCCCTGCCCGGCGGGATCGGCACCATGGAGGAAATGTTCGAGACCTGGACCTGGAGCCAGTTGGGGCTGCATGCCAAGCCGCTGGGCCTGCTCGACGTCGGCGGCTTCTACGGCCACCTGCACAGCTTTCTCGACCACATGGTTGACGAGGGCTTCCTCAAGGCCCGCCACCGCGGCATGGTGGCGGTGGAAAGCGACCCCGTGGCCCTGCTCGCCCGCCTGGACCGCTATGAGGCACCACCGGTCGTCAAGGTGATCGACCGCGACACGGCGTGACTTGACACCGCTCCGACCGCGCCATATAAAGCGGGCCTTCGTAACCGTCGGGTCCGCAGAGGGCAACGGGACGATAAGGCGCTTAGCTCAGCGGGAGAGCACACCACACGGGAATGCGCCTTCCAGGGTTTGTAAGGGTTTCGGCCGAGGACTTGGGCGAAACTCGGGTACGGTACGAAAAGAGATGGGCGATTAGCTCAGCGGGAGAGCACACCCTTCACACGGGAGTGCTCCAGGTGGGCGAAGCGCTTGTTTCGGGGTTAAGTTTTGGGACAGATAACCGGACAAGTGCCGGAAATGTCCCACCAGAACCATCGGACTTCCGATGGTTGCAAGAGTAGATGGGCGATTAGCTCAGCGGTAGAGCACACCCTTCACACGGGTGGGGTCGCAGGTTCAATCCCTGCATCGCCCACCATCTACTCCATCATTTTCCTCAGTTTTCCCCACATCACGCCGCAGAAAAACAGACAACAGGTGTTCGGAAACGAGCCTGTCTGGCGACTGGCCGGTTTAGGCCAAAAGCGAAGGATCGGCGTGCCGCTCCGCTGCCAGCAGCAAAGCGCCCCACCCCCTCCATGTCGGCAGCAAGTCCATGACGGCGGTGGCGGACAATTCACCACCCCCAGCATCCGACCTGTCACCGCCCCACTTGCGCGCACGGCGACACTCCATTTGTCGTCGCCGCACGCGGCTGATCTCTTCATCCCAGACATCCGCCTCACGAACAGACGCGAAATATGCCGACAACGCCCGGTCCTCCCTGATCCGATGCAGGTGGTCCGGACGGCAGGAATGCGCGGGCCAGCCACCGCGACGCAACAAGTAGCGCACGGCCTTTGCCAATTTCCATTCTTCCTGCCAGTCGAGGAATTGCCGGACGGCAAGGACAGCTTCGGTATAGCCCTGCATGGTCACATCCTCATGGTCCGGCTGTGTTCCTGGTCATGGCTCGGCACCGGGGCTTGCGGCGACGAGCCGTAAAGCCGCCGCTTCAGGTGCTCGGGCATCGCTTCGTTGACGGGGCGCAGACCTTCGGGCCGGTAATCCTCGGCGGCGGCCACCGGCATGGCGGTGGAGGTGGAGGTGGTCGGCGCAGCCTTCACCTCCTCGGCCTCCTTCGGCCCACCGACGGCAAGGCGGTAATCGGGATGATGCCCAAGGCACCAGTCGGCGGCCTTTTGCGCATCGGCGGCGGCGCGGAAAATCTCCCGCTTGTCGTTCCGCAGGGCTTTGATCCAGGACTCAACGTAGCTGGCGTGCTGTTCCAAGTCGGGCGGAATGCCAATCTCGGAACAGACGAACACCGACGCCAATTCGGCCCGCAGCTCCTCTTGGGCGTATGCAGCGGAGCCAAACCGATTCCGCAAATCACGGTCGAGGCGGCTGGGGTGGCCGCTGGCGTGTCCAAGCTCATGCAGCGCGGTCGCGGCCCATGCCTCCCGGCAGGAGAACGCGGCGTCAGGCGGCAACTGGATGTGATCAGTGCTCGGACTGTAGAACGCCCGGTCGCCGCCGATGCGCATGCTGACGCCGCAGTTACTCAGGATGGTGTCCACCGCCTCGGGCCGTCGCCAAGGGCATTCCTCGGGCGTGGGCGGCACATAAGCAGGGATGCCGTCGATCTGGCTGGCGTGGAAGACGGGATAGGAACGCAACACCGGCACCACCTTGGTGGCGGGATCGCCGTCGGCGGTGGGCTGGGCGTCCTTGTCCTCGATTTCCAGCGGCTTGAAGAAGAACACCGTGGTGGCCTTCTCCCCGGCGCGCACCTGCCAGCCGCGTTCCTGGGCCTGCTTGTAACTGCACCAGCGCGGATCACCACTTTCCCAAGCCCTGGCGTTGCAGCCCAACAGCAGGACGTTGATGCCACGGTAATGGTGCCCAGTGGCGGCGTTGACCGGGCCGGTCGGTGACGCCTTGTTCTGATCCCAAGGCTTCGCCACGGCGGGGTGCCGCGTTCCAGGGCGGCGACCACGGCGTTGGTGACCTCCTGCCAATGATCTCGGCGGCTGTGGTCATTCGGTGCCATGGGCATTCCTCAGGGCGATGATTTCCTCCCACGACGGGCCGATGTCGGCGGGTGCTTCCTCCAGCCCGAATTCCTTGATCTCTGCCTCGGTCAGGATGTGTTGGGGATTTGGATGGTCAGGCGCGGCGGGGTTGCGGTGCTGGGGCATGACGCTGGTTCTCCTCGGTTGGGGCAGTGGGTGTGTGCTCGGCGGGGTGGTCTGATGGCAAGCCAAGCCGACGGCGCAGATGCTCCGGCATCGGGGTGCTGGCGAGGGCGTCCTTGGGCTGGCCGTCCTCACATTCCAGGCTGATCTTGTCGTGCGGAAAGCCCTGGCGAAGCGCCTCCAGGCGAGCACGTTGCTGGAAGGACTCGCTGCCGCCATAGAAACGGATGCTTTCCCATCCGCGCGCCTTCCCAGCGGCTACCATCTGCTTGATCTGTTCGTCCGTCGGCTCACCGTCGGTGTGAAGCTCGATGCGGCCACCGTGGTCGTAGAAAAGGCTACCGTCCCCACCATCAATGACCAGCGCATCCCAGCGTCTGACCGACTCGTAGCCCAGGGATCGCCAGTATTGCATCAGGGCGTCCCAGTCCCATCCGACAGGCGGATGGTGCTGCGTGGCGGAAATTCCGCAAATGTTCTTATTCATGGTCGTCTGTTTCCTCCCTTTTTGAACCTGCCGGGTATCGTCTAGCGTCGGCACCGTGGCGATGACGATGTCGGACAGCTTGGCCTGAACCTGGGCGGCCCGCAGGCCAAGGCGGCGGCTGATCGAATGCGGCGTCCCGGCCTCGTCCACCACCAATAGACCTCGCCGCCCCGATGCAAGGGACAAGCCCTTGGTGCGAAGGGCGGCGATAAAAGCCGTGCCGCTGTCCGAGACCGACCATGCGGCCCCGATGCGGGCGGTTACGTCCTCGACTGGAATGCCGGTGCGTTCCGCAGCCTGCCAGCAGGAGTGGGTGGCCTGTGCCCGTGGTCGTGGTGTTCCCTGTGTTCGGGTGTGCGCGCCGGTCACCGGGCGCAAGGCGAACCGTTCCTCCAGCACGCGGGCGCAGGCTTCGTGCTTGGCATAGTTATGGCTGTCGCTGGCCGTTCTTAGCGTCACAGGATGAATGCGCCCCCACACGACATGAATGTGATCACGGTCATGCTTGCGGTGCTCGATGACGGCGCGGGCGTGGCCGGTCAACCCGAGGTGTCGTTCAAGCTCGTCCACCGCCTCCAGCCAACGGGCACGGTCCATGGTGCCGGTCTCGTCCCGCCCCACGTTGATGCTGGCGTGGTACACCGATTTCCGGGTGCGGGTGCCCAACGACAAGGCGCGCATCTCGGCCAGCGCGCTGGGAAGATCGGAGGCGGTGACGCCGGTGATCTCGACCACATCGACGGACTCGTTCTCCTCGGCCAGCAGGTGGGCGGCGAGACGGTGGATGTCCCCGGCGCTCTGGCCTCGGCTACTCCCCTTGATCACCATCACCTCGGCCCTCCAAAGCCCGCCGGATGTCGGCGGCAGCTTGCTTGATGGTGATGTCCATGGCGGCCAGGATGGTGCTGTCCGGTGCCGGGCCACCCTTGTTCATGCGCCGGGCCAATTGATTGACGTTGCTGCCGATCTTGCCCAACTGTCCCAGCACCTCGGCCAGCAGTCGAACATCGGCTTTCGGCATCCGACGAGCCGGATGGCGGCGCGGGGGCGGCGGCTCGGGCACCTTGAGCTTGGCGACATGCAGGGCGGCGGCCCTGGCCCAATCGCAGCGGGTGCGGCCCATTAAAGCCGCCGCCGCGTCGATCCGGGCGGCCTCGCCGTCGGTCAGGCGGAACGACACCACGGTGAGCCGTTTATCAGTGGACAGTGCGGCCATCGTCGCTATCCCCCGCGATGCTGAGCCAGACCAGGAGCGGCGGGTCCATGTCCTGGTCCAGGCTGTCGGCCATCACACGCAGCCAAGCCGCCACTGTTGCCGCCGGGTAGTCGCCCACCTTCACCGCCATGTTGACGCCGTGGGCGACATGGGCGACGCCCCACCCCGGCGTCGGCGGCCAAGCCCTCCGAGGTGGCGATGTCCAATTGATTGTCGAGGTCGTCCAGCAGGAAGCGACACCATGCGGCTGTGGCGTCCAGATTGCTGGTGATCGAGGGTGGCATAGCGTTTCCTTCCGTAAACAGGGGTCAACGGGGGCTTCGCCCCCTTGCAAGCGTTGTTAAAGCCAATCGAAGATTGGCGTAAACAACATGGCTTGCTTTATTGTGCCGCCTCCTGTTTACGGAAATATATTCAACCTCTTTTCCGTGCCAGCAAATTTTATATATTATTCTTATATTTGTGGACTGGTGCGCATTTCACATACAAATACTCTGCGTTTACACAAGACAACCCACACCCCGTGCAGCCTGAAAAAATCAGCCGCGCACCCCTTGCGCGCGAGGCAATTACCACTAAATCGTTGGCGCGGCACTTCCATCGGAGGTGGCGTTATCCGGCTACAATGGATTCATTCCGGGGGAGCCGGAGGCTAGTA
>JACPDP010000030.1 GCA_016183945.1 Magnetospirillum sp.
GTATTCCTCCCAGGCGCAGACATCGCCCGGGCAATAGAGCAGCAGCCACTCGCCTTCGGGTGCGCCGGCGAAGGGTGGGCGGGCCACCGGCTTGGCGAACAGCGGCGTGTTGCAGCGCGGGCACAGGGCCAGCGAGCCATCGGCATAGAGAAACCGCTCGGCTGCGGTTCCGGCATCCAGTCTCATCCCCTACCTCTCCGTCATCCAGTCCATCACCCGCCGCAGGAAGGCCTCGCACTGGATCAGTTGGTCGATCTCGACATACTCATCCGGCTTGTGGGCCTGTTCGATGTTGCCCGGGCCGCACACCACCGCCGGGATGGCTGCCGCGTGGAACAGACCGGCTTCGGTGGTGAACGACACCTTGGCGCAGTCATTGCTGCCCGACAACGCCGAGACCAGCCGCACCGCCCCGTCGTCGGCCCTGAGGCCCAGCCCCGGCGTGGTGTTCCATTCCTCGAACATCACCCCGGACGCTTCGGAAACCGCCAGCATTTCCGGCACCAGGTCCTGCGCCCAGCCGCGCACCTCGGCCATCAGCATCTCGACGTCGTGGTCGGGCAGGTTGCGGAACTCGAACTCGAACGCGCAGTCCTTGGGGACGATGTTGAGCGCCGTGCCACCGGCCATGACGCCGGTGTGGACGGTGGTGTAGGGCGGGTCGTAGCCGGGGTCGAAGGGACCCTGCTCGCGGAGGCGCCGCTGCAGGGCGCGCAGTCGTGTCACCAACTCGGCGGCGATTTCGATGGCATTGACGCCGCGGTGGTTGAGCGCCGAATGGCATTCGTGGCCATGCACGGCGCAGCGAACGCTTTTTTTACCCTTGTGGCCGATGATCGTCCTCATTTGCGTGGGCTCGCCGACAATGCACAAGCGGGGCCGCACCGGCAGATGGACGAGGTCGGCGATCAGGCGGCGCACGCCGACGCAGCCGATTTCCTCATCATAGGAGAAGGCGAAATGCACCGGAATGGCCAGCCGGCGGGCCGCGAATTCGGGGGCCAGCGCCAGGCAGGCGGCGATGAATCCCTTCATGTCGGCCGAGCCACGGCCGTACAGCCGGCCGTCCCGCTCGTCGAGGCGGAAGGGATCGCTGCTCCAGTCCTGGCCGGTGACGGGAACGACGTCGGTATGGCCCGACAATACTATTCCCGGCCGGTCGGCGGGGCCGATTGTGGCGAACAGATTGGCCTTGCGTCGATCATCGTCGTAGGTCAACCGTATTTGCGCACCCGTGGCGGATAGCATATCTGCCGCTGTTTCGATGATTTGTAGATTTGATTTGCTGCTGGTAGAATCCATACCGATCAGCCTTTCCAGATGGGCTTTGCTGGTCGGGTAATTCTTGACGGAGTGCGTCGACACGGGATGGCTCGCAAGTTGAGGTCGAGACCGGGTTACCGAGATGATAGGGCGGCAGACGCGGGGGTGCCAGTCCGACGCAGGATGCATTGTGAAATTGGACACTACCTCCTTGGTGTAAATGAGCTATACCAGACGATGGGAATCGTGCCGGGATGCACGGCGGGCGGAAATCAATGGCTGAAAGCATCTGGCTTGACCCTTGCGGGGCCGGACGATGAGTGACGACACCCCTTCGGCCGCAGCCAATGCCGCCGCCGAGGACGCGCCGTTCAGCATCAGCGGCATGTCGACGCTGAAGGAAAACCTGTTCGACCTGACAGTGTCGTCGGTGTTCCTCAACGTGCTCGGCCTGGCTCTGCCCATGTCGCTGTTGCAGGTCTACGACCGCATCCTGCCCAACAAGTCCACCGGCACCATGGTGCTGCTGATGGGCGGCGTCCTGGGCGCCTTGTTCCTCGAATCCACCATCAATTTCTGCCGTTCCTATATCACCGGCTGGATCGGCGCCCGCTTCGAGCACAAGGCCGGCTGCACCGCCCTCGAAAAACTGATGATGTCGAGCATCGACTCGTTCGAGAAGGAGGGCTCGGGGGCCCATCTCGAACGCATGGGGTCGCTGGGCACGGTCCGCGACTTCTATGCCGGCCAGGCCATGCTGACGCTGATGGACCTGCCGTTTGCCGTGCTCTACCTGACCCTGGTGGCGCTGATGGGCGGCATGCTGGTGGTGGTACCCATCATCCTGCTGGTGCTGTTCGGCGTCACCGCCATGATGGTGGGAACCCGGCTGCGCGAATCGCTGCAAAAACGCATGGTCGCCGACGACCGTCGCTTCAATTTCCTCATCGAGGTGCTGGGCGGTATCCACAGCGTCAAGGCCTTCGCCATGGAGGCGCAGATGGTGCGCCGCTACGAGCGCTTGCAGGAGGGCTGCGCCGAAGGCAATTTCGAGGTGACGCTGAAAAGCTCGTCGGCGCTGGGGGTGTCGTCGTTCTTTTCGCAGGCCACCATGATCGCGGTGGCGGGCTTCGGCAGCATGATCGTCATCGATGGCGACATGACCACCGGCGGGCTGGCGGCCTGCTCCATGCTGGCCGGCCGCGCCATGAGCCCGTTGCAGAAGGCGCTGTCGGTGTGGACCCGCTTCCAGACCTTCCTGCTGGCCCGCGAGCGGCTGACCAAGCTGTTCAACATGAAGGCCGAGGCGCCGAGGAACCTGCCGCGGCTGACCACGGTGAAGGGCCGCCTTGAGCTGCGTGGGGTGAACTTCCGCTATGGCGAGAAGCTGCCGTACATCGTCCACGACACCTCCATCGACATTCGCGACGGCGAGTGCATCGCCATCGCCGGCGGCAACGGCAGCGGCAAGACCACCCTGCTCACCGTGATGCAGGGAGCATTGCGGCCCACCCAGGGCTCCGTGCTGGTGGACGGCGTCGACCTCACCGGCTACGAGCCGCAGAGCGTGCGCGACCGCATCGCCTACCTGCCGCAGTCGGGCGTGTTGTTCCAGGGCACCATCCTGCAGAACATCACCATGTTCCGCCCCGAATTCGACGACGCCGCGGTGGAGACGGCGGCGCTGCTGGGGCTCGACGAGGTGGTGGCGACCATGGCCATGGGCTTCGACACCTCGGTGGGCGACGGTGCCTACGACTCATTGCCGCGCGGCATCAAACAGCGTATCGCCATCGCCCGCTCGCTGGTTCACAATCCCCGCATCGTGCTGTTCGACGAGGCCAACACCGCCGTTGATTCCGCGGGCGACAACTTCCTCAGGGTTTGGCTGGAGCGGGCCAAGGGCAAGCGCACCCTGGTACTGGTGACGCCGCGCCCGTCGTTGTCCAAGATGGCCGACCGGGTCTTCGACCTCACCGACGGCCGCCTGGTGCCCCGACCGCCGCGCGAGGACCGTCCCCCGGCCGCGGTGGCGCCGCCCGCCGCCATGCTGCCACAGGGAGGGGCGGCATGAACCAGTTGGTCAGGCGGCGCTGGGGGGGTTCAGCGCCGCCTCCGACCTCGCCGCCTGCCTGCTGCCGTTGCTGAAGGCGCTGGGGTGGAAGGGCGATCCCCGCCACGTCGCCGAGTCGCTGCCGCATTTTGCCAATGACCTCGACCTCACCGGCCTGCGCAACGTCATGGCCAACCTGAACTACTCCAGCCGGCCGGAACGCCTGACGCTGGACAGCCTCGACCCCCGGTTGCTGCCCTGTCTGTTCCTGCCCGACAACAGCCAGGCCCTGGTGGTGCAGAAGCTGGAGGACGGACACGCCACCGTGTTCGACAGCGGCCAGGGATGCAGCGGCACCCTGCCGGTGGCCGGCAAGAAGGGCACCGCCTACTTCTTCTCCAAGCTGGCCCCCGACAGCGGACCCATTCGCCAAAGCTGGTTCCGCACCGTCATCGAGCGCTTCCGGCCGCTGTTCTGGCAGGCCTTCCTGGTGACGCTGCTGCTCAATCTGTTCTCGCTGTCGACGCCGCTGTTCGTCATGGCGGTCTATGACAAGGTGATCGCCACCGGATCGATGCCCATGCTGGTGGCGCTGTCCATCGGTGTGGTCATGGCCCTGGCAGCCGACACGGTGCTGCGCGAGGTGCGCGCCCGTATCCTCGCCTTCGTCGGCGCCCGGCTCGACAACATCATGGGCAACAACATCTTCCAGCACATCCTGTCGCTGCCTCCGGGCTTTACCGAGCGCGCCACCATCGGTGCCCAGGTGGCCCGCATCAAGGACTTCGAGAGCGTGCGCGAGTTCTTCACCGGGCCGCTGGCCACGGTGTTCATGGAACTGCCCTTCGCCATCTTCTACTTCGCCATCATCGGCATGCTGGGCGGCATCCTGGCGCTGGTGCCGGTGATCGCCACCCTGCTGTTCATCGTGCTGGGCATCCTGGTGCTGCCGGTGGTGCGCAAGAACGTCGGCGTCGCCTCGCGCGCCGGCGCGCGGCGTCAGGAGTTCCTGGTGGAGACGCTGGGCAAGATGCGTGCCGTCAAGCTGGGCGCCGGGGAGCACACCTGGGTCGGTCGCTATCGCGAGATGTCGGCGCGCGCCGCCTATGGCGGCTTCAAAAACGGCGTCTTCGCCAGCCTGATCACGCTGGGCGCCAACATGCTGATCATGGTCTCCGGCCTGGCCACCATCATGATCGGCGTGCTCGGCGTCATCGACGGCACCATGACCATCGGCGGCCTGATCGCCGCCATGATGCTGGTGTGGCGGGTGCTGTCGCCGCTGCAGACCGGCTTCACCCTGATCCAGCGCGTCGAACAGGTGCGCGGCTCGATCCGCCAGATCGACGGCCTGATGCAGCTGAAACCGGAGCGCGACCCCAAGGCGATGGTATCGCCGCTGAAGAACGTCAAGGGCCGCGTCGTCTTCTCGCGGGTCTCGTTGCGCTACACCAACGATGCCGACCCGGCCTTGGTCGGCGTCTCGTTCGAGGTGGAGCCGGGCGAGGTGGTGGCGGTCACCGGGCGCAACGGGTCGGGCAAGTCCACCATCCTCAAGCTGCTGTTGGGCCTTTATGCGCCGCAGGCGGGCAGCATCCGCATCGACGCTGCCGACATCCGCCAGATCGACCCGGTCGAGATGCGCCACGCCATGGCCTATGTGCCGCAGGTGTGCAGCCTGTTCTTCGGCTCCATTTCGCAGAACCTGCGCCTGGCCAACCCCACCGCCACCAATGCCGACATCCGCTGGGCCTGCGAGCTTGCCGATGTATGGGACCTGATCATGGCCTTGCCGCGCGGCATCGAGACCCGCATCGGCGACGGCAGCACCGACCACCTGCCCACCAGCTTCGTCCAGCAGCTGTCACTGGCGCGCGCCTACCTCAAGCGCGCCCCCCTCATGCTGTTCGACGAACCGGTCAACGGTCTCGACTTCGAGGGTGACCGCACCTTCATGCAGGCGGTGGAGACCTTCCGCGGCCAATCCACCATCTTCATGGTCACCCACCGCCCCAGCCACCTGCGCATCGCCGACCGTATCCTCGTCTTCGACGGCGGCTACCTTCGCCTCGCCGGACCGGCCGAGGAGGTAAGGGCCCGCATACCTCCGGATCTGATATGAACCGCCAGAGCCTCGTCAACGTTCCCCAGCCCAACCCGGGCAATCTTCCCGCCGTCGCACCGCCGGCGCGGCCGCCCGTCAAGATGTCGAGCCGCCAAACCCGCCATCTGGCCCAGGCGGTGGTCCTCGAGGAAAGCGGTACGGCTCCGCTGGTGCGCTTCACCATGTTGGTCACCAGCATGGCAACCCTGGCCTTCGTGGTATGGTCGTCGATGACCGACGTTCCCGAGGTGGCGACGTCGGAGGGCACCGTGGTTCCCACCGGCGCGGTGCAACAGGTGCAGCACCTGGAAGGCGGCATCGTCCAGGAGATCATGTATCGGGAAGGCGACACCGTCGAGGGCGGCGCGGTCATCGTCAGACTGAACCCCGCCCAGGCGCTGGCCGACCTGGAACAGTCCCGGGCCCGCGAGGCGACCCTGCTGATCAAGTCCGAGCGCCTGCGTGCCTTCGCCGAAGAGCGCCAGCCCGACTTCAGCTTCATCGGCACCGGCTACGAGCGACTGATTTCCGACAACATGTCGATCTTCAACTCGCAGGTCCAGTCGCGCGACAGCTCGCGCGCCGTCATCCTGTCCCAGATCGAGCAGAAACGCGCCGACCTCGCCTTGCTGGAGGGCCAGCAGAAGGGCCTCGCCGAGCAGGCCGACGCCCTGGGCGAAGAAATGAAGATGCGTGAGGAGCTGATCGCCCGCGGCCTGATCTCGCGCGTCGTCTATCTCGACAACAAGCGTGAATTGGCCCGGGTCAAGGGCGAGGTGGCGCGCATGGTCGGCCAGATCGTCACCGCCCGCGAGGCGCTGTCCGAGATGGACAGCCGCCTGCATGACAGCAAGTCCACCCTGCAGCGTCAGACCATGGACGAGCTCGGCATCACCATCAGTGAACTGGCTCAGGTGCAGGAAAGCCTGGGACGGCTGGAGGACCGGGTCAAACGCCTCGACGTCGTCTCGCCGGTGCGCGGCGTCATCAAGGGACTGTCGGTGAAGAACCCCGGCGCGGTGATCCAGCCGGGCGGCATGGTCTGCGAGATGGTGCCGGTCGGCACCGCCATGAAGATCGATGCCAAGGTGCAGACTCGTGACGTTGGCCACCTCAAGGTCGGCCAGCCGGTCAGGGTCAAGGTCACCACCTACGACTTCGCCCGCTACGGCGCGGCCCACGGCACCCTCAGCCAGATTTCGGCGACCACCTTCGTCGACGAGAAGGGGCAGCCCTATTTCAAGGCCATCATCGACCTGGAGCACAACTATGTCGGCGAGGTTCCGGGAAAGTTCACCATCCATCCCGGCATGACGGTGAGCGCCGAAATCATCACCGGCGACAAGACGCTGCTCCAGTACATGCTGAAGCCCATCTTCACCTCGCTGCAACAGTCCTTCCACGAGAGGTAGACGGCCGCCCCGCCAGCGCCGCCTCCTCAACCTTGATGCGATGGGCCAGCAGGGCACCGTTGACGGCCGAGAACGCCACGGCGATGTCCCAGGCGCCGAACACCAGCGGTACCACTGCGATCTCGCCCGCCGCCACCAGGTAGTTGGGGTGGGTGAGGAAGCGGTAGGGACCGCGGCGCACCAGCGGCACTCCCGGCAGGGTGATGATGCGGGTTGTCCACAGCGGCCCCAGGCTGGCCATCACCCAGACCCTCGCCGCCAGCAGCAGGCCGAGCAGCACCAACGGGGCCGCCTCGACGGGCGCTTGGGCCGGTATGGTCAGCGCCATGGCGGCGATCCAGGCGCCATGCAGCAGCACGAACAGCGGATAGTGCGCGGCCCCCATTTCGACAGCCCCCGCCGCCAGCAGCCGGGCGGTATTGCGCCGCGCCAGCCACAGCTCGCCGAGGCGCTCCATGACGATCAGGGCGAGGAGGAGGCTCACGCCCGCTCCATCAGCATGAACCCCGCCGTGAAGCCCGGCCCCAGTGCCCCCAGCAGGGTGCGGCGGGGCAGGGGGCGGGCGAGCAGCCGGTCCAGGACGAACAACAGCGTCGCCGCCGACATGTTGCCGTATTCGGCCAGCACCTCGCGCTCGTTCGCCAGACGGCCGGGGGCAAGATCGAGCGCCGCTTCCAGCGCCGCCACCACCTTGGTGCCGCCCGGGTGCAGGGCGAACCCGTCCATGTCGGCCACCCCCAAGTCCAGCCGGCCCAGCCAGCGGTCGAGGGCGTCGCGGTAGCGCTGGCGCACCAGGGCGGGAATGTCCTGGGAGAACAGCACGCCGAAGCCGTCATCCTCGATGCGCCAGCCCATGACATCCAATGTGCCCGGCCAGGTGTGCTCGCCCCAGGCAGTGAGGCGCGGTCCCTCGCCGCGGCATGACAGAAGCGCGGCCGCGGCGCCGTCGCCGAACAGGGCGGTGGCGACGATGTTGCTTTTCGAGGTGTCGCCGACCCGGAAGGTCAGGCCGCACAGCTCGACCACCACCAGCAGTATCCGCGACGCCGGTTCGGCCTTGGCCAGGGCGGCGGCGCGGGCCAGCCCGAGCAGGCCGCCGCCGCAGCCCAGCCCGAACACCGGCAGGCGGGCGACGTCGGGGCGAAGCCGCAGCCGCTGCATCAGCAGGGCGTCGAGGCTGGGGGTGCAGATCCCCGAGGTGGTCACCGCTACCACCGCGTCAACCTGATCGGTTGACAGGTCGGCGCGGCGGATTGCCTCGGTTGCCACTGCGGCGGCCAGCGCGACGGCGTGCTCGATGAACAGGCGGGAGCGTTCGCCCCAGCCATGCGGTTGGGCGTACCATTCGGCCGGAACACAGGAGCGGCGGCGCTCGATGCCGGCATTGGCGAAAATGGGCAGCAGCCGTTCCGCCTCGGCGCCGAATTGAGCCCGCGCGAAGGCGGTCACCGTGTCGCGGTCGAGCACATGGCGGGGCGTGGCGGTGGCGAGCGACAGAAGGCGTGGCTGCATTCGCCCCATATGGCTACGGCCGCCATCGCCCGGAAAGTCCGGCGGAAAGGGGTAGGGCGTTGGTTGGCGGTTGCGGCCACGCATCGGGTGGACCATCCTTTCGCCCATGGAAATGCCCCCCGCCAGTCCCGCGCCATCCGAACAACACGATGGCATCCACATGCGCCTCGCCGCCCGCCTGCGTGCCTATTTCTTCGCCGGCGTGCTGATCACCGCGCCGATCTCCATCACCATCTACATCGCCTGGCAGTTCATCGCGTTCGTCGACGACCGGGTGTCGCCGCTGATCCCGCCGACGCTCAACCCGCAGAACTGGGGCGTTCCCGGTTTCGGGCTGGTGGTGGTGGTGGCGGTGCTGACCCTGATCGGCGCCACCATGGCCGGCTTCGCCGGCCGGATGTTCATCCGCCTGTCCGAGGCGGTGCTGGAACGCACTCCGGTGATCCGCAGCATCTATTCGGCGGTCAAGCAGGTGTTCGAGACGGTGTTGGCCCAGAAGGCCAACGCCTTTCGCGAAGTGGTGCTGGTGGAATATCCGCGGTCCGGCATCTGGACGCTGGGCTTCATCACCGGCAGCACCGCCGGCGAGGTGCGCGACTGCTTCGAGGAGGAGATGGTCAACGTCTTCGTCCCCACCACCCCCAATCCGACCTCGGGCTTCCTGCTGTTCCTGCCGCGCCGCGACCTCCGCGTCCTCGCCATGACGGTGGAGGAGGGGCTGAAGATGGTGGTCTCCACCGGCATCATCACCCCGGCCGGGCAGCGTCAGCCCGAGCGCAGCGTCCTGACCGCCGCGTCGCGCTCGAACAGGTAGAGCAGCACCCGCAACGCCTCGCCGCGCGGGCTTTTCAGCTCGGGATCACGCGCCAGCATCAGCTGGGCGTCGTCGCGCGCCGCCGCCAGCAGGTCGCCATGCAGGGTGAGATCGGCCAGCCTGAACTCGGGCAGGCCGCTCTGGCGGGTGCCCAGCACCTCGCCGCCGCCGCGCAGGCGCAGGTCCTCCTCGGCGATGCGGAAGCCGTCCTCGGTGGCGCGCATGGTCTCCAGCCGGGCCTTGGCGGTTTCGGTCAGCGGCTGGTCGTAGAGCAGCAGGCAACTCGACGGCCTGTCGCCGCGCCCGACGCGGCCCCGCAGCTGATGCAACTGGGCGAGGCCGAAGCGTTCGGCGTGCTCGATGACCATGACCGTGGCCTCGGGCACGTCGACGCCCACCTCGATCACCGTGGTGGCCACCAGGATGTCGCGCTTGCCCGCGGCGAATTCGGCCATCACCGCATCCTTGGCCGGGCCTTTCAGGCGGCCGTGCACCAGGCCGACGCGCTCGCCGAACACCTCGGACAGGTGGCGGTGGCGCTCCTCGGCGGCGGCGAGGTCGGAGGTCTCCGACTCTTCCACCAGCGGGCACACCCAGTAAACCCGGTTGCCGGCGGAGACCGCGCGCCCGACCGCGCCCACCACATCCTCCATGCGGATGAGGGGAATGGCGCGGGTGTCGATGGGGCGGCGGCCGGGCGGCTTTTCGTCGAGGCGCGAGGCATCCATGTCGCCATAGGCGGTCAGCAGCAGGGTGCGCGGGATGGGCGTCGCCGTCATCACCAGCACGTCCACCGCGCCGCCCTTGGCCGCCAGTTCCAGCCGCTGGTGGACGCCGAAGCGGTGCTGCTCGTCGATCACCGCCAGGCCGAGGTCGTTGAACGCCACTTCCTCCTGGAACAGGGCGTGGGTGCCCACCACCAGCCGGACCGAGCCGTCGGCCAGCCCCTCCAGGATGGCGGCGCGGGTCTTGCCCTTGTCGCGCCCGGTCAGCAGCGCCACCCGGATGCCGGCGGCCTCCGCCAGCGGCTGGATGGTGGCCATGTGCTGGCGGGCGAGGATTTCGGTGGGCGCCATCAGGGCGGCCTGAGTGCCGCACTCCACCGCGCTCAGCATGGCCAGCAGCGCCACCACCGTCTTGCCGCTGCCGACGTCGCCCTGCAGCAGCCGCAGCATGCGCAGGGGCTCCGCCATGTCGGCGTCGATCTCGGCCATGGCGCGGGACTGCGCCCCGGTCAGCGAGAAGGGCAGGGCGGCCATCACCTCGGCGCGCAAGGACCCGTCGCCCCGCAGCGCGCGGCCCTTCAGCCGCCGCATATGGGCGCGCACCATGGCCAGGGCGAGCTGGTTGGCCAGCAGCTCGTCATAGGCCAAGCGGCGCCGGGCAGGGCCGTCCTCCAGCACGTCACGCTCGGCCTCGGGATGGTGCAGGGTGTGCAGCGCCTGGCGCCAGGTCGTCCGGCCGTTCCGCGACAGCCAGACGGGGTCCTGCCATTCGGGCAATTCGGGAGCCCGTTCGAGGGCGGCGCGCACCACCTTGGTCACCTGGCGGACGGTCAGCCCGGCGGTGAGCGGGTAGACCGGCTCGACCGCCATCACCGACTCCTTCTCCTCCACCGGCACCATATGGTCGGGGTGGGTGATCTGGACCTCGTTGTTGAAGTGCTCGACGGTGCCGCTGACCACCCGCCACTCGCCCTCGGGCAGCTGCCGGCGCAGCCAGTCCTCGCGGCCATGGAAGAACACCAGGTGGAGGAATCCGGTGTCGTCGATGCAGCGTACCCGGTAGGGCCGCTTGGGGCCGCTCGATGGCAGGTGGGCGTCGACCTGCACCGTCAACGTCGCCACCCGGCCCGCCGGAGCCTCGGCGATCTTCGGGCTGAAGCGGCGGTCCACCACGCCGGAGGGCCGGTGCCACAGCAGATCCACCACCAGGGGCCCGGCGAGGCGTTCCCACAGCGGCGCCAACCGCGGCCCCACTCCGGGCAGCGCTGTGACGGGGACGAACAGGGGAAACAGGGCTTGCGGGCGCATGGGGACTGGAGGCGTAAAGATGTACAGCACTCAGTAAACACTGTATATCTTAGGGACCGCAACCAGCTTGTGGCTTCGGATATTTAGCCCTTTCGCGACGGCGAATACCCCGCCTGTTTGGAATTCGCCTCATGCCATCCAAAGAGACTATAGCGATCGTAAAGTCGATGATTAATATAATCGACGCGATTAATGCAGTCCATGCAGAAGTTATTGCCTCTAGATCGAGGGTGATGACACCGGAGCAAATTGATAAAAGCCTCGACGAGGCAAATGAAAAAATTTCCATCATGATTGACACATTTAAGAATAATTTGGATGTTATCTTGGATGACGCCAATGGGTGAAGTTGATCCCAATTTCCTCAAAGCCAAGCTGGCCGAAGCCACCAAGAGGGTGGAACAGCTTGAATCGGGCGGCGGCGGGGGCCATCATGGAGGCATGGAAGCGCGCATCGCCAAACTGGAGGCCCTGACCGAGACGGCAGGCAAACGCCTGGATCGGATCGAGCAGGATTTGCGGATGGTGTTGGCAGCCCTCGCCTTGGGATTTCTCACGTTGGCGGGCATGACGATCACCAGCTATCTCAAGGTTTCGGACCGGCTGGAAGGTCTGTCGGCGAACATAGAGAGTGTCAAGTTCATGGCAGCTCAGTCGGACGCCAAACTCAGTGCCATTCTCGATCGCCTTCCCTCCGGTACGAAGCCCTGATCGGCTTCCGAGGCATCCCCATGGACGACACCAGATTGAAGCGCCTGCTGTTCCGTGCCCACCATATGGGCTCCAACGAGAACGACATCCTGTTCGGCGGCTTCGCCGAGCGCACCCTCGCCACACTCTCGCCCGAGCAACTCGACCGCTTCGAGGCGCTGCTGGCCGAGGACGACACCGACCTGTTCAACTGGATCACCGGCAAGGCGCCGGTGCCGGCGCCGCATGACCACGACGTGATGGCCATGCTCAAGCACTTTGTCCAGAACGAAGCCGCAATCACTTGAAGCTGAGCGATCATTCCCTGACCGCCATCGGCGGCGTTCCGGAAGGCCGCGATGCCCTGCTGCTGGCCGAACTGGCCGCCGAGGGCGACATCCTGCACATCGCCCGCGACGACGGCCGCCTGGCCCGCATGGCCGAGGCGCTGGCCTTCTTCGCCCCCGAGATCGAGGTGCTGGAATTCCCCGGCTGGGACTGCGTGCCCTATGACCGCGTCTCGCCCAACGTGGACGTGGTGGCCAAGCGCATCGACACCCTGGCCAAGCTGACGCACGGGGGGGCACAGGGGCCGCGGGTGGTGCTGACCACGGTGGCCGCCATGCTGCAGCGGGTGCCGCCGCGCGAGAGCCTGACCAAGGCCACCTTCACCGCCAAACTGGGCACTCGGGTGGCACCGGAGGCGCTGATCGCCTTCCTCAACCGCAGCGGCTACACCCGCTCCGACACCGTGATGGAGCCCGGCGAATACGCCGTCAGGGGCGGCATCGTCGACCTGTTCCCGCCGGGCACGCCGGAGCCCTTGCGGCTCGACTTCTTCGGCGACGAGATCGACAGCATCCGCAGCTTCGACGCCATGAGCCAGCGCACCACCGGCAAGCTGGGGGGCTTCGCCCTGCAACCGGTCAGCGAGGCCCTGCTGGACGAGGCCGGCATCGCCCGCTTCCGCTCGCAGTATCGCGAGATGTTCGGCGCCGTCCAGGGGGCGGACCCGCTGTACGAAAGCATCTCCGCGGGCATCAAGTTCACCGGCATGGAGCATTGGCTGCCGCTGTTCCACGACGGCCTCGACACCCTGTTCGCCTACATCCCCGAGGCCGCCGTGGTGCTCGACCATCAGGTCGACGAGGCGGCCGAGGCGCGCTGGACCCTGGTGCTGGAATACTACGACGCCCGGCGCACCATCACCGGCGCCGGCCTGGCCGAATCCGGCATGGTCTATCACCCGGTGCCGCCGCCCAGCCTGTTCCTGGAAAGGGACGAGTGGAACCGCCTGCTGGCCGCCCGCCCCCTGGTGCAGCTGTCGCCCTTCGCCCTACCCGACGCCACCGACGCCGGTGGGCGGCGCGGCCGTGACTTCGCCGATGCCCGCACCATGCCCGGCGTCAACCTCTACGACGCCCTCAAGGCTCATCTCGAAGCCGAAACGAAGTCCGGGCGCCGCGTGGTGGTGGCCGCCTGGACCGCCGGCTCACGCGATCGGCTGGCGCATCTGCTGAAGGAACACGGCGTCAAGGGCGTCGAGACCCCCGAGACCTGGGCCGAGGCGCTGTCGTTGCCCAAGGGCCGGGTGCCGCTGGTGGTCCTCGGGCTCGACCACGGTTTCGTTACGGACACGCTGGCCCTGGTCACCGAGCAGGATGTGCTGGGCGATCGCCTGGCCCGCCCGGTGCGCAAGAAGAAGCGCGGCTCGCAGTTCCTCGCCGAGGCCTCCGCCCTGGCCGAGGGCGACCTGGTGGTTCACATGGAACACGGCATCGGCCGCTACGACGGGCTGGTGGCGCTGGAGGTGGCGGGAGCGCCGCACGACTGCCTGCGGGTGGTCTATGACGGCGGCGACAAACTGTTCGTGCCGGTCGAGAACATCGACGTGCTGACCCGTTTCGGCTCCGAACAGGCCAGCGTACAGCTTGACAAATTGGGTGGTGTCGCCTGGCAGTCGCGCAAGGCCCGCCTCAAGAAGCGCATCCTCGACATGGCCGAGCAACTGATCGCCATCGCCGCCCAGCGCCAATTGCGCAAGGCCGATCTGCTGACCCCGGCCGAGGGCCTGTGGGACGAATTCTGCGCCCGCTTCCCTTATGCCGAGACCGACGACCAGCTCAAGGCCATCGAGGATACGGTCGGCGATCTCGCCTCGGGCCGTCCCATGGACCGGCTGATCTGCGGCGACGTCGGCTTCGGCAAGACCGAGGTGGCGCTCCGCGCCGCCTTCATCGCTGCCATGCAGGGCCTGCAGGTGGCGGTGGTGGTGCCGACGACGCTGTTGGCCCGCCAGCATTACCGGACCTTCACCGAGCGCTTCCGCGACCTGCCGCTGAAGGTGGAGCAGCTCTCCCGCCTGGTGCCGGCCAAGAAGGCGACCGAGGTCAAGCAGGGGGTGGCGGACGGCTCGGTGGACATCGTGGTGGGCACCCATGCCGTGCTGGCGAAAGGCATGTCCTTCAAACGGCTGGGGCTGCTGATCATCGACGAGGAGCGGCATTTCGGCGTTGCCCGCAAGGGGCGCCTGAAGCAGCTCAAAGCCGACGTGCACGTCCTCACCCTGACCGCCACGCCCATTCCGCGCACCCTGCAACTGGCCCTGACCGGCGTGAAGGAGCTGAGCGTCATCGCG
>JACPDP010000034.1 GCA_016183945.1 Magnetospirillum sp.
CTACGACGCCATCGTCGATGCCTGCTGCGATGCTTGGAACGATCTGGTCGCCACACCTCAGCGCATCAAATCAATCGCGTCCCGCCAATGGGCGTCGGTCATTGGTTAAGGCCGTTGGTATTAAATAGCTTTTCGGAAACGTGTCAACGCGATTGTGCCTGTGTCCCGGGGTTTGAGCAGCAGCGGAGCAGAAACTTCGATTCGGGCCTGTGTGTCGGAGGTCGTGTCCTCCGCCGGAGCGAAACATGGCGCCTGATGCAGCACGCGGGCGGCCCCCTCATTTGCAGCAGCCCGGCCGTCGCCAGCCGGCGCATCGCCTCCCAGGTGGCGCGGTCGATCACCTCCACCGCCATGCCGTCGCGGCCGGCGAGACGGCTGCGTTCGGCCGCCAGCGCCTCCCCATCCACTTCGAGCACCGCCAGCAAGCACGTCCCGCCACCGACGGTGCGGGCCTCGACCAGCAGCAGGCGGTCGGCGTGGCGCTTTTTCAGGTCCTCGACCACTGTCTCCTCGGGGGTGAGGATACGGCTGGCCTTAGGAAACGGCAGGGCCGGCGTCAATGCATGCCCGCTTTCAACGATAGCCGAGGCTGTGATAGCCGATGACTCGCTCACCGCCCACGACGTAGACGAGGGAATACTTCAGTCCGTGGTCCGAGGGCGGCACCGGCCGCGGCACCTCCCAAACCCGCACTTCAATGAGCGAGATCCCATCGAGGAGCCATCCGCTCCCGGATCATCAGCTGAGCCTTCATATGGTTTTCGTGTCTTTTCAAATTGTTACGCCCTCCCCAACCCTCACGTTGCCAATTCGACCGACACGTCCGAGGGGATATTCAAGGATCCATACCGAGAGTTCGAATCCCGCCCCCTCCGCCAAAATTTCCAATCTCCAATAGGCTATTTCCAATTGAGAGCCAGCTCGCCGGGGGCTTGCGCAGCCGCAGTCCCAGGCTGGGGACAATTCCTTTGATCAGGCGGCGGAATTCGGCGAGGGCGCGAAGACGCCGAGTTTGTCCGGGTTTCGGACCGCAAAAATCCTAAGCACGCGCCCTTGCTCGACTTCCAGAGTCAGCGCCGTGGCCAGTTCACCGTCCTCGAAGACGAGGAGACCGGGACAGCCGTTGAACCAGCTCGGCAGCGATCGGACCGCCACCTCCCGCGCGGCGTAATTCTTGAAGACTTCGATGAAGAACATTGCGATCTCCGCTGCGCCGCAAAGCATGTCTGCGCGCGCCTCGGCCTTCCCGCCCCCGTCCGCGTAGAGTTCCGCATTACTGGCCAAGAGCGCGGTCAGCCGTTCCAGGCATCCTTGCCGCGCCGCGTCGAAGAAAGCCTGAAGCAGCCGCCGGTGCTCTTCCGGGGAGGATTGAAAACGCCGGCGCCCCTCGCGCACGCGCTTCCGTGCCCGAGAAGCCAGTTGCCGGCAGTTGGCGGGCGTCATCCCCAGGATGGACGCCACCTCGTCAAACTCCAGGTCGAAGACGTCATGCAGCAGCCATGCCGCCCGCTCCGTGGGCGACAGCGCTTCGAGCGCGAGCAGCAGCGCGACCGAGACGGACTCATCCACTTCCAGTTTGGCAGCCACATCAAACGAGTCCTGTTCCGGCAACGGCTCCGGCAGCCACACACCAACGTAACTTTCCCTTTGCCGCCTGGCGGACTGGAGCAGGTTGAGCGCCGTGCGGCTGCAAACCGTGATCAGCCAGGCCCGGGGTGATTGCAGTGCGGCGGCGTCAACCTCACGCCACTTGAGGTAGGTGTCCTGCACCACGTCCTGTGCTTCGGCCAATGTGCCCAACATGCGGTAGGCGATGCCCTCAAGGGTGCGCCGGTGCTGTTCGAAGATCAGGGTCTTGTCGATGGTCATGTCGATCACTCGCAAGGGCTGGACATGAGCACCACGAAGCGCCAGCCGGACGCGGAAAGCCGGAAAACATGGGTGTATTTCTGACGGGCAGAATAGACACCGCCATTGCTCCCACCATCGGCCATGACGACTTCCTGCAGCCCGACTTCGACGGCAAGGTTCCCACCGCGCTCGATTTTAGCAGGAACTTTCCTGAAACTGGCGAATGTCGCATGACGGAACAATCCCGCCTCCGCCTCCAGGAAGGCTTTTCGCCCGGAAATGATTGCGCGGGAGGGGATCAGAAGCTGGATGTCATCCGCGCACAACTCCGAATAGGCCTTGGCGTCGCCCTTGACGATGGCATCCGCCTGTCCGTGCCGAAGGGCATTGATCTGGCGCATGTCCTCGCCGCTGAAGTCGCCGATCCAGTGCGGAAGGGCATTGTCCCCGTCGAAAAGGCGGTCCACCTGTTGTTTGGCGCAGGCCGCCGCCCTCTGCCGGGTCGGCTCGGGCATGGCGGTCCCCTCCACGGTGACGATATCCACTGGGTCGATGCCGACGAACCTCAGAATCGCCTTCAGGTAAGGAGACTGGAAATCATCCTCGCCCACGGAGGATTTCAGCCCACCCCGGCCGGTAATGACCGTCGCCCGTTTGCCCACGAGCAGCCCCCTGTAGCCTTCCGGTTCTACGGCGAAGGTCTCCCCGGAGCGCACCACATGGTCGAAATACGCCTTCAGCGGGGAGGGAACATTCAGGTTGTAAAGCGGGCTACTGATGAGCACGTGATCGGCGCGGCGAAGTTCGTCGATCAAGGCGTCGGACAATCTGGTCGCAGCACGGCTCGAATGATCCACCTGTTGGAACGCCTCGATCAGCGTGCTGGTCAGGTGCGGCACAGGCTCCTCGGCGAGCGAGCGCCGGATCACGATGCCATCGGAATGGGTCTCTTGCCACCGGAACTGGAAGTAATCCGCCAATGCGCGGGTGTGCGAGCCTTCCGAGCGGGCGCTGGCATCAATGCGGAGGAGCGTCTTCATGGGGTTCCCTTTCGATGAAAGTTGATGCCCACTAGACAATCCACCCCGCCGGAGTGTGACAGCTGTTGTGACTATCGGGGGGCAAAGCGGCGAGAATGGTTGCCTCGCCCCTTGATCCGCTTGAGGTCGCCCTGCGCCCGCTCACGGACGGCGACCCGTAAGATATTGTAAATCAACGAGAGAAGGTTCGCGGATAGCCCACCGTGCCCCGCCAATTTCCTTTCGGAATGATTTCTCCGCCCCTTGAGGCCCGGCCGAGGCCGTGGTATTCCGCGCCGTGCCGGCCGCAAGGCTGTTGACCGTGCCGCCCGCTGACGGCGGATTTCCCAGTGATTTTCCTTTCTCTTCTCTCCCATATTCTCCGCAGACTGTTGACTGCCGGACGGGCGAAGGTACGGGTTTGAGGTTCGACTGCTCCGTTCTCGCGGCTCCGTCCTCGCAGTTGGAGGAAAATTTTCATCCCCATAAGATCAGAAGGGCCGACTCGCCGTCGCCGTTCCTTCGTTGGCCCCGAGTTCCCCCACCAGTTCCGGATGCCGATCCAGCAGCCTCAGCAACTGAATCGTCGGCCCGCTCGGTTCGATGATGCTGCGTTCGTATTTGTCGAAGGCATTGGGGCCGACGCGGAACAGGGCGCCGGCCGCGCGCTGGCTCAGGCGCAGTTTGGTGCGGATACGGCGGATGGTGGCCGGCGACGGCACCCCGTCCACCTGCTCCTTCAACGCCCGCAAAGCTGCGTCGGCGGTGGCCATGTCGGCGCCGACATGCACGGACTCGCCCCCGCCCTCGGGGTAATAGCCCGGCAGATCGACCGTCATCTCGTGCCCCTTGTAGCGCACTGTGAACGGGCGAATATCGCGGGTCAGCATCTGGCCCGTCTCGGGACACGGCATGGTCGCGGGAAGGTCGGGAATCTTGTGGGCCACGGTCATTTCTCCTTGAACGACATCACCCGAAACTCGGTCACCACGTCGGCCTGGAATTTGACGTAGAGGGTCAAGCCATCCGCCGGGACGTGGTAGACGTCCTGCCATGTCCGGTGATCGGCAAAGGTGGTCATCGATTTGTAGAACATCGGACGCCGGATGCTGTTGATCACTGCCGCGATGCTGGAGCGGCTGAACCCCAGCGACAGGGCATCGAAAAAGGCCGTCCGCGTGATCGCCAGTGTCTCGACCGAGCCGAGGGCGGCCTTGACGGCATCGAGATCGTAGGTTGGCCGGCGCTTTTCCATCGCCGCATGATGCCACCATATGGGTGGCGGATCAAGCTGCGGCAAGCTCCCCTAACGCATTGGAATTCAACGAGAGAAGGTTGGGCGGGAGCCTCCTTCCCTCCGCCAATTTCTCATGGCGCCGGCATTCATCGGAAAATCGTTCCGCCCAAAATCCTCACACCCCGACGGGCTCCGCAGCGGCGACAATATCCCTGCGGACCGGTGCGATCGGTCCCAGGGACAAGCAGGCGGAAATGCTGATGTTCAAGCGCAAGACTCCATCGGTGCGGCTCGGCGAGCGCTTCGTCAAGGCGGGTGATCCGCTCGCGCGGGCGTGGAAGGTGACGCGCCTGTGGACGACGGCCATCGGCATTCCCCATGCCCAGATCGAAAACGACGGTCAGCGCAAGGAAACGCGGATCATCTCCGTCTCTGCCCTCACCGATGTGAATTTGTACGGCCCGGTCGCCTGACCGGCCTGATCAAAGGAAAAATTACATGTTCAGGAGAAAAACGCCGCCCATTCAGGTCGGTGACTGTTTCGTGAAGACCGGTGGCAGCCGCAAAATCTGGACGGTCATGAGAATAATGGATGCTCACGCCCAGTTGGTCAGCAAGCAGCTGTACTCGGAGCACATCACCATCTCGGTCTGCGCCTTGGCCGACCGTGCCCTGTTCCAGCCGTTGGCCTCCGAACCGGTCAGAGACTGACGAATGCGTGATTGCCGATATTATTCCGCCGGCACCCGTTCCTCCTTCACCGGCAGCGCCCTTTGGCGGTGGCCGCGGGCCAGCAGGGTGTAGGCGGCGGGAACGATGAACAGGGTGAAGAAGGTTCCCACCGAGATGCCGCCGACGATGACCCAGCCGATCTGCTGGCGGCTCTCGGCACCGGCGCCGTGGGCGAAGGCCAGCGGGAGGGCCCCCAGCACCATGGCACCGGTGGTCATCAGGATGGGCCGCAGGCGCAAGCCGGCCGCCTCCACCACCGCCTCGGCCTTGGAGACTCCCTGCTCGCGCAGCTGGTTGGAGAACTCGACGATCAGGATGCCATGCTTGGTGATCAGGCCGATCAGCGTCACCAGGCCGATCTGGCTGTAGACGTTCAATGTCCCGCCGGCCAGCTTCAGCGCCGCCAGAGCGCCGGCCATGGACAGCGGCACCGTCAGCATGATGATGAAGGGATCGACGAAGCTCTCGAACTGGGCCGCCAGCACCAGATAGATGAACGCCAGCGCCATCACGAAGGTGATCCACAGTGCCGTCGACGACGACTTGAACTCGCGCGCCGGGCCGGCGTAGTCCACCTGGAAGTTGCCGGGCAGCATCCGGGCGGCGATGGCGTCGAGGTCCTTCAACGCCTGACCGAGGGCGTAGCCGGGCGCCAGGTTGGCGCTGACCGTGGCGGCGCGCAATTGGTTGAAATGGTTGAGCTCGCGCGGCGCCACCGTCTCCTGCAGGTGCAGCAGGCTGGACAGCGGCATCATGCGGTCGCGGCTGCCGCGCACATAGATCGAGGTGACGTCGTCGGGATTGGAGCGGTCGACGCCGGCGACCTGGACGATGACGTCGTACTGCTCCCCTTCCCGCTTGAAGCGCGTCACCTGGCGGCCGCCCAGCATGGTCTCCAGGGTGCGGCCGACCTCCTCCACCGAGGTGCCGGCATCGGCGATGCGCTCGCGGTCCATGGTGACGCGGATCTGCGGCTTGGACAGCTTGAGGTCGGAGTCGAGCCCGGTCAGCCCCGGATTCTTGGCGGCCTCGGCCATGAAGGCGTCCATCACCCTTTGCAGCTCTTCATAGGTGGCCGAGGTCTGAATGACGTATTGCAGCGGCTTGGCCGAGGCCCGCTCACCCAGCGACGGCGGATTGACGGCGAAGGCCAACATGCCGGGCACGCTCGTCATCTTCGGCATCAACTGGGCGGCGATCCGCTGTTGCGAGACGCGGCGCTCGCTCCAGTCCTTGAGGCGGACGAAGGCCAGCATCTGGTTGACCACCGGCACGCCGGTAATGACGAAATAGCGATCCACTTCGGGGATTTGCGGGAAGAAGCTCTCGATCATGCGGGAGTAGCGGTCGACATTGGCCACCGTGGCGCCTTCCGGGCCGATGCCGATGCCGACGATGGTGCCGCGATCCTCGGTGGGCGCCAGCTCGGACTTCAGCGAGGCCAGCAGCAGGCCCGACGACGACGCCACCGCCAATCCCACCGCCACCACCAGGCCGCGCCGGCTGAGCGATCGCCTGAGCACGTGCCGGTAACCGTCTGTGATCCATACCAGAAAGCGCTCGATGCGGGTGTAGAGGGTGTTGTGCCGGGTCTCATGCCGCAGCAGCCGCGAGCACATCATCGGCGACAGGGTCAGGGCGACAAAGCCCGACACCATCACCGCCGCCGCCAAGGTCAGGGCGAACTCGATGAACAGCTTGCCGGTGCGCCCGGTCATGAAGGCCAGCGGCACATAGACCGCCGCCAGGGTGACGGTCATCGCCACCACCGCAAAGGCGATCTCGCGTGCGCCGCGAAAGGCGGCCTCCATGGGCTTCATGCCCTCCTCGATATGGCGGTAGATGTTCTCCAGCACCACGATGGCGTCGTCCACCACCAGTCCGATGGCCAGCACCATGGACAGCAGCGTCAACGTGTTCACGGTGAAGTGCAGCGCGTACATGATGGCGAAGGCGCCGATCAGCGACACCGGAATGGTAACCAGCGGAATCACGGTGGCGCGGACGCTGCGCAGGAAGAAGAAGATCACCAGCACCACCAGCCCCACCGCCTCGCCGATGGTGCGGAACACCGCCGCGATGGAGCGGTCGATGAAGATGGAGGAATCGTAGGCGATCTCGACGTTCATCCCCTCGGGCAGGGCGGCGCGGATGGCGGGGAAGGCACCCTGCACCGCCTTGGAAACTTCCAACGGGTTGGCCACCGATTGCTTGACCACGCCCAGCGCCACCGCCGGCTGGCCGTTGAAACGGGTGATGCGGCGCGGATGATCTCACCGAACTGCCCCGGCGTGCGCAGGTCGGTTTCAGACAAGACGGTGAATTCGCGTTGGGCCGATTCGATGCGTCCGGCCGGTATCTCGATGTTCTGGCGCTTCAGCGCCGCTTCCACGTCCTGGGTGGTCAGCCGGTAGGCGGCCAGCCGGGTGCGGTCGAGCCAGATGCGCATGGCATAGCGCCGCTCGCCGAAGATCCGGACGTCGGCGACGCCGCTGAGGTTCTGCAGCCGGGTGCGCACGAAGCGCCAGGCGTAGTCCGACACGAACAGGGCGTCGTGGCGGTCGCTGGAGAAGGCCAGGTAGATGATGGGCCGGTCGCGCACGTCGTTGGCGGCGGCGTCGGCGGCACGCGTCACCTTGAAGGTGACGGTGATCTGGCTGAGTTCGGAGCGGCTGATGGAGGTCAGCGTCTCGATGCCCTCGATGCCGGCCAGCGAATCCTCCAGCACCTTGGTCACCTGGCTCTCGATGATCTCGGACGAGGCGCCCTTGTAGGTGGTCTCGACGGTGACCACCGGCTCGTCGATGTTGGGGTACTCGCGCACCGACAGGCGCTGGAACGAGATCAGCCCCACCAGCACGATCAGCAGGCTCATCACCGTGGCGAAGACGGGCCGGCGGATGCAGAGATCCGGCAGGCGCATGGCATCAGGCTCCCGGTTTGGGCGGCGGCACCACCGTCACCGGCGTGCCCGGCCGCAGCTTGATCTGGCCGGCGGTGACCACTACGTCCTCCGGCCCCAGGCCCTCGGTGATTTCGACCATGCCCTTGCTCCGCTTGCCGACCTTGATGGGGGCCGGCTGGGCCAGGCCGCCGACGATGCGAAAGGCCAGCAATTGCTCGCCACGCGGCACCACGGCTTCCTCGGGGATCTGCACGGCGTTGGCCACCTCGTCGACCTTCAGCACCAGGCGGACGAACTGGCCCGGCCGCAGGCTCGAGTCGGAATTGGCGATGCGCGCCCGCACCAACAAGGCACGGCCGCTGGGATCGATGGCCGGATCGATGGCGTAGACGGCCCCGCGGAATTCGCGGCCGGGATAGGCGTCGGCGGTGATGGCCACCGCCAGCCCCTCGCGCACCGCCGCCAGGAAGACCTCGGGCACCCGAAAATCCACCTTGATGGGGTCGATGTTCTCCAGGTTGACGATGTCCTGGCCGGGTTGGACATAGGCGCCGATGCTGACCGAGCGGAGGCCGACGATGCCGGGGAACGGCGCCACCACCGCCGTCTTGTCCAGCATGGCGCGGGACTGCTCCACCTTTGCCTGGTCGACCCGCAGCTTGGCTTCCGCCTCGTCGCGGGCGCGCTCGGTGCCGGCGCCTTGCATGGCTAGGCGCACCGCGCGGTCGTTGTTGGCGCGCGACAACTGAAGGTTGGCCAGAGCCTGCTGCAGGTCGGCGGCCTGCGTCGTGTCGTCGAGCTTGACCAGCACCTGCCCCTTGGTCACCCGATTGCCTTCTTCAAAACCGAAGGATTTGATGCGGCCGGCGATTTCGGGGCGCACCATCACGGCTTCGTCGGAGCGCATCGTGCCCACCGCGGTGATCTCACGGGCGATGGGGCCCACCGTCACCTTGATCGCTTCCACCTTGAGGGGCTCCATCCGGCCCGCATCCATCGGCGAGGGTGCGGGCTGCCGTCCACCCTTGGGCGCGAACACCCACCAGCCTGCGGCGGCCAGCAGAGCGATGACGGCGGCGATGAGGAGGGTTCCGCGCATGGTCGATTCTATCCCCTGGTGCCGAAGCAATTGGAACTGAACTGAACGGTTCAGTCAACAACGCCGGCCGCCGGTGAATCGCCGGGGGGCTCCAATCTCCCCTTATGGGGGCGCCTATTCCGTATTATGGTAGCGGCTTGGTGGGACGTCATTGGGGAAGACAAGTATGATCCGGCTGGCTAACGTCATCGTCGTTCATGGTGATCGTTCCGAAGCCGACACGTTGGCGGAACGGCTGGGGCGCAACGGCTATCACACCAGGGTTTCGACCGCGGCCCACAAGGGGCTCGCCCAGGCCGAGGCCGACCGCCCCGATCTGGTGCTGATCGGCGAGCCGGGTGGCGACCCCATCACCCTGGGTCAGGCATTGAAGGCCGATCCCGCCACCGCCGACATCCCGGTGGTCGTTCTGGCGAAAGAAGGCGAAACCGCCATCGCCGTCCGCGCGCTCGACGCCGGACTTGATGGCGTCATCGGCTGGGACATCGACGATTCCGAATTCTTCGCCCGCCTGCGCCCGCTGGTGCGTTTGGCAACGATGCATTCCGAACTGCGCCAGCGCGCCATCGTCGCCCGCCAGTTCGGCGTTCAGGCGCGCGACCGGGTGCGGGCCTCGCCGGGCGATCGCCCTTCCATCCTGCTGATCGGCTCCGACAGCGACGGTATTCTGGCGCTGTTGGGTGCCGAGGCCGATGTGCTGGCCCCTGGCAACCTCTACGAGGCCGAGGAGATGCTGACCCGGCGCCCGTTCGACGCCGCGGTGATGTGTGTCGGGCAAGAGCCCGATGGCATGCTCGACTTCTGCTCGCAGGTGCGCAACAATCCGCGCCTGTTCAACCTGCCCATGGTGCTGGTGGCGGATTCCGGCGTCTCCAAGGTGGAGGCCTACCGGCGCGGTGCCTCGCGGGTGTTCTTCCGGCCCACCGATCCGTCGGGGCTGCGCGCGGCGGTGCTGACCCTGGTGCGGCGCCAGCAACTGCGCTGGAGCATTCGCGGCGCCATGTTCGACAGCCTGGCGCCCGCCACCCGCGATCCCGCCACCGGGTCCTATTCGCGCGCCTTCTTCGACAAGTATCTGCAGAACCGCCTCGATATCGCGTTGAACCACGACCGGCACCTGACGGTGGTCTTCTTCTACGTCCCCAACCTGGATGGCGTGCGCCGCCAGTTCGGCGAGGACGCCGGCGAGCACCTGACCCTGCAACTGTCGCAATGGATCGGCGGACTGCTGCGGGCCGAGGACGTCACGGCGCATTACGACCGGAACAAGTTCGCCGTGGCCCTGCCCGATACGCCCTTGGCCGAGGCCGAGGTGGTGATGCACCGCATCGCCGGTGTGCTGGCCTATACCGATTTCGCGGTGCGCGAAGTCTATCAGCCTGTCAAGGTGTGGGTGCAGGTCGGCTGCACCGATGCCCGCCTCGGCGACGACATGGCCTCGCTGGTGGCCCGCGCCCACCGTAATCTGGACTAAGGCGAGGCTCGATCGGGTCGAGACACTCTCAGCCGCCATTGCGGCGGCGGCCAAGCAGGCGGAGCCTGCACCCGGCGAGGGGCAAAACCAAACTGGGGGAGAAGAGCTTGCGGATCGAGTTCATCTTCGACACCGTCTGCCCCTGGTGCTATGTCGGCAAGCGCCGCTTCGAGCGCGCGCTGAAGGCACGGCCCCATGCCCGCGTCGACATCCTCTGGCGTCCCTTCCTGCTCAACCCCGACATCCCGCTGGACGGGGTCGACCGTCGCGCCTATCTCGACCGCAAGTTCGGCGGCCAGGCAAGGGTGCAGCGCATCCACGGTGCGGTGGCGGCGGCGGGCAAGGCGGAAGGCATCGAGTTCTCCTTCGACCGCATCCTGCGCACGCCCAATTCACTGAATTCGCACCGCCTGATCCGCTTCGCCGGTTCACTCGGCCGCGAGGCGGAAACGGTGGAGGCGCTCTATGCCGCCTATTTCACGCAAGGCCAGGATATCGGCGATATCGAGCTGCTGTTGGACATCGCCGCCGGCCTGGGCCTGCCCGAGCAGGACACCGCCCGCTACCTCTATTCCGACGCCGACATCAACGCCGTGATGAACGACAACGCCCGGGCTCACCGCATGGGCGTCAACGGCGTTCCCTGCGTCATCCTCGACGGCAGCTATGCCCTGGCCGGGGCGCAGGAGCCCGACATCCTGCTGCGACTGATCGACATCGTGCGGGAAAGCGAGACGGAAGTCGTGTTCAGCTGAAGGGTGGGGGTCATCGCAGAATCTTCCCAGAATTGTACGCTAAGGAACGACGGGTGAACACGCAGCCCTCACGTTTGTGAGGACGCTTGGCCGCGCGTGGCTGGACCTGTCCAGCCCGCCCGGGCAAGACGTGCTGCGGGCGATGCCGAAGGTGCGGGACGGCCGCCTTGCTGGTGCCGGCATCCAATGCCGCGATGACCGCCTCCAGCTCCTCTGGCTCGATGGCCGGAGGGCGGCCTCCTCGCTTTCCTCGGCGCCGCGCAGCCGCAAGGCCGGCCTGGTCAACCAGGGCACCGGTGCCACCTGGTCTGCCCTGGTGGAGCGCGGTCTGTTGACCACCAGGCACGCGCACACCGGCTTCGCCGACGCCAGGACCGGGCGACCGATCATGTCGCTGCTGGTGCGCCTGACCACGGACGGGCTGCCGCCACGGCATCACTGGATGGATATGTGGGCCCGCGCCGTATGGTTCTGGGCACCATATTGCGGTTATGGTATAAGACACCATATAAAAGCCATGTGCATCTTCTACGATCGGAAGGACTATCCGGACGGCGCGATCGCCGAACTGACCATATGGCAGGTGCCCAAGCCGGTTCAGGGAAGCGCACACGGCCTGAAATACAGCCTGTTCTACGGCTACCCTGGTCAACGGCTGGTCGGATATGACAACGAGCGTGGCAAGGGCGATCACCGCCATACCGAAGGCCGGGAAGAACCCTATGTCTTCACCACGGTGGAAGCCCTGATGGCGGACTTCGTGGCCGATGTGAGAAAGTTTCGAGGTGACCTATGAGCGATACCGTCAAAGTGCATGTCGGCACCCTGGAAGACATGGGGCAGCGGCTCATCGACGCATGGCATCGCGCCGAGCGCGGGGAAGCCGTCAACGAGACCCACATCACCTTCCATGACCTGCCGGCCCTCCTGGCGGCCCTGACGCCGAAGCGGTTGGACCTGTTGCGGTATGTCCGCCACCACCAGGTCCGCAACGTCAAGGCGTTGGCGGCCGACCTGCACCGCGACTACAAGAATGTCCATAAGGACGTGGAGGAACTGGCAAAACTTGGGCTGCTATCCCGCACCCCTGAGCAGGTCGTCGCCCCCTATGCCGAGGTGGACGCCCGGTTCGTCCTTTAGGTCCGTGAGGGCGTGACTGCGGCGAGCCTGCGAAGGGCCGCACCGTCATGGCGTGGCTTCGGGAATGGTCGGAGGCGCCCACCCAGAAAAACCTTGCCACGCTCGCCGAACGGCTCAACGACGTCCGCACCCTCGATGTCGGGGCGGATCGCGAACAGCGGATCCACCGCGCCCGCTACATGGCCATCGCGCGGGAAACGGCGATCGTCAGCGCGCAGCACCTGTCCCGCTGCGATGACCCCAAGTGGCGAGCCCCTACCCTGCCGCCAGTTCCGCCAGCTTGCCCATCAGCTTCTGCATCCCCTCGACCCGGTGCTTCGGGTCCTCCCAGCCGCGCATGAACACCAGCTTGTGGTCGGGCCGCAGCTTGCACGAGCCCAACTGGCGGCTGATGAACTGGACCAATCCGGCCGGATTGGCGAAGGTGTTCCTCCTGAAGGTGACCACCGCTCCTTTCGGTCCCGCATCGACCTTCTCGACGCCGGCCTGTTTGCACAGGGCCTTGATGGCGACCACTTCCAGCAGGTTCTCCACCTCGGCCGGCAACGGGCCGAAACGGTCGACCAGCTCGGCCGCCAGGGCGTCGATCTCGGCGCGGTCGGCCACGGCGGCGATGCGGCGGTAGAGCCCGAGGCGCACCGACAAGTCGGCAACGAAGGTCTCGGGAATCAGCACCGGCGTGCCCAGTGCGATCTGCGGCGACCATTCCTCCACCGCAACGCCGCCGTGGCCGCCGCGCGCCGCCGCCACCGCTTCCTCGATCATCTGCTGGTAGAGCTCGATGCCGACCTCGCGGATGTGGCCCGATTGCTCCTCGCCCAGCAGATTGCCGGCGCCGCGGATGTCAAGGTCGTGACTGGCAAGCTGGAAACCGGCGCCGAGCGAATCCAGCGCCTGCATCACCTGCAGCCGTTTTTCGGCCGCCTTCGACAGCACCCGGTCGCTGGGCAGGGTGAAATAGGCGTAGCCCCTCACCTTCCCTCGCCCGACGCGGCCGCGCAGTTGGTAGAGCTGCCCCAGCCCGAACATGTCGGCGCGGTGGATGATCAGGGTGTTGACCGACGGCATGTCGAGGCCGGATTCGATGATGTTGGTGGAGAGCAGTACGTCGTACTGCTTGTCACCGAAGGCGGTCATCACCTCTTCCAGCTCGACGGGGGTGAGGCGGCCGTGGGCGACGGCGGCCTTGACCTCGGGCACCAGCTTGGCCAGCCGCTCGGCGACGCGGTCGATGTCGGCCAGTCGCGGGCAGACATAGAACACCTGACCGCCGCG